>JABXJS010000229.1 GCA_013538855.1 Herpetosiphonaceae bacterium
ATGCGCAGCGCCTCGGCCAGCACGCATCGGCTGCGTTGCTGACCTGATCCGGCCACTGCGATTGCCCAGCGCTCTTTTTAACGCCACTCAGCGCCCGGCAGCCCCGACGCCAAGCGGCCAGCAGGCCCCGTGCCGACCCACCCGCAGCGACGGCAAGGCCACCAGTGAGCGGTCGCGTGAGCACCAGCGCAGGCGCTTGACTGAACCACGCTGGCGGCAGCACAGCGCGCCTTTTCACAACCTTACGTCAATCTGAAACGACAGCAACCCAAGAACAGAGGTGCCGCCTGCTAGGCCATGCGCGTGAGCTGCGCGCGCATCCAGACGGCCACATCGTGCAGCGGCGGCTCCTCCATGGGCAGGCTCAGGTGGCTCGCGCCGCCGTAGAGGTACAGGCTGGCGTGGGCGATGCTTGGCAGCAGCGGCAGCAGCGGCGCGTACGGAGCGATGATGTCGCCAGTGCCGTAGAGCAGCAGCGTCGGGCAGGCGATGCGCGGCAGCGACTCGGTCAAGTTCAGCTGATCGATCATGGCGGTGAGGCCCAGCCGCGAGCGCACCGGCGGCGTGGCCCACATGCGCCACAGCTGCCAGGGCGTCGCCCGATCATCGACGCGCCAGAAGGCCGGGCGCAGCAGGCCGCGCAGCTCCGGCAGGGTGTAGGGCAGCTTGTCTAGCTCCAGATGCAGCGGCGAAGCCATGATCGCCAGCGCTGGCACTGCCAACCCATCGGCAACAGCGCGGCCAGCGACACAGCCGCCGAGGCTGTGGCCAATCACCCCGACGTGCGCGTGGCGCTGACGCAGCGCCGCCACCGCCACCGCCACATCCGTGGTGACAGCGGGCACATCGAAGGTGCGCTGATTCTCGCCATGGCCGTCGAGGTCGATCGTCAGCACCGCCAGGTCCTGGGCCAGCAGCTGCTCGACCAGCCGCCACATGTAGTAGGTTTTGTGCGCGCCTGCGCCATGACAGACCACCACCCCGCCCACCGCCGGTGCGTCCGGCTCCAGCCAGAGGCCGGGGATCAGCGAGCCGTCGTCGCAGGGCAGGTCGACGCGCTCGCAGCGCAGGCCATCGGGCTGCATACGCCGCAGCGGATGCTCGAACAGCCCACGCAGCGAGGCCAGCGCCAGCTGGAGCGGAACAGCCAGCGGCAGCAGCCACCAGCGCGTGCGCGCCGCCAAGCGCCGCCCAACGAGCACAGCGCCCAGGCTGGCCAGCAGATCGACGCGCCGCCGCGCCAGCCATGTGAGCACACCCAAGTTTGCCGCCGCCAGCAGCGCATTGAGCACCCCCAGCGCAAGGCAGAGATTTCCGAGTATTGGCCGCAGCCAGCGCCGCATACACACCTCCAAACACCACCAGAACCCGACTCCTCAGCGAGCGCGGTTTGGGCTATAATGATCGTCAGTCACCAGCGTACCATCACCACTAGGAGCAAAGTCCGCTATGGCGCTTGGACCAACCTTGCTGAATTATATTTCTGTTTACACAGCGCGCCAACTCAGCGCTGGTAACGCCCCGACCACCGATCCAGTGAGCGAAGACTTCCAAGCCGCGACCCTCTTTGTTGATATCACCGGCTTCACCGCGCTGACCGAGCGCCTCACCGGGCGCGGGCCGGCGGGCTTCGAAAGCCTGACCGGCGCGCTCAATCGCTCGTTTGGCCTGCTCATCGATGTCATTCATCAGCATGGCGGCGATGTGGTGAAATTTGCCGGCGACTCGCTCATCGCCATTTGGCAGCCCCACGCCAGCGAGACCTCGCTCAGCCCAGCCACGCTGCGCGCTGCCCAGTGCGCCCTTGAGCTGCAAGCTGCGTTCCATGTGCTCCAGATGGACTCAAACAATCCGCTAGCCCTGCGCGTCTACCTTGGCGCAGGCGCGCTGCAGATGCTGTATGTTGGTGGAGTCAACGGCCGCTGGGAGCACATGATCATCGGCGATGCGCTGCTCCAGGTCAACCTGATCGGTCCGCTGGCCGTGCCCGGCCAGGTGGCGGTTGCGCCCGAGGCGTGGCAGCTGATCGCCGAGCAGTGCGTCGGCCGCCCGCTGCGCGCCGAGGCCATGGAGCTGCTGGAGATCAAGCAGCCGCAGCCGCCGATCAGCACCGCACTGCCAATTCCCTTCCCTTCGCTTGAGGGCCTGCTGCACGCCTATCTGCCCAGCGCGGTGCTGGCGCGACTCGCCGCTGGCCAGACCCAGTGGCTGGCGGAGCTGCGCCGGGTCAGCGTCGTGTTTATCAACCTGCCCGAGCTAAGCTACACCACCACGCTGGCGCAGGCCCATGCAGTCGTGCGCACCCTCCAGCAGGTGATCTACCACTATGAGGGCATTATCGACAAGCTCTCGGTGGACGACAAGGGCGTTAGCCTGCTGGCCGCCTGGGGCCTGCCGCCACAGGCGCACGAGGATGATGCCATCCGCGCGGTGCAGGCCAGCCTCGACATCAAGCAAGCGCTGCAGGAGCGCGGGCTGAGCAATGCCATCGGCATCGCCACTGGCGCGGCCTTCTGCGGCGATATCGGCAATGCTGCCCGCCGCGAATATACCATGATCGGCGATGTGGTCAATGTGGCCGCGCGCCTGATGGAGCAGGGCTACAACGATATCCTGTGCGACGAGGTGACCGCGCAGGCGGCCAGCCCACCGTTCAAGCTTATCACCCTAGAGGCGCTCAGTCTGAAAGGCAAAGACCAGCCGCTGGCTGTGTTTCGGCCAGCGGGCATACTGCCAATCAGCGCACCGCCCAGCACCGCCCCGCTTGGCCGCGACCGTGAGCTAGCCCAGCTCGCCGACTACTTGGCGGCGCTCCAGGCGGGACACAGCCGCACCGTGGTGCTGGAGGGCGAGGCCGGCATCGGCAAATCGTGCCTGCTCAATGCGGCAGTCCAGCAGGCCCAAGCGGTCGGCGTGCTGGTGCTAAGCAGCACAGCCCAGGCGATCGAGCGCCACATGCCCTACCACGCCATCCGCCCGCTGCTGCACCAGCTGCTTGGCGTCACGGAGTGGACCGAAAGCGCCGAGCAGCGCCAGCACCAGGCGAGCGCCGTGCTCGCCGCCAACCCTGATCTCGCACCGCTAGCCGCGCTGCTCAACACCATCGTGCTCGTCGAGTACCCTGAAACCGAGGCCAGCGCACGCCTGCAGGGCATCGACCGCGCCGAGGCCACCCACGAGCTGATCATCCAGCTGATCAACGCCGTGCGCGGCGACCGACCGGTGCTGATCGGTGTCGAGGACGCCCACTGGCTCGACTCCGCCTCATGGACAGTGCTGCAAAAGATTATCCAGCAGGTGCCCCAGCGCATGGTGCTGATCACCACCCGCCCGCTCGATGATCGTGGCAGCGTGCTGCTGCGCAGCCAGCTCGCAGACCTGGCCAACGAGCACATACAGCTCACGCCGCTGCAGCCAGAGGTTGCCCTAGACCTGGTATGCCGCCGCCTTGGCGTGCACGAGCTGCCGCCGGAGGTTGCTGACCTGATCCGCGCCAAGGCCGAGGGCCACCCTTTCTGGAGCGAAGAGATCGCCTACGCCCTGCGCGACACGGGCATGATCCAGATTGTTGATGGTCGCTGCGAGCTGACCACGCACAGCGCCGACTTCGCCAGCGTCAGCTTTCCCGACACCGTCCAGGGCGTTGTGATCAGCCGCATCGACCGGCTAACGCCGCAGCAGCAGCTCACGCTCAAGGTCGCCAGCGTGATCGGGCGCGTGTTTGCCTTTCGCGCGCTGCGTGACATTTACCCGCTGGAGGAGGACAAGCCGCATCTGCGCACAGATCTCGCCGCCCTCGCCGCGCTCGACATCACGCCGCTGGAGGCCCCCGAGCCAGAGCTGGCCTACATGTTCAAGCATGCCATCACCCAAGATGTCGCCTACAACCTGATGCTCTACACCCAGCGCCGCCAGCTGCATCGGGCCGTTGTCGCCTGGTACGAGCGTGTTCACGCCAGCGATCTCGCGCCATACTACGCCGTGCTAGCGCATCACTCGAGCCAGGCGCTCGACAACGATGATCCTGATCTAAGCGGGCTGGAGCGCACGCTACACTATCTGGACAAGGCCAGCGAACAAGCGCTGTTCCTATGTGCCTATCGCGAGGTTATCTCAGCCTGCGAGCGGGCGCGCAGCATCCTGAGCACCCATCCGCAGGGCGTGCGCTACATGCGCGAGCACGTGCAGTTCAACCTACGCGAGGGCGAGGCGCGCTGGCGCATCGGCGACTATGCCGAAGCGACCGCATGCGGCATGCAGGCGCGCACCTTTGCCCGCGACGCCGACCTCCACGAGCTAGCTGCCGATGCCCTGCGCCTGCTCGGCAATGTCGCCTACCTCCAGCACGACCTCGAGCGGGCCTATCAGCACTTTGAGGAGAGCGCCAACGCCTCGCGCGCAGTCGGCTACATGCTCGGCCTCTCGCGCGCGATCAGCAACGCCGGTGTTGTGGCCATGCGCCGGGGCGACTACGCCGCCGCGCGCCGGGCGTACCAGGAGAGCCTTGAGCTGAGCACGCACAACAATCTCGAGTTTGGCATCACCGTCACCACGCTCAACCTGGCGCTCGTGTCGATTGCTGAGCACGACTATGCCGCCGCGCAACCCTATCTCCAATCCGTGTTCGAGCAGGCGCGTCAAAACCAGTGGATTCTGGTCACGCTCAACGCGCTGGTCGCCCAAGCCGATCTCTGGCTGCACACCGCGCACCCTGCCGCTGCGGCCACACTGCTGGGCATTATCCAGCACCATCCTGCCACCGACAGCGAGATCGAGCATATCCTCACCGATCTGCTGCCGCAGGTCGAGAAAGCCCTCGGCCAGGATCAGCTTGAGCTACTGCTGGCGCGCGGGCGTAGTCTCGACCTCAATCAGCTTATCGCGCAGCTCATCGCCGATCCAAGCGCCGCGATTGCCGCGCTCTAAGCGCCCGAGCTTCTAAGCCTAGACAAAAACAGCGCGCTCGTAAGCCTCACAGCCTACGAGCGCGCTGTTGTGCTGCGCTACCGAACTAGCGCCCTACAAGCGTGTGCAGAGACGGCGCAAGCCAAGAGATAAAGGGCAGGAACGTGCGCCACGCTGGCTCGGCCAGCACCTCAACCTCGACGCTGGCGGTCACATCGCCTAGATCGTTGCTGGCGGTCACTGTCGCCGTGTAGGTGCCAGCCTGCGCATAGGTGTGGGCCACCTGCGCGCCCGCGGCGGCAGCGCTGCCGTCGCCAAAGTCCCAGCTGTAGGTGATGTTATTGCCCGTGGCCACCGTCGCCGCCAAGGTTGTTGCGTTGCCGAGCGCTGTCGGGCCGTCGCTGCTCGCCTGGAGGCCGGTGATCGCCTCCGGAGCCTCGAACACCTCAACGCTCATCTGCTTGGTAACGCTATTGACCGTGTTGGTCGCCGTGACCATGACCGTGTAGGTACCAGCGCTGGCGTACTGGTGCACCATCTCGCCTACGCTGCTGGTATCCGTCGCACCATCGCCGTAGCTCCAGGTGTAGCTGACATCGGTGCCTGTGCCGAGCGTGGCGGTGAAGGTCGTCGTCTGGCCTAGCTCAGTCGGGCCATCGTTGGCCACCTGCATGCCGGTGATCGCCTGGTTAACCGTCGAGTTGCCCGACTCGCGCAGAATCCACAGGCCCGCCTCGATATCGCTCACCAGGATATTGCCGCTCGGCAAGAACGGATAGACGCCCCAGGCCCCGTTGAAGTTCGCGCTATTGCTGCTAGGGAAGGTGTCGAAGAACGCCGCCTCGGCGGGATTGTTGGGGTCGGTGATGTCCAGCAGCGTCACACCGCGCCGATAGTTCGACATGTAGTAGGTGTCGCCGATGGTGTAGCCGTTGTGGTCGATGGCTTTCGTCGGGCCATCCCAGACGTTGGTCACCTGTGGATTCTGCAGATCGGAGATGTCCAGCGTGCGCAGCCGTGAGTTATGGCCGTAGTCCATCTCATCGAACTCATCTTGGATGAACACATACATTTTATCTTCGGTCCACCAGCCAGAGTGCGTGTAGCCAGAGCCGGGATAGGGCGTAGAGCTAATCCGATACGGCTGCTCAATATCCGTCACATCCCAGATGTCCACCGTGGTCTCATTGTAGTCAATAAATAGATCGCACGGATTGTGTCCAGGCTGACAGTCGGCGGTGCGGCTATCGTCGATGCGCAGGCTGGTTGAATCGTGGGTGTAGCCAGCGTTCTGCGGCTGCTCGGCCATCAGGACCGGCGCGAGCGGATTGTTAATGTTAAAGCCGCGGAATGCACCACGGTTCAAGCGCGAGCCATTCTTGGCGGTGCCGTTCATGTAGAGCACCGGCGTGGTGCCAGGCAGCGCCGTGTTGGTGCTGTAGTCCACATCTTTGATGTAGACCGTGTGTGACGAGCCGAAGTCGGCGGTGTAGGTTGTTGCCAGCGCCACGCTGTTGGGCAGGTTGTTCAGGTCGATAATCTGCAGGCCCTGGGTCGAGTCCTCGGTGGAGATATAGGCATAGGCCTTCCAGCGATCGGCGCGCGCGTCGAAGTACTGATACACCTTCACCTCACGCCAGATCGAGTCGTTGCCAGGCACAGTGCCCACGATAACCGGATTGATTGGATCGGTCACATCGACCACGCCGGTGCCATTGTTGACGCCGATCAGCGCATACTCACGGCCATTATTGAGATCGACGTGCCCCCACAGATTGCTGCCGTCGGTTGCCGCATTGGTGCCGCCCTGCGTCGTAAACTCCGCCAGCGGTATGCGGCTCATAAAGTCCAGGTTGCTGCACTGATAGCTGACGCCATTGATCAGCGCGCTGCCATTTGTGCAGTTCACGCGGCCGTGGATGATGCCGTTGGCCTCAAACCCAAACATATCGGTGCTGTTGCCTGGCGTCAGCTCATCTGGATCGACGCGCCCTGTGCGGTCCTCGACCCGCAAGAAGCCGTGGGCCAGCAGTTGATCGCGATAGCGTGCGTCGATGCCGGAGATATAGGTTGGATTCAGAAGCAGGTTCTGCTGGGTAAACCCATCACGAGCACTAAAACCGCCGCGCACGGGCACCTGCCGCCCAATCAGCAGCACCACCTCGCGCGGATTAAAAAAGTAGTCGCCAGCAGCAACGCGCACTTCGCTGCCCTGGCCCGTTGCCTTGTTAATGGCGTACATAATTGTGCGACACGGCTGCTTGAACGAGTCACACGATCCTTGATCAACGCCAAACGGGGCCACATACATCTTGTGATCGTGATTGCTGTGGGCGAAGGCCGCCGCGCCGGGCCAAAAGAGGCTCACCAGCAGAATCAGCACAACCGCCGCCGTCACCGGGCGAACCAGCTTATTCCACGCGTCCATTCCGTCTCCTTGAACTAGAAAGCTAAACCAACACAGCAGAGGATGGGGGTTAAATCGGTCTGCAAAAGCCAGCGGGTGGGACAGCACCATTATACCCGAATCAGCGCAGGCCAATCGCAACATTATGGTGATTGCGTGAAAAAAAGACCACCAAGCACCATCAATCTATTACGCCTAAGTGGCGCTCCAAAGGCTAGGATATGCATAGCCAATGAAAGGAGACTACGATGGAACGGCAGATTTTAGTGCCACTCGATGGCTCAACTTTAGCAGAGGCGGTGATCCCGCATGCACTGATGCTCGCCCGCACCAGCGGTAGCAGTATTCATCTCGTGCGCGTGGTGATTCCGAATACGATTCTGCAAACGTATAACTGGCCCGTCGTGGTGCCAGAGGCAGTTCACTATACGCTTGAGATCGATCAAAAAGCTGCCCAGACCTACTTGGAGGAGATCGCCAAGCAGATCAACTCGCAAAATATTTTAGTACATACAACCGTGCTGATTGGTGATCCAGCCCAGACGATCCTCCAGTTCGTCCACGAGCACCCGAGCATCCGCGAGATCGCGCTGACAACGCACGGGCGCAGCGGCATCAAGCGCTGGCTGCTTGGCAGCGTCGCCGAGAAATTAATTCATGCTACGCCAGTTCCACTGCTGGTTGTGCGCTCAAAGCCAGTGCAGACCCTGCCAGGCGCAACCTACCGCACGGTAACTGTGCCGCTTGATGGCTCATCGTTCGCCGAGCAAGCCCTTGGCCTGGCCCAGCTGATCGCCGACTGGTACGGAGCCACCATCTGCTTGACGACCGTCGTCGAGCCACTGACTGAGATTCTCCAGACCAGCGTCGATCCCACCAGCGTGTGGCAGATGCGCGAGCAGGATAGCATGCGCGCCCGTATGCAGGGATACCTGGAGGATCAAGCCCAGCGCCTACGCCAAAGTGGCTTCAATGTCATCACCCAGCTGATCGAGGGTGCGCCCGCCGACGGCATCGTGAACTCAGCCGATGCTATGGGCACAGATCTGATTGTTATGACAACCCACGGCCGCAGTGGCATGCAGCGCCTGTGGATGGGCAGCGTTGCGACCCGCGTCGTGCGCACAAGCAACTGCCCAGTCTTGCTCATCCGTGGCCTTGAGACCACCGAAGAGCCCTTGCTCATTCGCACTCAGAAAACTGTGGTCAGTGGATAATCGTTCACAAAACTTGGTGAACATCTTCACGTAACCATTGTAGTCACTCAGGTACACTACGTCGCAGAGCCAAATAGTCAACGCACAGTGACACGGAGACCAAACGATCATGACCAGCAATAACAATGAAGAGACCAAGCCCACCGATATTTTGAACACGCCCACCTCGCGCCGCAGCATTCTGCGCTGGGGTTCGCTCACCGCCGCCGCTGGCGTGCTGAGCGCCTGTGGCTCAACGGCCTCGACCAATCTGTCGCGCACCAAAGCGACGGCCACACCAGCCGCCGAGCAAGCGATGGATCACGCAGCCGCAGCCCAGAGCAGCGCTGCCACCGCCACCCCAGCCGCCACCGACTGGGAGGCCATGGACAAAATGCACGAGGCGGGCATGAAGGCGTTTCCCGCCAAAACCAAAGGCCAAGGCATTCAGCTGCTTGAGCCAAAAGTCGAGAACGGCGTCAAGGTATTCGAGCTGACCTGCGAGAAGTTCATGTGGGAGGTCGAGCCAGGCAAAGAGATGGAGGCTTGGGGCTATAACCAGCAGGTTCCCGGCCCCGAGATTCGCGTTACCGAGGGCGATAAAGTGCGCATCATCGTCCATAACAAGCTCGATGAGAGCACCGGCGTGCACCTTCACGGTGTGATGCTGCCCAACAACATGGACGGTGTGCCCTTCTTAACCCAGGAGCCAATTCGCCCAGGCACCAGCTTCACCTACGAGTTTGTGGCGCGCAATCCAGGCTCGCACATGTACCACTCGCACCACAACTCAACTAAGCAGGTGGGCAAAGGCTTGCTCGGCCCCTTCATTATTGAGCCAAAGGATAAGGCGCAAGACCCAGCCGCCGACAAAGAGTACATCCTGATCCTGAATGACTCAGGCCAAGGCTTTACCATCAACGGCAAGGGCTTCCCGGCCACCCAACCGCTCACGGCCAAGAAAGGCCAGAAAATTCGCGTTCGCTATATGAACGAGGGTCTGATGATCCACCCGATGCACTTGCACGGTATGCCACAGCTGGTCTTCGCAAAAGATGGCTGGAATCTGCCGCAGCCGTTTATGTGCGATACGATCAACATCGCACCAGGCGAGCGCTGGGATGTGATTATCGACTGCACCGAGGTCGGCGCGTGGGCCTACCACTGCCACATTCTCTCGCACGCTGAAAGCGAGCATGGCATGTTTGGTATGGTCACCGCCCTCATTGTCGAAGAGTAACTATCCTCTGCCCACCCCCCGCCGCGCTGCTTGTTCCTTGCACCCACAGCAGCGCGGCGGCCCCATTTTAAGGTGGACCCGCATCCAACGACCTGCGCTTAGTCTGGATTGGCCAACATGTACCCCGTGCCACGCACTGTGAGGATATAGCGCGGGTTGCTGGGATCTGGCTCGATTTTCTGGCGCAGATGGTAGATGTGCGGCTTGATCAACTCCGCCGCCTCAACGCTCTCCGCCTCGTAGGATTGAGCACAGCGAATGATTTGCTGATAGCTCATCACCTGCCCCGCCTGCTGTGCTAAGCACACAAGCACCCGGAACTCCGTTGGTGTTAGCGAAAGCTGCTGCTCGCCGAGGCGCACAGTCTGCTTCCAGGTTGAAATATGCAGATCGCCCACCACAATCCAGCCCTCGTTCGGCGCAGCAGCACTCGTGGCCGGAGCCGCCGTTGGCTGCGCATCAAGCTGCGATACGACATCACGCAGAGTCGAGATCAAGCCCTCGCGCCGCTGGTTATCGCGCTTCTTCTCAAACGCCGCTGCAACCCGCTCAACAACCTCGCGCGGCGGCGTTGTCTTAAGCATATAGTCAAACACGCCGAGATGAATGCCCTCAATTGCGCTATCGAGCGAGCCATGCCCAGTCAGAATAATGATCGCCGCATCTGGCTGCCGCTCGTGCGCCCGCTGTGCCAGATCAATGCCACTCATTCCTGGCATTTTCAGGTCAAACACCATAACATCAAACGGCCGCTGAAAGATCAGATCAAGCGCCTCTTGACCATTCGCGGCTGTCTCCACAGCAAAGCCGCGCCGCCGCAGCAGGTCGCCCAACGTTACGCGAATCGGAAGCTCATCGTCAACTAAGAGTACTTGTGCTGGAGTTTCACTCATCATTGTCTCCTGTCCTTGGCATGACTGGTAAGGCCACAAAAAATGTGCAGCCATGGTCCGGCCGACTATCAACATCGATCCGCCCCTGATGGTGCTGCACAATATGCGCACTGATCGCTAAGCCTAAGCCAGTGCCATGGGCCTTGGTGGTAAAAAAAGGCTCGAAGAGCTGCGGCAGATCTTCATCGGGGATTCCCGGCCCTGTATCGCTCACTGCCGCAATAACGGTGTTTGACTCGGAAAATGTTCGCACTGTCAGCGTGCCGGCCTCGTCCATCGCATCAATCGCATTGAGCATGAGGTTAAGAAACACCTGCCGCAGCTGGTCAATCACCCCAACCACAAGCGGAAGCTCTACCTGCGGCAAAAAGATCATCTCAATGTTGCTTGAGCGCGCGTTAAGCTCCGCCAGGGCCAGCGTCTCGCGCAGCACCATGTTCAGATCAACCGGGGCAAAATCGCCTTTCTGCGGTCGATAAAAGTCGCGCATGCCCTCGATGATCTTCGCAATTCGACCTAGCTGATCCTGTGCCAGCTGCAGATAGGGCGATGTGCGCATACTCTCTGGGAGATCTTCCTCCAGCAGCACAAGGCTGTTGCGGATCGCATAGAGCGGATTATTGATCTCATGGGCAATTGAAGCTGCCAGCTGTCCCATCGCCGCCAAACGTGCCGACTGCACCATGGCCGCCTCAGCCGATGTCAGCCGCTCAGCCATCAGGCGCTGCTGATCCTCGAGCACGGCCACCAGCGATGTCAGCGAGGCGGCGCGCTTGCGATTCTGCTCTTGAACCAGCGCGGCAGCCGTCAGGTTCGCTAAGCCCTCGATTGTGGCAAGCGAGTCCAACGCAAATGCGCCAGTGCCACGATCGCGCAGCAGCAGCAAGACGCCAATCGGCACACTCTGGGCAATCAGCGGCTGCGCAATTGCACCTGTCGGCGCATTCTCCGCTGCCTCATCGGCCTCCAGCACAATCCAGTCAGCCGCAGCTTGGGTGTGCTGGGTCTGGCCAGAGATAAAGGCCCGGCCAATAATTCCCGCACGTGTTGTCAGCGACTTCGGCAGCAGCAGCTCAAAGCCCGCGCTCGCATGCAGATCAAGCCTATCGCTCACTTCGTTGTACAGGTAGACGGCAGCATGGTGCGCCTCCGCAACCAACGCGAGGGCATGGTGGAGCGCCCGCTGCAGCACTTCGCTGAAATTGCGCGCCAGCAGCAGCTCACCGCTAAACTGTAACAGCGCATTAAGATGCGCCGTCCGATTATGCACCTGCCGCTCAAGCTCATCCGCCGCCCGCTTGCGCTGCGTAACATCGCGCACCACGGCTGTGACAAGCGTCCCATCGGCAGTCGGAAAAGGACTCAGGCTGATCTCGGCTGAAAACTCAGAGCCATCCTTACGACAAGCCACCAGATCAAGCCCCACGCCCATCGGTCTGGTGTGCGGCTCACCCATGTAGCCTGAACGATGGCGAATATGCCCACCACGCAGGCGCTCAGGCAGCAGCAGCTCGATGGCTTGGCCGATCAACTCACTGCGCTTGTAGCCAAATAACCGCTCGGCCTGTGAGTTAATGAGGACAATTAATCCTGTTGGATCAACAATGACGATTGCATCAGGTGCCGCCTCCAACAGTCCTTGAAACGAGGCTTCAGTTAACGCTAACACGCACATCTCCTTGGGACAGTTTGGCTCATTATACTATGCTCCGCGCTTGCTTTTGCCTCGGTATCTGGCTCTAGCATACGCCACGTCACCAAAGAAAAGCTATTCAGCAATCCGTGTTCCTGCTACAATGCCGCTAGGAGCTCGGCCCAGGTCGGAGTAGCACGGCGAGCAGCACACTTTGCTTGCCTACCCACATGTGAGCTTGCATTGGTCACCAGCACAGAAGGATGCAGTCTATGACACTTGAAACAAAGCTAGATCAGCGCATGGCTGCGTATCTCAGCCAATGGGAGCAAGCTGGTGATCGGCGGCTGATTTTTCTGGCCTGCTACCGCATGATGACCCAAAATATGCTCGCAGCGCTCACCAGCGGTCGCTTCTATGATCGCGACTGGGTTGCTCGGCTTACCCACCGCTTTGCAGAGTATTACTTTGTTGCACTCGATGCCTATGAGTCCGGAGCCGCACAGGTGCCCAAGGTTTGGCACCACGCGCACGAGCAAACGCGCAGCGCTGCGATCTCCACCGTTCAGCATTTATTGCTTGGCATCAACGCACATATCAACTACGACTTAGTCTTCACATTGCTTGATCTGCTCAAGCCCGAGTGGGAGCAGCTCTCAGCCGCCCAGCGCCGCCTGCGCTACCGCGATCACTGTGAAGTGAATGTGATCATCGCCGAAACGCTCGATAGCGTGCAAGATACAGTCGTAGAGCGCTATACACCCTGGTTTAATCTGGTCGATACGCTCTGCGGCCCGCTCGACGAGTGGCTAACGCTGCGGCTTATTCGCAATTGGCGCGCCGATGTGTGGCGGCAGGCAACGGTCCTGATCAACACCCACGATGGGGCAGAGTATACGCGCATCTGTCAGCACGTCGAAGCAGCCGCCCTGCAGCGGGCCACACTTGTAACTGATGGCAGCGCGCTCGCAAGCCATGTGTTCGGCTATCCGCTGCGCTGGCTCCAGCGCCAAGATGAGATCTAACAATACCTGTTAGCATTTACGGCGCGGACGATACTGCAGCGCCTCAGCTAAGTGCACCGGCTGGATCTGCTCAGCTGCCGCTAAATCGGCAATCGTGCGCGCAAGTTTCAGCACGCGATGGTACGAGCGCGCCGAGAGCTGGAGCTGATGCATGGCCGCTTTCATCAATGTGTGTCCAGCGTTATCAAGCTGACACCACTGCCGAATATGGCCCGGCTTCATCGCACTGTTCGTGAGCAGCTCTGTCGCTTTGAAGCGCTCACGCTGCCGCTCACGGGCTTGGCAGACTCGCGCCCGTATCTGCGCCGATGTCTCACCTGGCTGCTCGGACGCGAGCTTTTCAAAATCAATTCTTGGCACATCAATATGAATGTCGATTCGGTCAAGCAGCGGCCCTGACAGCCGCTTCTGGTAGCGACTGATCGCGGACGGAGCACACGTACAGTCACGGCTGCTATCGCCGTGGTAGCCACACGGGCAGGGATTGAGCGCGCCAGCAAGCACAAAGTTCGCCGGAAAACACAGCGTTCCCGCCGCTCGGCTAATCACAACCGTGTGATCTTCCAGGGGCTGGCGCATCACCTGCAGCACATGCTGGCTAAACTCGGGCATTTCATCAAGAAACAGCACCCCGCGATGCGCCAGCGATATCTCGCCAGGCAGCGGCAGCCGCCCTCCACCAACCAGTCCCGCATTCGAAATCGTGTGGTGCGGCGCGCGGAAGGGCCGCTGCCGAATCAACGGTGTCTCTGGCGGCAGCAGGCCCTTTACCGAGTAGATTTTTGTCACCTCGAGCGCTTCGCTCAAGCTCAGCGGCGGCATGATCGATGGTAAACAGCGCGCCAGCAGCGTCTTGCCTGACCCTGGCGGTCCGCTCATCAAGATATTATGTGCGCCTGCTGCGCTAATCTCCAGCGCGCGCTTAACATGCTCTTGGCCCTTGACATCGGCAAGATCAACCTCGTAGCGTAGGTCACTGTGCAGATCAACATCAGCACTGTAGGGCTGAAGATAGCGCTCGCCGTTAAGATGTGCGGCCAGCGCATTGATTGAAGGCACCGGGATCACCGTCAGGTTGGGCAGCAGCGCCGCCTCGGCCGCATCCATCGCTGGCACATAGACCGTCTCTAAGCCCAAGCGCTGTGCGGCGCTGACCATCGGCAGAATGCCCTCTGTGTGTCGGAGCGTCCCATCCAATGAGACCTCGCCCACAAACAGCGATTTGCTCACATCGGCACCGATCTGCGCTGATGCGAGCAGCACGCCTACGGCAATCGGCAGATCGTAGGCCGGCCCCGCCTTACGCAGATCTGCTGGAGCGAGATTAACAATGACTTTCGAGGTGGGAAATTCGCCGCCGCTGTTGCGCACAGCCGAGCGCACACGCTCGCGCGCCTCCTGCACCGCCGCATCGGGTAGCCCCACAATCGTGAACGCTGGCAGGCCGCGGCTGATATCAACCTCCACCTCAACCAGCGCACCCTCCAGACCGATCACGGCACAGCTCCACACCTTCGCCAGCATTGCCCACTCCTCTCTTGTATGCGATAGATTGTTGTTTCTGTAGAGAAGGTAGATGCAATTGCCGCTAAAGTTATGACACAACAAAAAACCTGGCCAAAAAGCCAGGTTTCTGTAATGGTGGAGGCGAGGGGACTCGAACCCCTGACCTATTGCCTGCCAGGCAATTGCTCTACCAGCTGAGCTACGCCCCCAGATGTTTGTTTTGGTGGAGGTGAGGGGACTCGAACCCCTTACCTCAGCGATGCGAACGCTGCGCTCTACCAGATGAGCTACACCCCCAACGCGCTTGTGTTGTTTTTCGCAACAGCGACGGTGATTGTAGCATTAGGTTTTCGTTTTGTCAAACGGCACAGTGATTGCTCACTGTGCCGCCTGACCAACCACCGTTTTAGTGCTTACCGACCACGATGACGCTCCTTGGCGCGCTGGCGCGCTTGCGCTCTGCGCGCATCAGCCTGCTGCTTGCGCCGCTCGCGCTGCGTCTGCTTACGTTCCTGCTTATGCGCCTCCTGCTGCTGTTTAAGCGCTTCCTGCGCGTAGGTCGAGATTCCGCGCTCACGCAGGCTGCGGGCCGCCTCACGCGCTGCCCGCTTGGGGCTACGGCGGCGCACGCTTGGCTCAGCAGCATCTAGGGACACTGGGGAACAAAGGCCATCAAGTAACCTCGTGAACTCACCTTGTACAAATGCATACACCTCGGCATTGCCTGGCTCGCTGCCAAAAATCCAGCGCGCTACTTGAATACCTGCCGCTGTGTGCACCTCCACGACGCCAATCCACCAAGGATCATCAAACAGTACGGTTAGCAACAGCATACATCCCTCCCAATGGCTATGACGCCGGAGCGTCGATGAGTACTCGCACCACTGGACATCCCGGGAGGGAAGGATACTGACAGCGTCGATTGCTGCGCTCGGACTACCAACCGAGCCGTGATTTTGTGGTGCGCCACCGCCTAGATCAGCGCACAAAGCACGCCTGCACGATGTGCTTGAATTATGCCATAATGAGTGCCACCTAACCTCCGTCGCACGCACGATAGTGGCGTAGTCGAGTACATAGAGGAGCACCCATGAACCAGCCCCGAACCAACAGCTCTGCGCCCAGTGACCGTGAGCTGTATGCTGCTGTAATCCAGCACCTTCGCTCCACCGCAGACAGCTATCCAGAGCCAATCCGCACCAATGCGCAGCAGCTGATCGCCGAGCTAGCAACCGGCGAGTTCAGCCGCATCGTCACACTGCTGCCCTACTGGCTGCAGGATTTGCTGCCCGTGCCCACCAGCGTCTGCTTTCAGCTGAGCGTGGCACATATCTATGGCTGGTGGTACTACTGGACGCAAGATGAAATCATTGACGAGAGTCGGCCACCTGCAATGCTGCTCACTGGTCATCTCGCGCTGCAGCAGATGCTTGAGATCTACGCTCAACTTGGCCTACCGGCTAGCCCATGCTGGCCCCACTTCAACACGCTCGCCATCACCTCAGCCAATGCCTACACCCAAGAGGTTGCGACGCGCTTCCAAGCCTGGGATGAGCTAACCGTCGAGCGCCTTCAGACGATCAACTCCGACTTGGTGATCGCCCGCTCAGCCGCCTTTTACTTTAACTCGCTCGCCCAAGCGCAGCTCGCTGGGTTTCCTCCAGAGCATCCGCTCACCCAAGCGGTGCAAACCAGCCTGCGCTGCTTCAGCGCCCTGCGGCAAATCGTTGATGACAGCAGTGACTGGCTCGATGACCTCGAAAAACATCAAATCAATCCTGTCGCGGCCCGTGTGATCAGCGCGCTGTATGCGCAAAAGCGCGTACGATCAGCCACCGATCTTGATGTTGAGCGCCTCGCTGGTTATCAAATTTATGCCGAAGACGTGTGGACTGAGCTAGAGCACGAGGCCCAACGCTTCGCTGACACAGCGCTCGCCACTCTGGCACCCTTTGGCCCCTCGCGCCTGCAAGGACTCATCGCCCGCCAGCTAGAAACGAATGCGACCTACTGGGCCACAACCCGCGCCGCACGCACACAGCTGCGCGCGCTGTTTGGGTAAAGATCATCCAGTTGCCAGTTGCACTTTTGCGTAAGCTTCCTATAATTAGGCGCGTATCAACGCACATGCTGAGGCGTTGCAAACAAGGAGAACTCTGTGCTGCAACCACTGTTGCGGGTTTATCCCACACATCGGAAGCAGTTTCAGCAACGATTGCTCAAACTGGTGATGGTCGTCACTGTCACGATCATCAGTACAATGGTTGTACCACCTCAGGCGACGCAAGCCTCGTTCCATAGCCCACTTGGGCCAACTATTTCGGTATCAACGAACCTGACAGACGGCCAGCGTCAGGTCACAATTGAATACAGTTTTAGCCCACGCTACGGTGGGCTAGAGGTGCGGTTCGTCCACCTCGGCTACGATGGCTGGCAGCAGCCGCAGGTCATCACAGCTGTGCGCACGCGCTATGACTTGGGCGGCATTACCTATCAGGCGCTGATCGATCTCCCGGCCTATGTTCGAACCATCGACTTCGCCTTTACCGATGGCACACGCTGGGATAACAACTACGGTGCCGACTATCACGCTGTGCCCGCGCCCTGGACGCCAACATGGGCTGGCAATTTAGCGCCGGCCCAGCCACAGTCGGTGAACGTCGGCACGCCGGTCGAGATTACGGCGCAGTTCTTTGAGCCAGGCGTAACGGACCAACTCAGCGGCCCTAACTTCAACGATGATGTGATCGCTGAGCTTTGGTACACAACCGGTGACACCTGGCGTGCACTCCCGATGTACTTTCACAAGCAGGTCGGCCACAATCACCAGTATGTCGTCTTCTTCGATACGACCACGCTTCAGCCAGGGACGACCGTGCGCTACACCTGCCGCTTTTCAGCCAACGCAGGCGCAACATGGCGCTGGTGCGATCTGGGCAACCACGGTGACGGAAGCTTGTATATCCAGTAGTTTGTTTAGCTGCGTCGCCTCAGCCAACCTGGCCGCTCGCCGTTGAGCGGCCAGCTTGTTTTTTAGCTCTCGCCTAGCTCGCGTGCGCGGCGGTAGGCGGCCCACACGCCGTCAGCAAGCACCGTGCGCAAGCGGCCGCGCTCCAGCTCATACAGCGCCGCCGCCGTTGTGCCGCCAGGTGATGTCACCATATTGCGCAGCTCGGCCACATGATGGCCGGACTGGATTGCATAGCGCACGGCTCCAATCACCGTCTGCTCAACGAGTTGGGCCGCAATCCGGCGCGGAAATCCCATATGCACGCCAGCGTCAATCAGCGCTTCCATAACCATAAACACGTAGGCTGGCCCGGTTCCGGATAGGGCAGTCGCCATATCCATAAACTTTTCATCTTCAACCTCGACCTGTTGTCCAATGGCGCTCAGCACCGTTTTAGCCCAGCTACGGCGCTCAGCATCAAGGCCCTGGCTTGTGGTCCACACGGTGATGCCCTCAGCAATCTGCGCGGGCGTGTTGGGCATCGCCCGCGCAATCGCCGCATGGCCGGTCATCTCCTTCAGCTTGCCGATCGTCACACCGGCCAAAATCGAGATCATCAGATCGCTGGGCTGAAACACACCCTGCAAGTTCGGCAGCACGTGATCGACCATCTGTGGCTTAATCGCCAGCACCACCACATCGCCCCATGTCGCCGCCTCGCGGTTGTCGCCTGTTGTCTTGATGCCCCAGCGCTGGCTAAGCTCACGGCGGCGCTCTGCCCGCGGCGTGGCAGCAACAAGCTGCGCAGCTTCAACCAGCTCTGCCCGCAGCAGCCCAGCAATCGCGGCCTCCCCCATCGTTCCAGCACCAATAATGGCGATATTACGCTCGTTGAGCATTGTTTACCTCACATAGCTAGCCTGTCGTCAATCCGCCGATCTGCATACAGCGCGGCTGGCATCAACGAGAGCAAGCACCATGTTGATGCCAGCCAGCTCTGTTTGCACGCTTGCACTATGTCAATTTCGCCGCATCCTGAACGCTACGCTCAGCCAGCAGCGCGGTGATGTGCGCCTCAAGCTCAGTAAGCTGGACGTGCTCGACTGCGCCGGTCGCACGGTCTTTGATCTCGACCGTCGACTGCTTGAGTCCACGCTCGCTCAGCACAATCCGCAGCGGAATACCGATCAGGTCAGCATCATTGAATTTCACCCCAGCTGTCTCAGCACGATCATCGTACAGACACGGCAAGCCTACCTGCTGCAGACGCTGATGGACCGATTCAGCAACTTCAACGACGCTCGCCTTGCTGCCTAGCGCCACCACGTGAATGAGGTACGGAGCCACCGCTTGCGGCCAGACAATCCCCGCTTCGTCATGATGTTGATCGATGATGACCTGAAGCAGTCGCTCTAAGCCGATACCGTATGAACCCATAACCACCGGCTGCTCCACACCCTCAGCACTGAGCACGGTCGCACCTAATGCTTCGGTGTAGCGTGTCCCCAGCTTGAAAATATGACCAATTTCAATCGCCCGCTCAGCGCGTAGCGCGCTACCGCAGCCGCTACAGCGATCACCGGCGTGGACATCGACAATATCGCCAACAATAGCCGCTTGCCAGTCGCGGCCGTAGAGCACATTGCGCAAGTGCCAGTCGGTCTGATTTGCGCCAGCAATCAGTGGCCCAGCGACAGTCACGCCGGTATCGGCGACCACGAGCACATCGCCAATCCCAACCGGCGAAGCGTAGCCGGCCACCGCGCCAGCGCCAGCGATCTGCTCTGCGGTGGCTGCATCAAGCGCCGAGGCACCGATCAGCGCCATCAGCTTAACTGGATTCACCTCGCGATCCCCGCGCACAACAACAAAGACGAGACCGTGCTCTGGCGTAGAAAAAAAGACAGCCTTCGCGGTTGCCGCTGCTGAAACGTCCAGCAACTCGGCAAGCTGGGCAATCGTCGTGCTGCCTGGCGTGTGCACACGCTCAACAGCCGCAGCTGTTCCGCTCCAGGCTGTCGGCTGAGCCGCAGTAGCGATCTCGCGATTTGCGGCATAGCCACAGGTTGGACACACAATGATCGTATCCTCGCCAGCATCGGAGAGCGCCATAAACTCGCAGGCCTCGCTGCCGCCCATCTCGCCAGTTGCGGCCTTGACAGCGACAAAGGCCACACCGCAGCGCTCGAACATGCGCCGAAAAGCGCCATCGACCGCAGCGTAGATTGCATCGAGATCAGCGGCATCAAGCGACAGCGAGTAGGCATCGAGCATCGTAAACTCACGCAGCCGAAAAAGGCCATTGCGCACGCGCAGCTCGTCACGATACTTAGTGTGCACCTGGTAGATCAAGGCTGGTAGCTGGCGATACGACTCAAGCTCGCGGCGCGCAACCTCGGCCACTGCCTCTTCATGCGTTGGCGCTACAATCAGCGCCTGCTCGGCGCGATTCTGCATCCGGATCATCGCTGGGCCATACAGGCTCAAGCGGCCTGACTGCTCCCACAGGGCGGCTGACTGGATGACCGGAGTGCGAAATTCTTGACCATCAATGTGGGCCATCTCCTCATGAATAATCTGCTCAATCTGGCGCAGCACACGCATACCCAGCGGCAGCAGGGCCATGCCCCCAGCCAGGAGCGGGCGCGCCAGCCCCGCTCGCAACACGAGCTGATACGCCAGTGCATCGGCCTCACTTGGGGCTTCGCGTAACGTCCGTCCTAGTAGCATCGACATCCGCATACTCTGCTCCTTACAAAAAATGTATCGCCTAAAACAACAAACCGCCCTCAAGCTTATGCTCAAGGACGGACGAGATCCGCGGTACCACCTGGCTTGGAGTCGATTAACTCCCGCTCTGTCATCGCCACAGATTACTGTGAGGATGTGTCCTGATCACGGAGGACTGGCCGGCCAACCTTATCCACAGGCTTCGGTGGCAACTCCGGGGTGGGTTGGGCAGCGGCTTTCTGGTCGAGCTTACACCATCCTCGACTCGCTGGATTGCCTACGCGCAGCCTACTAATCCCCATCACAGTTGTTCGCGTTATAATGCTTACCGCCAAATGTACCATGCTGCCTATTGGTCGTCAATCAGTCATTCGGCTGACCCCCAAGTACCAATGGAGATGGGAGCGATGGGTACATTGCAACATGAATACGCATATGTCATACTGAACAAAGTCTTAAATCTGTTAAGAAGGAGCGAACCATGGTTAAGCGTTGGCCAGCGCCACGCACATTACTGCTTGCAGCGATTCTTACTGGTGGCGTAAGTATCATTCTGCTGTACACTGGGTTCCTCACGATTGCACCCTTATTCATCCTTGGATTTGTGTTGTTGTGCATTTTGGCGCTGATCGCCTTAACAGCTGCCGATATCGAGCACGCTCAGCAGCAGCTAGAAGCTAGTTTAGGCCAACAACCCTCATCTATTCAGGAATAACGTCGTATGAACACGCACCATCAAGTATCATCGAAGCAAACAAGCGCACAACCAATATTGCTCCAAGCGCGCCAGCAAAAACTCCTAACCAACACGCTCCAGATATTTCTTGGCATCGTTTCGATCTCACTGATAAGTTTGCTGATACTATGGATGTTAAGTGGCTACATTTACCAACTGCTGGTGAGTGCAGTAGCCCTCATACCATTAATTGGCGCATTGTACTGGACAGGCAAAGGCGTGGATGGGCCACAGTTCTGGCTGCGCCTGCATGTATTGATCTTCACGTTATTCCTGTCAGGTGTAGTCTCGGCAATATTTTTTCATACCGGCTACTTTGTCCTGTTCGGCATCACCATTCTCGCTATGCTGCTGGTGAGTGTCGCTAACCTACCGCAGCTGATCAAGTGGATCGCTCCACTTGGAACAGTGCTCCTGCTGCTATTCTCTGCGCTTGATCTGGGCTTGGTGCTTGAAAACGTTCACTACGGCAAAGAAACCGCCGTTGAGTTTGTTATTCCAGCCATCACGGTTGGACTTCTGGCGGTTGCGGCGCTGCTCCTCTTTTTGCTCAACACCATGCTGATCAATACCCTGAATACTGTCCAGCAGCGTAGTGCTGAAGCCGAAGAGGCTAGTCGCATCGCCAATGCGAGCCTAGACCAGGTGCGCGCCCAAGCCGAGGAGCAAGCACGGCTGCTGGAGCTTGTCCAAGATCTCGAAACACCAGCCATCCCCGTGCTTCCCGGTGTGCTTGTCCTGCCAATTGTTGGCCATCTTGATACCAGACGGATCACGCACCTCACCGATACGCTGCTCGATAAAGTTGCGGCCGAAAGAACACGTCAGGTGCTGCTTGATCTTACCGGTGTTTCCATCATTGACACAGCGACAGCCAACCATATTCTGCAGCTTATCAACAGTGTGCGCCTGCTGGGGGCACACTGCACGATGACAGGCATCCGCGCCGAAGTGGCCCAAACACTAGTGTCACTGGGCGTCGACTGGGGCAAGATTGTCACAGCCGCCTCGCTGCAAGAGGCCGTCATCGATCTGACGCAGGAGCTGGCGCTGAATGCCGCCAGGTAAGCAGCAAACACTATGGTTTTTGACGCAACTGATTTTTCACCAAACCCCATTGAGCAAGCCCGACGGCAGTATGCAGGCACATATATCGATCTGACAAGCAGCAATCCGACGACCCAGGATCTGCTGTTTCCTGCACATATCTTGCAGCAGGCCGCCGATCAGTACTGGCGGCAGCGCCGCTACGATCCCCATCCGCATGGGCTGGCTCCAGCGCGCGCCGCCCTGATCGACTACTATGCCCAGCGTTCGCCAGCGCTGCAGCTTGAGCTGGACGATCTGTTTATCACCGCCAGCACAAGCGAGGCGTACTCACTGCTTTTCGCCCTGCTGACGCAGCCTGGCGACAACATTCTTGGGCCAGATGTCACCTACCCGCTCTTCCAATACCTGGCGGAGCTACACAACATTGAGCTACGCACCTATCGCCTTGATCCCGCGCAGCGCTGGGCGATTGATCAGGAATCCCTGCTTGATGCTGCAGACTCACGCACGCGGGCAGTGCTGCTAATCTCGCCGCATAATCCAACAGGCATGGTTGTGCAGCAGCCAGTCGCCAGCCTCACGCAGCTTGGGCTACCGCTGATCTGCGATGAGGTCTTCGCGCCCTTTACAGTTGCAGCGCCACATGTGCCACCGCTGGGCACCCTGCATCCAGAGCTGGCGGTCTTTCATCTCAATGGCTTGTCGAAAATGCTGGCCTTGCCAGACCTGAAGCTGGGCTGGATTGCGCTTAACGCCGCCGCCCGCCAGTACGCCGAGCGCCTAGAGCTGATCAACGACACCTTTCTGAGCTGTAGCACCTTGATCCAAACAATGCTGCCCACGCTGCTCACGCAAGGCGCGGCGTTTCAGCACGCCATGGTTAATCAGGTCAGATTAACCATGGACTATGCGCTGGCGCAGAGTAAAAACCACCCACGCTTGCAGCTCGACCGCCCAGATGGCGGCTACTATCTTTTCCCACGTATCGCCAACTGCCACGACGATGAAGCGCTGGTGATAGATCTTATCGCACAGGGCGTGCTCGTCTACCCAGGCTTCTTCTACGACTACACCGAGGACTGCCGTATCATGCTGTCGTGCTTAACCAAACCGGAGGTGTTCGCGGTCGGCTTCGAGCGCTTATGCTCAGCGCTCAGTCGCGTTTGACAATCTGCGCGGTCTCGGCTATAATGCGCTGCGCTGTCGTAACACAGCTTTTTCTTTTGGGTAGGTACCAGAGTGGCCAAATGGGGCGGACTGTAAATCCGCTGGCGTAAGCCTACGGGGGTTCGAATCCCTCCCTGCCCACCACTTTTTCCTTTACAACAGTCGTACACTAAAAGTAGTGTGATGGTGCCAACGCTCTCAGGAGCGTTGGTGGATCACGTAGGATACGCAGTTTTCAGGAAATAGGTCAATGAATTGCTCCCGTAGCTCAGTCGGTAGAGTATCTCCTTGGTAAGGAGAAGGTCACGGGTTCAAGTCCCGTCGGGAGCTCCATATTGCTGTCCGAAAACGATCCGCTTAGCTCGGATCGTTTTCATTGAAACGACCAAACCCAAATCCAGGGATCAGGAGGATGTAAACCCGCCATGGCGAAACAGAAGTTTGAGCGCAAAAAGCCGCACGTCAACGTCGGGACGATCGGGCACGTGGACCACGGCAAAACCACGCTGACCGCCGCCAT
>JABXJS010000230.1 GCA_013538855.1 Herpetosiphonaceae bacterium
ATCGCACGGTTCCTTTCTTGGTTGGCACCACAAAGGATACCGCACGATTCGGCCGCCACACCGTTTACCCTGGCCCCAGGGAGTCCTGTGATCTACTGACTCTCCTAATCACAGTGTCGCGTTCCACGAGCTAGACCTCTAGTGTACTGGCTGACTGGAGCTTCGACAACCATGATTGAGGAGCTGCTGACAGAAAACTGCTGCACGCCGCTGAGCAAATTCCAGCGGCGTGCAGCTCACGTCAGCGTGCGCTACTGTGCAGCGCTGTAGAGAAAGATATCGTAGGCGTTATTGGTATCGTTGGCGACCACGTTGCTCGCGCTCGTCTGATAGACGATATAGCGGCCATTGGCTGACAGAGCCATGGTGACCACATCGCTGGTCAAGGGTGCTCCGTCGATGGTCTTGGTGATGCGCTTGAGATTGCCGCTCGCCTGCGTGTACAAGAACACATCGGCGCGATTGTCGCTATCGCCATCAACCAGGTTGTTGGCTGCCGAGACAAAGGCGACCTGTGTCCCATCGGCAGAAATCTGCGGCATAGCGGCACCGCCTGTGGACGGCATGCCGTTGTCGGCCAAGGAGACGAGTGTAAGCTGCCCGGTCTGGCGTGCATAGGTGTAGATATCATACTGATTGTTGGTGTCAGCAGGCAGCAGCGCCGCTATTGATGCGAGCGCAATTGTGCTGCCATCGGCGGAGATCACCGCACAGTTATCGCTAAGATTCAGCCCCGTGGTACCGAGCGAAGCAATACGCGCTATAGTGTTCGTGCTGCGTCGATAAAGAAACACGTCGTTCATGCCATTGGTATCATCGGCAACAAGGTTGTCGGCGTTGGATGCAAACACCAGGTACTCGCCATCGGCGGAGATGCTCGCGGCTGACGAGTGCCCGTTGGCCAGCGCACCGCCTTGGCCATGCGACACATAGGTTGTGGTGCCAGCAGCGCGATCATACAGATACACATTAAACTTGAACGACGAGTTGCCAGGGATCAGGTTGTTGGCGGCGGTGACAAAGGTGATAAAGCGCGCATCAGGCGTCATATGGGCATAGGCTGAAGAGCCAGCAACTTGCTCGCCATTCGAGCCAACCGAGACGCGCGTTATCTGGCTGGTTGTACGGTCGAAGAGAAAGATGTCGCTTGATGCATTGGTATCGTTGGGAACAAGGTTGCTTGCCTTCGACTCAAACAGCACAAAGCGGCCATCGGCGGAGATCGACGGGAATGTTGAGTCACCGTTGGGCTGTGCGCCGCCGAGCGCCTGGGAGATCCTGGTGGTCTCACCGGTGGTGTTGTCGTGGATAAAGATATCGTTACAGTTGTGTCTTCCGCTTCCGCTTGGATCACACACAGCGGTATCACCAGCGACAAGATTGCTCGCGCCAGAGGAGAACACACTGTATCGGCCATCGGCAGAAACGGTCGGAACATATGAGCTGTTGTTAGCCTGCGCGCCGCTGCTGGAGACCGAGACGCGCTCGGTGGTATCGATGGGCGCATGGGCCAGCTCCCACGACTGATCAAACACAACCGCCTCGTAGTCAACGGTGATCAGGCTGATCAGATCCATAGCCATGCCTGCCTGCATCAGCAGACCGTGCTTGAGGGTCCACCAGGGCGTTTGACTGGTATTTGCTGCAATTTTGAGATAGTAGCTTACCAGCGCGTGCGGGCCAACCACACCATAGAGCTTCAGCGTCCCCTTGATATCAAGGAAGGCTTTGCCATCGAGCGTGGCGGCCAGCGTCGGCGGCGTGAACGAGGTCGATGGCGTAAAGTGGCTCAGATTCTGCCAGCCATTGGTATCATCGTAGTGCACACCGGCGATCGCATCAAGCTCCTGCTTGACGCCGATGGAAAGCGCGAGCTTGAACTTGCCCTCGATGCCAGTTGTGACGGTGAGCTTTGGCTCAAACACCAGCGGCACGATGCCAACCATAACGGTCATCGGCGTAAAAGCGTACTCGGCTAAGGTGATGGTCTCGGTGCGCTGAATCTGCACATTTGCACTCAGCTTAATGTCGGTGCTCTGCTTGACGCCAACCTCGAAGTTCAGCTCGTCAAGGCTAAACCACCCGAGATCGACCATGAAGTCGAAGACGGGATCGATGACAGTGCGGCCACTGAGCACAATCTGATCATTTTTGGTGGCAGGATTGCCATCGGCATCATAGAGCACTTTATTAATATCCAGCGTGAATTTATCCAACAGGTTTGGCTGCGCCGAGGAGCGGCCCAGCGTGACGCCAGGGGCCAGCGTGACATCAGCGACATCTTGCGGCGTCAGACGCTTACGCAGCGCAGCTCCGCCCTGCTGGATGGCTTGCTCGAGCGTGGCCGGCTCGGTGGTCAGCACAACCTGTCCGTTGGGCAGCAGTTGCTTGCCAGTCACTTTGCGCAGCATGCCACTTGGTGTATTCGCTGCTACGCCAGCGACGATAACATCGTCCTTGCGCACCGCCTGGAGATACGGCGTCTGACTGCTGAAGGTCAGCGTGCCAGCGCTGTCCATGCCGCTGAGCGCGGCGCTGGTGGCGCTGTCCATCACCTTGGTCGTGCTTGGGATAACGGCATCGTGAAGAATGGTGGCGCGTGTGCTTGCGGTCGCGCCCAGCGTGGTGTTCAGCGGCGCGGCGAGGCGAATATCAAAGTACTCGGAGTCCTCGATCAGCGTGTCTTGCTTGAGCTGAATGGCAAACGACTTGCGCGCCTCGCCGGGGTAGAAGATCAGCCGCCCGCTGGAGCTGATATAGTCGGTCGTGCAGGAGCGCGCGTCGCAGAACGAGATGGCCGTGCCATCGAGCGGCGTGTACTCCACGGATGCGAAGGTTGTGATCGCCGTCGTCGGGCGCACCACGCTGACGTTAATCACACCGTCGGTTTCGTTGGCGAACTGCTTGGCAAACTCAAATTGAATTGGAGCCGAGGTATCAACCGGGCTGGTGAGCACATGGGTGAAGAATGTGGTTGAGACCGCCGTTGCAGTGCCATCCTGGCCGGTCACGCGCACCGTGATCGTGTCATAGCTGCCGACAGGTGCAAGCGGCGGGGCGTAGACCGGCAGCCGCAGCTCGACGCTGCTGTGCGCCGCAACGCTGTAGGTAGCTGCGACCTCGCGGCTGTCAAACCAGCCATAGGTTGAGCTGACCGCAACGGTATAGACATCGCTGCTGCTGCTGCGGTTATAGATGGCAAACTCGTGCACACCTGATGCACCAGGCGCGAGCGCGAGGCTCAGCGTGTGCTCGTTGATGTCAATGGTATTGCTATCGCTCCATCCGCCAAATGCACGTGGTGCCGCCAGCGCAGCCGACCCAAATGTGTTGCAAAGCAACAGCGCCAGGAGCAAGCTGCAGGTGATTTTCCAAATCTGCTTCATGGATATACGTCCTTCTTCTAGTTCACTACGTGGCAGTGGACTAGGCACTGCCACAACTGCTATACCAGCAGTATAGAGATGCGGGCCGATCTAAAGGTCGCAGCCTAATCGCAAAAATGTCGCAGGTTGCATCTAGGCTTCAGGCCGAGGCAGCATGGCTGCGGCTGTGTGATCATGGTCGACAAGAAGAGGTCGTATTTTCATCAGCTTTATGCTTAGAGACCCTGTGAGGTTTACAATGCAGCTCTATCGCCCTGTTGGCGTCGCTGAACTAGCGCTCATCGCCGCCGCTGGCTACACAGCGTTTCCGCCACGTCTGCCGTTCCAGCCGATCTTCTACCCGGTGCTGAATTGCGAGTATGCGGTGCAGATTGCCGAGCGCTGGAACACACGTGATCGTGCATCAGATTATGCTGGCTTTGTCACGGTGTTTCACATTGATGCCGAGTTTGTCGCTCGCTATCCCGTGCGACGCGCTGGCGCGACCAGGCACCAGGAGCTGTGGGTGCCTGCCGAGGAGCTAGCGGAGTTCAATGCGCATATCGTAGGTCAGATCAGCATCCGTGCTGCGTTCTATGGCGAGCACTTTGCTGGCGTAGTTGATCCGATCACGCAGCTGCCTGCGGCGATTGTGGCCCAGCATGGTGGGCCACGGCAGGCGGCTCCCCCAAGTTTGTATAAAAAATTGTAGCTGTCAGCCCCTATTGTGCAGCGAGCGCTCACGCTACAATGGGGTACTGGTATTGACCGTTTACATTCCAAGGAACACATGCATGTCAGACATAGCGCTTCAGACCGCCGCCGAACTCCGCGCTGCCCGCAAGGATATTGAACGCCTTACCCATGAGCTGGCCGACTGCCAACAGTCGAATATGACCTTGCGACGCTCGCTTGACACGATCGAGCTGGCTGTGCGCGGCAGCAACGATGGATTTTGGAGCTGGGATATGCAGACCAATGAAGCCTATATCTCTCCGCGTTGGAAGGAGATTTTAGGCTATCAAGATCACGAGCTTGCCAATCACATAGACACCTTCACAGCGGTGCTTCACGCTGAGGACTATGCGCATGTGTGGGCGGCAGTGCGCGCTAACATTGACCACGGGCAGCCCTATGCCATTGAGGCGCGGATGCGCCACAAGGATGGCAGCTATCGCTGGGTCTACACACGAGGTGAGACAATGCGCGATAAGCATGGTCAGCCGCTGATGATGGCTGGCGCGCTTACTGATATTGATCAGCGGAAGGCAGCAGAGGCCGCGCTGCTCAAGGCAAAGCTCCAAGAGGAGGTGATCAGCGCCCAGAATGCCATCCTCGCTGAGCTATCGACACCGTTGATTCCGCTCACGGCAGATACAATGGTGATGCCGCTGATCGGCACCATCGACACGCGCCGTGCCCAACATATTATTGAGACTGTGCTGCAAGGTGTTGCTGTCAACGCCACTGCCACGGTCGTACTGGACATCACTGGCGTTAAAATTGTTGACACTCAGGTCGCCAATGTCTTGATTCATGCGACCCGGGCGGTCAATCTGCTTGGGGCCAAGGTCATCCTCACGGGCATTCGACCAGAGGTGGCCCAGACAATTGTTGGCCTTGGCATCGACCTAGGCCGCCTCATCACCTACAGCTCGCTTCAGCAGGGCATCGCCCACGCCCTACGCCACTAGCACAGCGTGGCACAACGCTGGCTGGCTGAACCGATACCTGCCCACAACCTACAGCAGTAACCAATCTCAGCCAGCCACGAACCTCGATCAAGCACCTCGGCACCGCAGGCTGGAAGATCGACCGCCATAAAGCGTTCTCCTTGGTCCGCCCCTGTAACTCCACTGTAACTTGTATGCGCTAGCGTGAGCCTATGGTCTAGCTCACCTCGCCCTCATACCATCGCACAGCCCAGCTTCATTGCAGAACGATAGCATACCGTGCCGCACCGCTGCTCATGATCAAGGAGGATCACCTATGCAACGCCGGATTGGTTGGCTGTTGGTTGTACTCGCCCTTATCCTTGCGCTACCGCGCCCGACTCTTGCTGCTGGCACGTGGGTTACCGGCTCGGTCTCCACATCCTATGGCTCACGCAGCTACAAGCTCTGGGTGCCCGCAGGCTATCAGCCAGGCGTGCCAGCGCCGCTGGTTATGATGCTCCACGGCTGCTCGCAAAGCCCCGATGACTTCGCGGCAGGCACCGCGATGAACAGCGTCGCCGATGCTAACACCTTCCTCGTTGTGTATCCTGAGCAGCCCAGCAGCGTCGACTCGCTGAAGTGCTGGCAGTGGTGGGACCCGGCGCACCAGGGCCGCGGCGCTGGCGAGCCGGCGATCTTGGCCGCTATGGTCAACAAGATCAAGACAACCCACAGCGTTAATCCGTCGCAGGTGTATGTGGCGGGACTCTCGGCTGGAGCCGCCATGACCGCTATTCTTGGCGCGACCTACCCCGATGTATTTAAGGCCATCGGCGTCGCCTCGGGCCTAGAGTACAAGGCGACCACCAGTCGCCTCAACGCCTACACCGCTATGAGCCAGGGCGGACCCAGCCCCAGCAGCCAGGGCTATGCCGCCTACCAGGCCATGGGCAGCGCTAAGGCCCGCGTGCCCACGATTGTGTTCCACGGCACCAGCGACTACACCGTCTACCCAATCAATGGCGACCAGGTGCTCAGCCAGTGGGCGCAGACCAATGACTATGTTGATGACGGCAGCGACAATAACTCGGTTAACGATGGCGCAGATGTGACAACGAACGGCTCGGTGCCTGGCGGCCGTACATACACGCGCTCCCAGTACAACGATGCGAGCGGTGCACTGCTGCTTGAGAAGTGGGTCGTGCAGGGCATGGGCCATGCCTGGTCCGGCGGCTCCAGCGCTGGCTCCTACACCGATCCGCAGGGGCCAAGCGCCAGCGCGGAGATGTGGCGTTTCTTTGTGCAGACCACTGTCGGCAGCACGAGTCCAACGCCGACGCCGACCACGCCGCCCAACAGTACACCCACGCCTGTACCGCCAACACCCACGCCTGCGCCGCCGAGCGCCACCACTGTTATCTTCACCTCACGCGGCGGCGAGGATGGCTACGCCGCTGCGGTGCTGGCCAACGGCACTAGCGGCGGCTATGCCGTGGCCTCAAATATCTACGCTGGCGACAACGCCGACGCGCCCTTCCGTGGCATCGTCTCGTTTGATACGTCTGCCCTTCCAGATGGCGCGACGATCACCAACGTCACGCTGCGCCTCTATGCCACGCAGGCCCCGATTGGCGCGCCGTGGTCGGGGATGGGGGCGCTCGTCGGCGATGTGCGCACAGGCTGCTTTGGCAGCGGGTGCAGCCTCGCGGCCAGCGATTTCCAGGCTGCCGCCAGCGCTGATGCCGCAGTTGTGCTGATCTCGGCAAACCAGGCTGGCGGCGCAGGCACGCTGATCTCCGGCAGCTTCAGCAGCGGCGGCCGAGCGGCGCTCAACAAGACCGGGATCACGCAGGTCAAGCTGCACTTCCAAAACCTGAGCAACAGCAATGGGCTGACCGACTATCTTATGCTTGCCGGCGGCGAGTACACCGTCTCCAGCTATCGCCCGGTGCTGGAGGTGACCTACCAGTAGCGCGCTGCTTGGGCTTGGCGCACGACAGCAGCTGCGGTCTATGCTACAGCTGCTGTCTGGTATGATGAGCGTCGCGAATAGTGCTCTATCATCTGTGAAGACTGTGCTGGAATAGCATACCTCCAGCACGGTGCGCACGCCTACGCTCCATGAAGAAGATGAGCGAGATAAAGAAGAAGTTTCTCCAGATGCTGTTTCTGCTTGTGTTGACCGCTTGTGCTAGACCGAACGGAGCTACGCGCACACCGACACCGCCGCCGATCCCACGCATAGTCCCTGCGCGTGTTGGCGATTTCTCGTCGATCTATCTCACCGCAGCGCCGCTTGATGCGGCTGAGTATGCGCAGTATGGCATTCGCATTGTGCACGATGCGGCGGTGCTGGAGAGCATGGTGCTGACGACCACGGTCGATGTTCTCTATCTTGACACGGCGAGCATTGATCGTGTCGACTCAGGCACGCTTCAGACGGTCTATCAGCACGGCGGCGCAGTCGTCGGCATCGATGTTCCTCTAAGTAGGCTAGCCCAGCTTACCCATGTCACGGTGCAGGTGCCTGATCTTCGACCACCCACACGTGGCTTTGTGGCCTCAGCGGTCTTTCAATCTCGGCGTGGGTCAAATCGCAGCGCTGGATCATTCACCGAGTACTTTCAGACCTTTGCGACAGCGCACACAGCCGTGACAGATCAGCTTGGGTTCAGCCGCTGTTCAGTGGGTGCGTGGAGCGGCACGCGCTGTGCACGCTAGCTTCCGCAGCAGCGCCCCGTGGATGTATGTCCACGGGGCGCTGCTGCGTGTAGCTGTTGATCCAATCCAATGCGCTCTACGGTGTGAGCGCACCGACTACAGTGCGTGCAACGGGAGCCGCTGCACGTGTAAATGGCACAATATTGTTGGCTACAGTAGCCGAAGTCGCAGCCTCCGTTGCGGAGGTGCCAACGGCGGCAGTTGTGCCCGCTGTTGCTGAGGTGCCAAGCACCACAGGTGCGGCAGCGGTGGCTGCAACGCCAATGGCAGCCACCGCTGCCGCATTCCTGACTGTCCGTGCGCCACCGGCGGCGCGCTCCCAATTACGGGCCTTGTTGCCGAAATCTTCGGCTTCGTCGGCCAATGACTCTGCCTGCTGGCGGTATAGATCAATAGCCGTTTGTCCATCGCGATCCTGCTGGCCTTGTTCAAATGGAGATGCTGCGGTGGTTGGATCGGTGGTTGGATCGGAGGTTGGATTGCAATCGGCTTCCGGTTTTTTGCCAAACCTGCGCTTGAAAAATTTAGCGATTGCATCTCTGACCTGCGTACCATGATCTTTACCAAGCTTGTTCATTGACTTCGAGATCGGCTCAGAGAATCCATCAAAATACGGCTTAGTTACTGTTTTGTGGATATATCTAAATGGCGCTGTACCGACTTTCGCGATTGTAGGGTGGTTTCTATAAAGAACTGCTGCTGTTCCTACTATTCCAACGGTCTTCGCGATAAAACCAGGTGTTAGGGAGTTCGTTCCTGATCCTGGGCCAGTTCCATTTGCCTGCGGGGCTGGAGCTGCTGTTGTCGGAGTACCCGACCCTGTTTGCGTTGCCGTATAGCCGCTGGGGTCGATCCAGTTTGTCGGGTTGCCCTCGACGTAGGCGTAGCGGTTGAGTGACTGTGGGCGGACCGTGAAGCCAGCGAAGCTATCGCGCTGCAGGAAGCGGCCCAGCGCCGGGATGTAGGCGCGTGCCCGTAGGTTCACCACGCCATCGCTGAAGTGCTGCTCACTTGTGTATCCAAGTCCGTAGGCCGCGCTTGGAGCACTGCCTGTCGCGTAGCGTAGCACGCCCCAGGCGTCATAGCTGATGCTGCGCGTCACGGCCCCATTGGCAGACGTGATGTTGCGCACATTGCCTAGCCCGTCGTTCAGCGGGTAGAGCATGCCCTGCGCGGTGTTGCCGATCCACTGCCGCTCAGCGTGGAGACCTTCGGCACCATAGGCGTAGAGCGTCTGGGTGTTGCCCTTGATCTCGCCAACAACCAGCGGCAGCGCGCCGCTCTCATCCAGCACAAAGTCGGTCGCTACGCCATTGCCATCGATCTGGCGCACGAGGTTGCCCAGCGCGTCGTACTGGTAGTACGTCGTCCCTGTACGTGCGGTGATCGTGCGGACGAGCCGGTTGGCATAGTCGTAGTTATAGGTGGCATCAGGCGTGCGGCGCAGGCTGCCGTTGGAGTTGTAGTTGTAGCCTGTGTGCACGCTCGTGTCGATCCGGTCGCTGGCATCGTAGGTGAGCGTGCCGATGCCGGGCGCGCTTGTGCGATTGCCGACGGCGTCATAGGTATAGTTCGCCGTCTGCGCCGCTGGCCCGCCGCTGATCGCTGGCAGGGTGGCTTTGGTCAGCCGATTGAGCGCGTCGTACTGATATGTCGTTGTGCCCCACTGATCGGTCATGCGCGTGCGGTTGCCGTTGGCATCGAGCTGATAGCCAATGGTGTTGATGTTTGTGGTGCCACGGGTGTGCGCAATGCTGTTCAAGCGTCCGGCTGTGTCGTAGCCGTAGATGGACTGGATGCTGTTGGATGTCGGGCGCGCAATGCTCGCCAGCTGGCCGGTGGAGCGATAGCTGTAGCTGCTTGGCGCGCCGCCCCACGGCGTGAGGTTGCTCAGCCGTCCGGCGGCATCGTAGCTATACGTGACGCTGCCACGATTCCAGTACTGGAGGCTGGTCAGATCACCAGCCTGGTTGTAGGTGTAGGTCAGCGTGCGTCCGCTGCGTGTGCGTGAGCGTAGGCGATTAGCCGTATCGTAGCTATAGGTGGTAGTCTCGCTGGTCACGCCGTCAGGCATAGATGTGGCGCTGGCAAGCAGATCGTTGGCGGTATAGGTGAACTGTGCATCGGCGCTGGTGCTGCCACGGTCGATTCTGACCAGGCGGCCGGTGCTGTCGTATCCATAGTCCGTGACATGTCCAGCAAAGTCGGTGGCGCTGGCGACGGTGCCGTCAGTATTGTAGGTCCACACCTCTGTGTCACCGTTGCGGGTAACATTGGTTACGCGCCCTAGCAGATCGGTCGTGTACACGGTTGGCGCGCCGACCGGTGGAATAACGGATCGGAAGCGGCCCAGCCGGTCGTAGCGGTAGATCCAGTCGCTGCCCAGCGCATCGGTGACATGATTGACTTGGCCAAGCGTGTTGTAGCTGTAGGTGGTGCTATTGCCGCGCGCATCAACGACCTGCTGCAAGCTCCAGCGATCAGTCGAGTCGGCGATGCTGTAGCGGTAGGCTTTGGCCAGGTTGAGCTGGCCTGTGCCGGGGTCAACAACCTCCTGCGTGAGGCGGTCTACGGCATCGTAGGCGTAGGCAAACTTAACCTGCTGGGCGGTGTTGTTGATACCGCTGATCTGCGCAATCACGCGATCACGGCTATCGTAGCTCAGCGTTGTTTGATTGCCAGCGCCGTCTTTAATCCAGTCCAGGCGGCCGTAGCCGTCGTAGTGGCGCTCCTCAAGCGTGCGCGTGGTATTGACATCAATGCTGGCGCTGATCGAGGTGAGCCGGTCACTGTTATCGTAGCTATAGCTGGTCACTTCGGGCAAGACGTCGTCGGCCTGCAAGACCTCGACCTCTGCCAGCGAGAGCAGATTGGCCCCGGTTAGCTGAACACGCACATAGCGTCCACTGCGGTTAATCGGCACGCTGGTGGCTGCGCCCAGTGCGCCGCTGAGCGTATAGGTCGAGACGCCGCTCTGGGCCTGGGTTGCCGCCACGCTGGTGCTGGTAAATGGCGTATCAGAGACAAACACCACCACGTTGCTCAAGCGATCCTGGCAGCAGTCGCTGCGATTCCACAGCTTGATGATGTCGATGGCCTGGCTGCTGCCAAGATCAACCTGCCACCACGCCTCTGGCTCGTTCTGGGTCGAGGCGATCGCCGCCCAACTGCCCGAGAAATTGCCATCGACGGCTTTGCTGGCGGTGCGCTGCGAGTCGTAGTCTGACGATTGAGTCGCTGATTTGCCTAGCGCGATATTGATCGGCGGCTTGCCATAGACCTGCTGCGCTAGGCGGCCTTTGCCGTCATAGGTATAGGCGGTCTGCACGCCTGCGGCATCAGTAATACGCACCGGCTGACCAGCATCATTGTAGTCAATCGTCTCAACTACGCGGCCATCGTGGAGCGTTGTGGACGCAGGCCAGCCCTCAGGCGTGACGGCGAAGTGGGTTACGCGGTTGCTGCCGTCGGTGTTGGCTCCGACCTGGATCATGGCGGTTATATCGCCGAGCGGGCTGTAGGTGAGCCGAGTGACCTGGCCAAGCGGATCGGTGATCGCCGTCGGGGCATACTCCGCATTTGCCCCGACCATGGCATAGGTGGCTTGGGTGGTGCGGTTGAAGTAGTCGCTGCCGGCATCATCGACCTGGCGGAGCACATTGCCCATGGCGTCATAGGTCCAGGTAGTGCGAACTTGACGGCCTGCGGCATCCTCTATCTTCGCGCTAGGCAGCCCAACTGCTCCGAACTGACCAGCGCTAGCATTCTGCGCGTACTCATAGGCGGTCTGGATGCCACGCAGATCGGTGCTGCGCAGCAGATCGCCGCGCCAGGAGTAGACGGTTTCTTCGCTGAGCGCCAGTCGGCCACTTAGACCATCGACGTTGGCATCGTAGGTCAGGCGGGCAGGATAGCCTAGCGCGTCGTACTCTAGCGTGTTGCGCGTGCCGTCAGGCAGGATCACCTTGGTTATTTGGCCGCTCGCGTTGGTTTCAACCTGGGTGCTGTGGCCTGGATCGCTGGCTGAGGCTTTATTGGCAACGCTGGTGAGTGCGCCGGTGGTCGGGCTGTAGCTCCACTCGGTGCGCTCGCCGGTTGGCTCGCTGCGCAGCGTTATGGCCCCGTAGCGGTCGAAGGCGTAGGCGGTTGTGTTGCCTGTGCTGCCATTGTAGACTCAGTAGATCACAGGACTCCCTGGGGCCAGGGTAAACGGTGTGGCGGCCGAATCGTGCGGTATCCTTTGTGGTGCCAACCAAGAAAGGAACCG
>JABXJS010000231.1 GCA_013538855.1 Herpetosiphonaceae bacterium
CGGTTCCTTTCTTGGTTGGCACCACAAAGGATACCGCACGATTCGGCCGCCACACCGTTTACCCTGGCCCCAGGGAGTCCTGTGATCTACTGAGTATGTTCAAGACCAAGCAGGTCCACGCGCTGAGCGATGTGTCGTTTTCGATTAAGCGCGGCGAGGTCGTGGCCCTGGTCGGCGAGTCCGGCAGCGGGAAGAGCACCACAGCGCGCTTGATCGCCCGGCTGATGAATCCAACCAGCGGCGATATTCTGTTCAAGGGCCAGAGCGTGCTCAAGAGCGAGCCGCGCCGGGCCTCGCTGCGCTACCGCAGCGATGTGCAGATGATCTTTCAAGACCCGTTTGGCTCGCTGAATCCTGTGCACACCATCGCCCACCACCTGATGCGGCCGCTGCTGCTGCACAACAAGATCAAGCGCCGCCGCGATATCGAGGAGCGCGTGCACGAGCTGCTGCTGACGGTGGGCCTCAACCCGCCCGACGAGATCGCCAACAAGTATCCGCACGAGCTGTCCGGCGGCCAGCGCCAGCGTGTGGCCATCGCCCGGGCGCTGGCGGTCGATCCAGAGATCGTGCTGGCCGATGAGCCGATCTCGATGCTCGATGTGTCCATCCGCATGGGCGTGCTCAATCTGATGGCCAAGCTCAAGAAGGAGATCGGCATCGGCTATCTCTACATCACCCACGACATCGCCAGCGCCCGCTACATCGGCGACCAGACGCTGGTGATGTACGCCGGGCATATGGTCGAGGGCGCGGAGAGCGACGAGCTGATGCAGCACCCGGCGCATCCCTACACGCAGCTGCTGCTGTCGGCGGTGCCCAATCCCCATGCTGGGCTGGCTAAGCGCACCGTGGTGGCGCGCGGCGAGGTGCCCTCACTCGTCGATCCGCCGCCTGGCTGCCCGTTCGCGGCACGCTGTCCGCAGGTGACGGCGGCCTGTCGCGAGGCGATGCCGGGCGTGACCAAGCTCTCAGAGAAGCACTGGGTGCGCTGCCATCTGTACGGTGCTGGCGCACAAGGAGCGGATGTATGAGCGTTGCGCTAACCGCCGACGGCCTGCGTATCGCCGACGCGAGCGTGCCGGTGTACTCGGGCACGCTGCACTACTGGCGCTTGGAGCGCGCGCTCTGGCCGCAGATTCTCGATCAGGTGCAGGCGCTCGGCTTCAGGATGGTCGAGACCTACATCCCCTGGTCGGTGCACGAGATCGCCCCCGGTGAGTTCGACTGGGGCCAGATCGACGAGCGCAAGGATATAGAGGGCTTTATCGAGCTATGCGCCGAGCGCGGCCTGTGGCTGATTGTGCGGCCAGGGCCGTTGATCAACGCCGAGCTGACCGACTTTGGCTTTCCCGAGTGGATTTTGCTCGATCCAGCGATGCAGGCGCACACAGCGCAAGATACGCTGCACTATAGCCTGGCCTTTGCGCTGCATCCGCCGCACCAGTTTCCGGTGCCATCCTATGCGAGCTTGGCGTTTCTGCAGGCTGTCGGCCGCTGGTTCGACGCGATCTGCCCAATTTTAGCGCGCCACTTGGCTCCAGCAGGCTGCATCGTCGCCGTGCAGAGCGATAACGAGACCTGCTATATGTTCCACGATCAGGCATACGCGACCGACTATAGCCCTGATTCTTTGGATTTGTATCGCTCTTTTTTAGCCCAGCGCTATGCCACGATCGCCGATCTCAACGCCCTCTACGGCACGGCCTACGCCGATTTCGCCTGCGTTCAGCCGCCGCGTGACTGCACGGTCGCCGCGCGCGCCGATCTGCCGCGCCATCTCGACTGGGTAGCCTACAAGGAGTATCAGATCACCTGGTCCGTGGCGCTGATCGCTGATATGCTGCGCGAGCGCGGCCTGGGCAGTGTGCCAATCTTCCACGATGTGGCCTACCAGGTGCGCACTCCACTTGACGTAACCACAATGGAGGCTGAGCCAGCGATCGACTGGGTCGGCATGAACTTCTATCGCACCAAAGAGGGCTACCGCAGCGCCGTCAATCTGATCCGCTATCTGGCTGGCTCAACGCGGCTGCCCTTCGTGCCCGAGTTTGGCTGCGGCTCCTGGATTCACTATCCGCACACGCCGCTGCCGCAGGACCAGGAGTTTGTTACGCTCAGCGCGCTGATGCACGGCCTGAAAGCCTTCAACTTCTATATGCTCGTTGAGCGCGAGCGCTGGATGGCTAGCCCGATCAACCGCCACGCCCAGCTGCGCCCCGAGTACGCCGATCTCTATCAGCGCCTGCTGCCGTTTGTACAGCAGACGCGGCTGTGGGAGTATCAGCGCCAGCCCGCAGTGCTTGTGCTACGCTCCTACGACCTGGGCCGCGTGACGGCGGCGCTGTCTACACTGCACTATGCCCACGTCGATCTCTATGGCCTGCCCGCCGCGCTCGGCACGGTCGAGGTCGATCTCGGCTGGCGCTGGGACGTTGCCGCCGAGGGCGCGGAGGCCAACCGCGCTAGCTGGTTCAACCAGGCCCTGGACACGCTGACTGCGCTGGGCTTCGACTACGATATCTCCGACACGCACCTGCCGCTAGAGCGGCTGCGCCGCTATCCGGTGCTGTGTGTGCAGGCGGTCGATATGCTCGATCTGGCGGCGCAGCGGCGCTTGCTGGAGTACGCGCAGGCCGGTGGCGTTGTGATCATCGGGCCGGGGCTGCCCTACCTCGATGCGGCACTGCACCCGTGTGGTTTGCTGGCCGAGCATTTGACTGCGCCAGGCAGCGCTCGCATCGGTGATGGCCTGCTCGTCTGGTGCGCGGCGGAGGACTTGGCTCCGGTGCTGGCCGAGGCCGTGCCGCCGCCGCTGGTGCGCTGCGTGGCCGGGCCGCTGGAGGCAACGCTGCATCAGCGTGGTACGGATGCGCTGCTGTTTGTGGCCAATCCTAGCGCCGATATGCAAACAGGCCAGCTGGAGTGGGCCGAGCCGCGGCGGCTGCGCCAGCTCTGGCCGATAGCCGCTGCTGAAGCTAGCGCCGCTCCGACGGCGCTGACGCTGCCGCCCTACAGTGTGCACATCTGGGAGGTGCGCCATGATTGATCGCCATTGGCAGGTGCAGGACCTGAACGCGCGCACGTGGCGCAACCTCAATCGCTTCATCGACGTGAGCTTGTTTGTGCGCGCCGCCCAGCCCGACGAGCATGGCCTGTTTGTGCTGCACGATGGCGCGCAGGTGCTGCGCGTTGTCGATAGCCAGTCGGCTGGGCCGTGCGATCTGCCGGAGCTTGACGTAAGTGAGCCACGTATCCTGGCGCAGCACCTGTTTGATCAAGGGCGCTGGGAGCGCGTCCACGTCATCGACAAGCGCCATCTCGCCGCTGTCGAGCGCCAGAGCCAGCAGCCCGAGCTGCGTGCGCTGAGCATCGATCAGTACTATCAGCGTGTTTTTCACCTGCTGTGGGACGATCCGCAGGGCTACGTCTGCCTCCCGCCGCACCCTGGTCACTGGAACCACTTCACGCTGAACGGTGTGCGTGCGTTTGTGCAGCAGCAGCCTGATCCGTGCAGCCTCACGCTGGGCGTAATCGGCGCTGATGGTGTCGAGATCGGCCTCATCGCCGACCTCGGCCACGGTGCGATTACCACCCTGACCACCTTCGAGACCTTTGGGCTGCCACAGCCGGAGATCGCGCTCACGCCGCAGGGCCTCGATCAGCTCTGGGAGCTGCTTAGCGCCCGTGATGTGCCGCCGAGCGTTGTGGTGCTCTGCACGCCTGCGACGTTCGAGGCGTGGCTGACGGCGGCGGACAAGCAGGCGCTGCTGCAATCGGCGGTCGCAGCGGGCACCGCGCTCTACCGCACCGCCGATGTAGCCGAGCCGAGTACGGTGCCCGCCTAGTCCGGCACCACTGAGCGCCCACGCATCCGTCATAAACACACGGCTCTCGCATCGTCAGGGGCCGTGTGTTTCCGTCGTCCCACTGGCACAAACGAGCAGTATTAATAGAAGGTATTTGATCTAAAAAATACTCAACAACCAAATATCTACCAGCCACTAGGCTGTGCGCCGGTAGGCCGCTACTCCGGTTGAGCGGTGCCGCGATAACTCCATCCAGCCAACAGAGCACGCTGCAAGCGCGCAGGTGGGCTGTGCGTGTACACGCTGCGCGCTGTGGTGGCGGATCGCTAAACTGCGCGCAGGTGGGATGCTGGCTGTGCGATTCTTCCTACGCTCGCTGCGTTTCCCGCTAGGCGGCGCGCAGGTGGGATGCTTACCAGCCGCTGTTAGGGCAAGGTCTGTGTGCCACAGGGCCAGGCCACGCCATGCCGCTGCTGGCGGCGGGATTGCCCAGCGCCATGGTTGCGCAGGCGCGACACCCTGTGGCTGCGGTGTCGATCGGCTAGATCGATGTTCAGCCTGCTGTGTGTGTACGGTTTGCGTGCAGCTGCGCCAGGCCACGCCATGCCACTGCGTGTGGCGGGATTGCCCAGCGCCGTGGTTGCGCAGGCGCGACACCCTGTGGCTGCGGTGTGGTCGGACACTGTGAGCTAGGGGAAGCAGCAGCTCCCTGAGCCTTATCAGAGAGCTGCTGTGTGTGCTTCGAGCTGCCGTGGGCGCTAGCGCAAAATCACTGGCAAAAAGATGCTGTAGCTGCTGCGCACAAATACAGCCGAGACGCTGGTGGCCTGGTCGATGGTGACGACGCAGGAGGCGGCGGAGCCAGTGCACGCGCCATCCCAGCCGCTGAAGGCCCAGCCCGGCTCCGGCGCGGCGGTGAGGGTGATGACGGAGCCAAAGGCGAACGTGGCGCTACAGGCGGAGCCGCAGTCGATGCCGCTGGGCGTGCTGGTGACGCTGCCCGAGCCAGTGACGCTGACAGCGAGCGCCAGCTGCTGGAGCGTGAAG
>JABXJS010000232.1 GCA_013538855.1 Herpetosiphonaceae bacterium
CGCACGGTTCCTTTCTTGGTTGGCACCACAAAGGATACCGCACGATTCGGCCGCCACACCGTTTACCCTGGCCCCAGGGAGTCCTGTGATCTACTGGGGCTAGGGTGCAACCCTGCCGGGAGCGTGGGGCTGCGCCCCAACCCCGCTCACGCTGACTGCATCGCCGCCAGAAATTGGGACTTTACCATTTAGAAGATTGCTAGGCCGGCCTCGAGCGTCTGCGCCGTCGGCACATTGGCAAGGTCAAGGCCCAGCGCGATCATCGCCTGGGCCACCTCCGGGCGAATGCCGACCAGCATAGTCTCGGCTCCCAGCAGGCGGGTGGCAACAATAATTTGGGTCAGCGCCAGGGCAACATGCGAGTCGATCAGCGACACACCGGTAACATCGATGATCAGCCGCCGCGCTCCATGCGCGCTCACGCCATCGAGCGCATGGGCCTGGGCCATGGCCAGCCGCTCGGCATCTAGCTCCCCAATCAGCGGCAGCACAAGCGTAGCGCGGCCCACCGGCAGCAGCGGCACGCTTAGCCCCTGGATCAAGCTGCGCTGAGTGGCGTTCTCTTGCAGCAGACGCTGCTGCTCATCCAGGGCGCGCTTGTTCTCGGCCAGCGACTTCTCCAGATCGCGCGTGCGGGCGGCGACCTGCTGCTCAAGGGTGGTGCTGGCCTGCTTCAGCTGTGTGTTGGCCGTCTCGAGCTGCTCCACGTTCGCCATCAACTGGATGAATAAGCGCCAAATCAGCACGAGAATTAATCCGGCCAGCATCGCAATATCGGTGATCAGCGTGAGCTTGCGCAGCAGCGGATCGTCGAGCTGAAACAGATCAACGAAGTAGGACAGCACGGCCGTGATCACAATTGTCACCCAGCACATCCACAGCACCAGCCGCACCAGCCGCCCTGACAGATAGGGCACGCTGATCACCGCCGTCATAAACGGCACCATCACCAAGATGCCTAGCGCCTTTGGCCGCATCAGCACCATGATCAACGGCAGCAGCAGCAGACCAATCGCCAGCGCCAGCACAGTGCGCTCGATGCCCAGCTGCGGCAGCCAACCATACAGCACGCCGGTGAGCACCGTGAAGCCGAAGATCGACAGACCGACGACAGCGTCGGGCCAGATTGGCTCCCACAGCCACATGCCGAGCTGAAACACCGTTCCTAAAGCGCTAGCAACACATGTCCAGCGCAGAAACTGCCGCAGACGTTGGAGCTGTATATCACGTAATGTCGCTGTTGTCTGCATTATCTCCATAGCCTCTCTTCGCACGATACTGATCCTTCAGCTCCACATAGTTGGCTGCCGTGCGCCGAATGCGCTCTAGGTGCGCTGGCTTCAGCGGCACGATCCGCCCGGGGATGCCGATCACCAGCGAGCCTGGCGGCACCACCATATGCTCGGTCACCAGCGCGCGCGCCGCGACCAGCGAGCCATGGCCGATCTGCGCCCAGTTTAACACCACCGCACCCATCCCGATCAGCACATCGGACTCGACCGTGCAGCCATGAACAATCGCGCCATGGCCGATGCTCACGCCATCGCCAATCGTCAGAAACGCATCAGGATCGGCATGGCAGATCACGCCGTCCTGCAGGTTGCAGCGCGCGCCAATATGAATGCGGCCTTTGTCGCCGCGCAGCACCGTCATCGGCCAGACGCTGGTATCAGCGCCGATGGTCACATCGCCATGCACATAGGTCTGCTCAGCAATAAAGGCCGATGGATGAATGTTCAGGCGATCCTCAAGGCAGGGGAAGTCATCACTCATGCTGCGCGCCCTCCGCCCGCAGCTCGCCGCGCAGCACCGTCACCGCCACGCCGCCAATGCGCGTGCGCACGGGTGTGCCCTGAGCATCGCTCGTGACCTCGACCAGCACCCGCCCAGGCCGCGACAGCGCATCGCCCTGCTCGGCCTGATACTGCACTGTCTGCTTGGCCACCGCTGGCGGCTGGATCAGATCGGCCCCAACCAGCAGCGCACCAAGCGGCCCCTGCGCCGAGCCAGTCACCGGATCCTCATTGATGCCGAGCGCCGGCGCGAAGAAGCGCACATGCACTGCGCTCGCTGGACTCACACCGCTTAGCGTGTAGACGGCCCAGCCGGTCACATCGTGGGTCGAGCTAAGCAACTCAAGCGCATTGATGTCCGGCTTGAGCGCCAAGAGGTCGGTCAAGTTGCGCAGCGCAACATACATATACTCGCCGCCACGGATGGGCTGGATGGTGCGGTCAAGGGCCGTCTCATCGAGCTTAAGCGCGTTGGCGAGCGCCACAGGCAAGATGTTCGAGGGCGCAAACTCGGGGATGGGGATATCGAGCCACACCTCGCAGGGCGCGCGCTCGCTTGGGGTTAGCTCCACCTCGAGCACGCCCGAGGCGGTCTCGATGGTGTAGCGGCCGGGCACCGCCACGCGCCCCGTCTCGGCGAGCGCATGGCAGGCGGCGATTGTCGCGTGGCCGCAGAGCGGCACCTCGACGGTCGGCGTCCACCAGCGCAGCCGCCAGTCGGCAACGCTGCTCGGCAGCACAAACGCGGTCTCGGAGAGATTCATCTCGCGGGCGATGCGCTGCATCACCACCGGGTCAAGATCAGCAGCATCGAGCACCACAGCCGCCGCATTGCCAGTGCAGGGCGTCGTTGTAAACGCATCGATCTGCAAAACAGGCCGCCATATGGTCATACTACCTCCTTCTGTGCTGCACGATAGCATCAGGGGTGCTGCCTGTCAAACGCGCTCCCGCAGCCATGGTATACTCGCTTCAGCCATGAATTTCATTCAGGCTTGACACGTGGCACGCAGGAGTAAGCGTAGCAACTTTCACGCCGCCTTCGTTCACGCTGCGCCCCGGCTGTGCTGTGGAAGGAGCAACGACCATGCAGGTTGACCAAGAGCTTATTGATACGGCCACCGCGCTGCTTGAGCAGCGCTTTCCTGGCCAGGGTGGCATTGCTGCGGCGCTGTATACCGCCAGCGGGAGCCTGCTGACCAGTGTAGTCTTCGAGCCAGAGTGGGGCGGCGGCGGCCTCTGCGCCGAGACAGGGGCGATCTGCGAGGCGGCCAAGCGCAACGAGGCGGTCGTCGCCTCGGCATGCGTTGGGCGGCTCAGCGGCGACGCGCCGATCATGATCCTTACGCCGTGCGGCATCTGTCAGGAGCGGCTGTTCCACTGGGGGCCAGATGTCGCCGTGGCCGTGCCCGACGCCGCCGATCCGACACGCTGGCACAGCAAGACGCTGCGCGAGGTGCAGCCCTACTACTGGGTCAACGCCTACACGGGACGCTAGCGATGCGCGCCCTCGATAAGGTGACAGCGCTGATCACCCGCACCAGCGCCCATGGCCCGCAGCTGCTGCTGTTCGAGCACCCCTACGCCGGTATTCAAATTCCGGCTGGCACGGTGGAGCCAGATGAGACGCCAGCCATGGCGGCCCTGCGCGAGGCGCGCGAGGAAAGCGGCCTGGAGTGCGTGATTGTGCGCATGCTCGCCAGCCATACCGAGCAGCTCGCCGCCGATCAGCGGCTGATCGTCCACACCACCAAGGTCTACGCCCGCCCTGATCGCACCAGCTTCGATTGGGCCGTGCTGCGCCGGGGACTCAGCGTCGCCGTCGAGCGCGCGCAGCCCGGCTGGGTCCAGGTCACCTACCGCGAAGCCGATCAGCTGATCGACCCGCAGTACACAACGTATCAGATCACCGGCTGGGTGCCAGCCGAGACGGTCACGCAGCAGCGCGTGCGCCACTTCTTTCAGCTGCGGCCTAGATCGAGCGCGCCCGAGCGCTGGGAGATCGCCAGCGATCAGCACCACTTCACGCTGTTTTGGGCCAATCTCGCCGACCTGCCAGCAATCGTGGAGCCGCAGCGCCACTGGCCGGAGCTGCTAGCGCGGCCGTAATTGCAGCGGCCAAGCAGCAAACCGCACGCGCCACACCACGGCTCGGCCCAGACACCAGCGTCGTTGGTTGCTGATGGCTAGTGCTCCATGGTCGGCGGTCGCCTTGAGCGCGTGATCGGCAGCGCTGCCAGCGTCGCAGGCTACCCGCGTGTGCTGCCCGCCACCCGCTGATGGCCTGCGCTGCACGCTGCGCCATTGTTGTGTGCTGA
>JABXJS010000233.1 GCA_013538855.1 Herpetosiphonaceae bacterium
CGGTTCCTTTCTTGGTTGGCACCACAAAGGATACCGCACGATTCGGCCGCCACACCGTTTACCCTGGCCCCAGGGAGTCCTGTGATCTACTGAGAATCGCAAGCAAGTGTCTGAAACCATGAAGGATGTGGGAGACACAGTGCAGGATCGGCTGAACCTGCCATCACACGAGTCCTCGTCACAGACTGAAACACAGGCATACTTGGGCGAGACGAAACGCATCTAGCGGATCGGGGAGAGTGCTCCCGTGCATGGGTCAATGTAGATCGCCCAACTGCATAGCCACAGGAAAGGCGGGGGCAATCCTCCCCCGCCTTATGCATGATTGGGAGTCTCCCGACTATGAATCGGCAACTAACAAAACAACGCACAGCGTACTCAGCAGGTGGAGTGTGTTACCGCTGGATCGGTGACACACCAGAGGTCGTTCTTATCGCCACGCTCAACGGCACGCGCTGGGGCTTGCCCAAAGGCCAGCCGCACGCCGACGAGAGTCCCGCCGAGGCAGCAATTCGCGAGATCGCCGAAGAGACCGGCATCCAGGGCGAGGTGCTGCGCGAGCTATCCTCGATTGAGTACTGGTTCCGCTCTGGCTCCACGCGCGTGCACAAGCTGGTGGAGTTTTTCCTGCTGCGCTCGTGTGGAGGCAGCATCCAGCCGCAGCTCTCCGAAGTTGATGATGCGCGCTGGATACCGCTGCCGACAGCGATCGAGATGATCAGCTTTCCGCGCGAGCGGGCCATTCTAGAGCGTGTGCGCAATCTTTGGCGCGAAAACGCGCTGATCAAGTAGCGCGCTAGCGGCGGGCGAGCGTCGTCACCGTCGGCAGCAGGCGCACCATCTCGTAGGCCACTGGTAGGCCGATAATTGTGATGCCAGCGATCCAGGCAAACTCGAGCCACACAAGACTCATCCACCAGCCGACAAGCACGAAGTAGATAATGCGCACGCCGATGCTCACATCGGGCAGGCTGCTGTTGTGCGCCAGCGATGCATCCGATGGAATGTTGAACGGGCTAAGGAAGGCAATCTGCGGCAGCACGCGCACCATGGCATAGGTCAGCGGCAGGCCGATCAGCGTCATGCTGATGAGCCAGGCAAACACAATCCAGATCTGGCTGAGCCAAATTCCCACCGTAAAAAAGTAGACCAAGCGCACCAAGATTCCAACGATGGAAAACTTCGCGCTGCCGCCCTGGAGATCGCGTAGCCAGCGCTCAAGCAGCGATGGCTCGACAGTTGTCGCCCCTGTGCTGGCATAGGCCATGGGGTTGGCCGCTGGCGCGGCCGCTGCCGGAGCAGGCCGGTAGCCAGCAGGCTGCGGCTCAGCGTAGGTGATTGGCGGCAGATTGGCCGCATTGATCGTTGGGGGAGCAGCGGGGCCAAGCGGAATGCTCTGACCACACTCGAGACAGTGTGTAGCATTGGGCTTCAGCGGACTCCCACATTCTTGGCAGTAGAGCATAGAGAGTGATCCTTTCGCTTTGTTCGTACTGGTTTGACGCTGGCATCCATCAAAAGGATGCACCCGCGGTGTATATCCACTCTACAGCAATAGGTTTTTCTCTGCTATAATTCCTCAAGCTAGCATACATCGAGAGGATCACCAGTGTACCAGCCACCGCCATCGTACAATAATTATGGCGTGCCCAGCACCCCCATCGGCAGCATCTGGTCACAGACCATCCAGCTGCTACGTCGATTCCCCAGCGTCTTTATGGGGCTGGCAGCGCTAGAAATCATCCCCCAGCTGCTTTTTGCGGTCTATGCCGAGGCTAGCGGCCTCAGTCAGCGCTTCGAGACCCAGTACCTCCAGCTCGTCGGCGAGCTAGAGCGACGGGTTCAGCAGGCCACCGAGTCCGGCAACAGCAATGTGCTCACCGGCTTCCCATGGGGGCTAGACTACAGCGCCTTTCAGCAGTTTATGCTCGCCAGCATCGTGCTGCTGCTGATTCAGTACTTCATCCTGCGCAACCTAGCGATTGGCGGCGCGGTGGCAGCGGTCGGCGACGCGTATAGCACCGAGCGGCCGAGCTTCGGCGCGGCAATGAGCAGCGGCATCCGCAGCCTGCCCGCCCTGCTTGGCTGGGGGTTGATTTCCGTGAGCGTCTTTCTGCTGTTTGCGGTCACCTTGCTCATCCCATGTTTGGGCGTGTTTATCTGGGCTGGCGTGCTGATCTTTTTGCATATCCGGCTGCTCTTGGTGCCGCAGGTCGTTGTGGCCGAGCAGCAGGGGTTGTTTAGCGCCATCGGGCGCTCCTGGCAGCTCACCCGCAACCGCTTCTGGCGCTTTTTTGGGGCGTGGCTGCTCTTCTCGATCGTAGTCACCATGGGCGCGCGCGTTGTCACCAGCCTCTTCAACAGCGTGATTGTGAGCATAACCGGCACCAGTCACGGCTTCTCGCTGGCCGCCACGCAGGCAGTTGCAACAGTCGTAAGCCTGATCGCAACACCAATCGCCTATATCGCCTACACGCTGCTGTACTACGATGGCGTGCGCCAGGAGCAGCAAGCACCGCCACCGCCGCCAGTCTATCCAACGTATCCACCGTATCAATAGACGAGAGAGGTTGCATGGCTCTGCTGCGTCGAATTTTAGCTGGAGCAGCCGTGGTCTGGCTTGTGTGCAGCTTAACACCAGCGCTGGCACAAACAGCCGACTGGACGCTCGATGAGTATCAGCAGCTTGTGCGTGAGGCACTGGCTTCCGCCCAGCGCAACGATGAGATCGGCCTGCGCGATGCTGCCGCGAAGCTCAAGGCCATCACAGAGCTGCAAGCGCCGGATGGCAGCATCCTGCCGGTCAACAACAGCTGGCTAACCACCGAGCTGGATAAGTCGACCGTCAATATGCAGCGGATCGCCACCCGCCTGGGCACCATCATCGAGGTGCTGACCCACACCAACACCAGCGATCCAGCCGCGCTAGAGCAGCTGCGTGGTATCTTGAGCAACCCACCGTTCAACTACAACCTCGACGTGCCAGATGTGCCGGTGTCGCTCAGCGGCGGCGACTGGCTCGCGAGCCTGTTTAGCATCAGCAAGAGCTGCCTTACGTTCCTGGGCATCCTCGCGGTGGTTATTCTGATCGGCTACTTTGTGGTTACGCTGCGCAATAACTCGCTGCCCGCGCCACGCAAGCTCACCAGCGAGCCAAACAGCGAAGAGCTGCCGATGGTCAAGAGCAGCGGCGAGGCTATTCAGCGCGCCGATCAGGTGGCCCAAGAGGAGCGCGACTTCCGCAAAGCGGTGCGATTCTTGTATCTCTCGACGCTGCTCTGGCTCTCCGAGCGCCAGGTGCTCGCCTTTGATCGCACGCTGACTAATCGCGAGGTGCTGGCGGCCATTCCAACAGCATCGCCGCTGCACGCACGGCTAGCACCAGTGGTGCAGACATTTGATCGCGTCTGGTATGGGTTTAAAGATATCGACCAGGCCGCCTTTGAGCACTTTCGGCAGCAGGTAACAGCGCTGCGGGAGGGTCGCTGATGAATCGGCGCGGAATTATCCCGGCTGTGCTGGTGGTGCTGCTGATCGGGGGCTGCTTCTGGCTGCTCACATCCGTCAAGCGCAGTGTGCCGTCACTTGGTCCGCCTGGCTCGATGTACAACACCGATGACGATGGCGCGGCCGCTCTGCAGCGCTGGCTCGCAGCGATCGGCTACAAGGCCGAGTCCTTTGAGTATCGCCAGTGGCAGTTCGACGACAAAGCTGATGCCCTGCTGATCTTTACGCCAAGCGATCCGATCACCCAGCAGGAGGTTGATGTCGCCCTCGACTGGGTCAGCACCACTGGTGGCACGCTGATCGTGGTCGATAGCTTCAGCAACCCGTTTTTCGAGCACTACAACCTCCGCCTCGCGTCCGATGCTGAGCCCTTGACCAACACCACGGTGTTGCTGCAGCAGCCGCTCGCCAATCCTAGCGTCAAGGATATGACGGTGCGCTCCTCGCTTAGCTTTGAGACGAACCGTAGCAATGGGGTGGTGCTCGCCGAGGTGCAAGGCCAGCCAGTGCTGGTCGCCATCTCCGAGGGCAGCGGGATGATCTACCTGTGCTCAGCGCCAGACCTATTCAGCAACACCGGCCTCATCAATGAGAACAATGCCAGGGTGATGCTGAATATGCTCAGCCACGTGCCGCAAAACGGCCGCGTGCTCTTCGATGAGGTGCACCACGAGCGCAATATACCGCCAGCACCGCCAGGCAAGCCGGTGGCCTTTCCGCCGCTGGTCGCCGCGCTGATCTATCTCGCGGTTATCCTGGGCATGTGGGCGCTGCTCACCGGACGGCGCTTCGGTGCACTAGTGCCGCTGCGCTCCGAGATGGCCCAGCGCTCCAGCGCCGAGTACATCCAGTCGATGGCGATCTTGTTCCGACGTGGTCGCCAGAGCAGCTACATTTTGCAGCACTACAAGCAGATGTTTAAGCGCCGCCTGGCCACGCCCTACGCCATCAACCCCAATAGCGCTGACGCGGACTTTATTCGCGAGCTACAGCGCTTCGTCACACTCGACGCGGCGCGCCTCGCTGCCCTGCTCCAGGCGCTGAGCATCGAGCGACCGAGCGAGGATCACCTGCTGCGCAGCGTCCACGCCACCGATACCTTTATTCACGAGCTTGAGAGCAGACGCTAATTGGTCTGACGGAGGATCCATGCTGGTAAAACAAGTTGCAGACTATCTGCGCCATGAGTCGTCCAAAGTGTTGGTGGGCCAAGACGAGGCCTGGACGCAGCTGGTTGTGGCGCTGCTCAGCGGCGGCCATGTCCTGCTTGAGGGCGTACCGGGCACCGCGAAAACGTTAATGGCCAAGACACTGGCGCATTTGCTGCAAGCCGAGTTTAAGCGCGTCCAGTTCACGCCCGACCTGATGCCCTCCGACGTGATGGGGACCACGGTGTACGAGATGGCCAAAAGCGAGTTCCGCCTGCGCAAAGGCCCGATCTTCACCCAGATCCTGCTCGGCGATGAGATCAACCGCGCACCAGCCAAAACCCAGGCGGCGCTGCTGGAGGCGATGGAAGAGCAGCAGGTCACCATCGATGGCCAGACGCTGGCGCTGCCGCAGCCGTTCTTTGTGATCGCCACCCAGAACCCGATGGAGTACGAAGGCACCTATCCGCTGCCAGAGGCGCAGCTCGACCGCTTTGTGTTCAAGGTGCTGATCGGCTATAGCCCGCCGGAGGTGGAGGCCGAGGTGCTGCACCGCTACAATCAGGGCTTCGACGCCCGCCATCTTGAGTCGGCCAATCTTCAGCCGACCGTCACCCCCGACACCATCGCCAAGTGCAAGAGCGAGATTCGCGCGCTGCGCGTCGAGGACGGCGTCATCAACTACATCAACGCGATCGCCCAGGAGTCGCGGCGATCGCCCGACCTGCTGCTCGGCGGCTCCCCGCGCGCCTCGATTGCCCTGCTGCTGACGGCAAAAACCTTCGCCGCCATCCAGGGCCGCGATTATGTCACGCCAGATGACGTCAAGTTTCTGGTGCGGCCGGTCTATCGCCATCGCATTATTCTTAAGCCAGAGGCTGAGATCGAGGGTCTGACGCCAGACAACGCCATGGCGCGCATCCTGGCGCGGGTCGAGGTTCCGCGCTGATGATTCCATCACGCCGTTTACTTGCCTTAGGCGTGCTCGGCGTGCTGCCGGTGATCGCCGCCGCCAGCAACGCTAGCCTGTGGGCGCTGGTGGCCTTCTACATCGCCGTCATCTTCATTGCGCTGTTCGTCGACTGGCAGATCACGCCCAAGCCAGCGGCGCTGGATATCGCGCGCATCAACGAGCCAAAGCTGTCGCTGGGCGCAGCCAACAAAATTGCCCTGGCTGTGCACAACACCAGCAATCGCCCGCTCAAGCTGCGTATCCGCGATGAGTTCCCGCCAGAGCTGCCGAGCGACGCGATCTTTTTAGATCTGACAGTTGAGCCAGAGACGGTCGAGGAGGTCACGTACCATCTACGGCCGGTACGGCGTGGCGACTACCGCTTTGGCAATATCAATGTGCGCTATGGCAGCACGCTCGGCTTCTTTCAGCGCCAGATGACGGTGGACTTTGGCGAAGTGGTCAAAGTCTATCCGAATATTCTCGATATTCGCAAGTACGATCTGCTGGCACGGCGGGGCCTGCTGGCCGAGCTGGGCCTACGGCAGGCGCGCATCTATGGCTCAGGCAGCGAGTTCGAGCGCCTGCGCGACTATACGCCCGATGATGAGTTTCGCCGCATCAATTGGCGCGCCACCGCCCGCCGCAATAAGCTGATCGCCGCCGAGTACGAGACCGAGCGCTCACAGCATATCATCTGCGCGATCGATACTGGCCGCCTGATGCGCCCAACCATCGCCAACATCTCGAAGCTCGACTATGCGATCAACGCTGCGCTGATGCTGGGCTACATCGCCTCGCTCAAGGGCGACCATATCGGCATGCTGTCGTTCGCCGATCACGTCGGACGCTTCCTGCCGCCGCGGCGCGGCAAGGCCCAGTTCTATCAGATGCTGGAGACGCTGTACAATCTGCCGTCGCAGCCGGTCGAGTCCGACTACGGGCTGGCGCTGGCCTACCTCGGCCTGAAGAACAAGCGCCGCTCGCTGCTGGTGGTCTTCACCGATATCTCAACGATGGACGCCGCACGCCCGCTCATTCAGCATATGAGTCGGCTCGCCAAGACGCACCTAGCCGTGTGCGTCGTTATGAGCGATCCAACTGTGGTGCGCTACAAGCAGCAGCCGGTGCACACATCGGTCGATGTGTACGAGCGCGCCATGGCCGAGATTGTGCTCAACGAGCGCCAAGTGGTGCTCGATACGCTCAATCAGGCTGGCGTGCAGACCATCGACGTGGCCGCCGATAAGCTCACCGTCGCGGTGATCAATAAGTACCTGGAGCTTAAAGGCCGCGGCATGATCTAGCCGCCGCCCCAGCCTGCTCGCGCCGGATGCCCACACCCACGCATCCGGCGCTTTGATTTTTAGCAATTTCAAACATGCTGCTGAAATTGTGTAATGTTTTGCGCCTAAAGCGAGTCATATAAAGTGAGCGTAGAGCATGCCCCCCTTTTTAGTTTGATGATGGAGGAGTTCAATGGTTAAACGCCTACTTGCCATGGTTGGACTTGGTCTACTGCTGGCCAGCGCCAGCGTGCGCGCCGCTGCACCACGAGTCAGCGCCCCAACCGCCCCGTTCCGCCACGTCGTGCTCCAAACAAGCGCCAACACGGAGTTTACACTGACCAGCGATAGCCATGCCCTAGTTACCTACGAAAACAATGCCGTTTATGGCAGCAGTCCGGCAGTCATCAGCACCCATACGAGCGATCCATATACGGATACCACCCTGGTCGTCACCGGCACATACTCGTTGGTCACGACAGCCAGCACTGGCTACTACATCGGAGATGATGGGCTGATCTACCAGGTGCCTGTTGATGGCGGCACGCCCAGTGTGCTCACCACACCCTACTCATCAACGCAGCCGCCGTCGTCGCCGCCGCTGGAGCTGCTGTACGAGCCATATCTGTACCTCAGCCCCGACGAGCAACATCTGTTTTACCGCACGGTTCGCGAGCGCGATAGCACCACCAACGCAGTTGTAGCAGTAGACATCCATAGCGTCGACTTAACCACCGAGGAAGATCAGATCATCAACGGCAGCATTGGGGCGGCACCGCAGTACGACCTGCACATCACCGCGCACGGCGCAGTGTTCTTCCGCGATGCCACCGCTGAGAGCCTGTATGTAGCCGAGCAAGATGGTAGCGTCACGCTGATCAGCGCGCCAGTGCCACACTACGATGCGGCCGTGTACCCGCTGCACAGCGTTGACGAAGCGCTGCTCATCACCAAGAACGGCCAAGACTATAGCATTGTGCGCTTTGATGTTGCGACCAAAACCAGCACACCCCTTGTTGATGCTGGCACATTTCAGCCAGTCATTCTTGTCCTTAGCCCTGATGAGCAGTCGATGATTGCGCTGCTCAACAGCACGACAACGTTCTTCAAAGTGAACACGAGCACGGGCGCGCAGGAGCCGCTCCCGATGCTTAGCTCGGCCAGCGAGATCGAGTTCTTTGATCAGACGCACCTGCTGTTCACCGAAAACAGCACGAGCTCGGGAACGCGCGAACTGTATGAGTACGATTTCCAAAGCCAAAACACCTCCCTGATTGTCGATGTGACCGACTATGGGGTGCTGATCAATCACGCAGGAACGGCGGTGCTGCTCCGCTCTAGCTACTGCACAGGCGTATCGCTGTGCTGGGTTGACGGGCTGGAGTACATCGATCTGGCGACGAACGCGCGCACGCTGATCTACGACGCTACGGCCAACCCGATCCGCGTTGATAATCAACTGCCGTTCTTGATCACCTTCAGCCCCAACGATCAGTTTATCGTCTTCCGCCAGCTAACCAGCACTGGCGTCATCTACCATGGGCTGTTCCTGGACGCTGAATTCGCGCCAGTCGACCAGAGCTACCTGCCGATGCTGCTGAACTAGCCGCTTCTGCTGCATAGCATCCCACAGCAAAACCACAGGCTACGCTGCGCGCCTGTGGTTTTGCTGTATGTCCGATCCCCTACCTGCATCCTCGTATAAACGTTTGCAGCAGCGTGTAATGATCTCGCTCTGCCGCGAGTCATATAGATAAATCACGGGCAGCATAGCTATCGTCAGCTATCGCACAGCAGCAGCCGAGAGTGTAAGCGCCTAGGCAGGCATAGACGAGAGCAGGAAGAGCAGGAACAGCGGGGAGCCGTAGCCTTTTGTAGTAATAAGGAGTTACAATGTTCAAACGCAAGCTTTGGCTCGTTGGATTAGCGGCACTGCTGCTTGTGCAGAGCGTTGGGGCCGCCACACCGCCAGCGCTAACGAGCAGCGCCCCAGCCACCTACCAGCACGTGGTCTTTAGCAACACCGATGGCGCATGTACGTTCAGCATTACAACCAACAGCCAGGCTGTGCTGACCTACAAGGGGCTAGGCTGCGCTGGCACGCCGCTCTCCAGCGTGCCGATCAACACACCCACCAACACAACCTTGCTGACAGCAAACTACACCTACGCGGTAACGAATGTGCGCGACACGGTCTACTATGTCGCGGATACTGGACTGATCTACAAGGTGCCGGTAACTGGCGGCACACCAAGCGTCGTCGCCGAGCCATACAACTCAACGCCCCGGCCAGCGTCTAATAGCGCTGTGCACATGCCCTGCCGACCGTCCACAGCTCTTAGCAGCCCCAGCGGAGCAAGCGCCCCGATATATGCCCTAAAGATCAGCCCCGATCAGCGCCAGCTGCTCTACACCACCCTCCGTGCAGAGCACGACGAGTACTGCGGTACGATAGATTACTCGTTTGATATTCACCGCGTAGCGCTAGACACCAACACGGATACGATTATCAACGGTGCGCTTGAGACCGCCAGAACCTTTTTCGTCACCACGTCAGGCGCAGCGATCTTTCGCGACTACAATAATCCCGCTAGCTTTTATCTCGCCACCATCGACGGCAGCGTTACGCCAATTACGACAACTGGGCAGATCAGTGACAGCGCCATCCACCCGCTGTACACGCATGATCAGGTGCTGCTGATCACCAACGCTGGCGGCAGCTACGGCATCGCCCGCCTCGATGTCGCCAGCAAGACCAGCACGCCAATCTTCAGCGCCGGCAGTGCTCCGCCCAGCATCGTCGCCATCAGCGCAGATGAGCAGCTGTTGCTGGTGCGGAGCAATAGCAGCTTTGTGCTGGTCGATATCGCTACTGGCGCGCAGACACCGCTTAGCATTCCTACGAGCGCAGCGATGGTCTATATGGATCAAAGCAAGGTGATCTATCAGGATGGCCTTAATCTTTATGTCTACATGATCGCCAGTCAACAGTCAACGCTGCTGTTTGAAGACACCAACCCCGACCGCGACTACTTCTACCTGTCCAACCACGCTGGCACCAACGTGCTGCTCAGCGCCTACTACGAATCCTGGCCTGCGGTCAAGTGCATCACCACCTTCGAGGCGCTGAACGTGGACACAGCGGCGCGCGAAACGCTCTACGAGCTTGATCCGAGCAGCAACTCTTCCATGTGTGTGCCCTATGACGAAACCCAGCCGGTCGCCTTCAGCCCCAATGATCAACTGATTGTCTTCCGGCAGCTCGATAGCGCGGGCTATAGCATCCACGGCCTGTACAAACATCAGACGTTCCAAACCGTCGCAACCAGCTACATCCCGCTGCTGCTCAACTAGGGCAAATTTCTTCCACGATCCATACATCCAACACCTGTGCACGTCCGTAGAGACCAATGAACAAGGTGTTGTCTCCTCCGTCAGCCCCGCTGCCTGTGGCCCTCAGGCGCGGGGCTGATGATTTTAGCCGCGCAGGTAGCGGTGCACGAAGGCCACCGCCATCGACCCCTCGCCCACCGCCGAGGCCACGCGCTTCACCGAGCTAGCGCGCACATCGCCAGCGGCAAAAATGCCCGGCTGGCTCGTCTCCAGCATGTAGGGCGCGCGCTCTAGCCGCCACACGCCGCGCTCCTGCAGCTCTTGGCCGGTGACGATAAAGCCGTGCTCGTCGGTGACGATCTCCTTGGGCAGCCAGTCGGTGTGCGGGTCGGCACCGATAAAGACAAACAGTGCGCCCACCGCCACCTGCTCCTCGGCATCGCTCGCTGTGTCGTGCAGCGTCACCGTCTCCAGATGCTCGTCGCCGTCCATGGCGCTGACCTCGGTGTGCAGGCAGACCTGAATGTTATCGGTCTGCTCGATCCGCGCCAGCAGATAGCTCGACATGCTCGCGGCCAGGCTGTCGCCGCGCACCACTAGCCGCACTGCGCGCGCATGATCGGAGAGAAAGATCGCCGCCTGGCCCGCCGAGTTGCCGCCGCCAACCACCACCACCTCAGACTCATCGCACATCTGCGCCTCGACCAGCGTGGCCGCATAGTGCACGCCGCGATCCTCGAACTCGCGGCAGCGGTCGATATCAAGGCGACGGTAGGCCGCTCCGGTCGCGATCAGCACGCAGCGGGCCAGCACCTCGCTGCCATCGTCAAGCTGCACCAGCGGATAGCCGGCGCTGAGCTGCATCCCGACCACGCGCACTGGCGATGTGAGCACCGCGCCAAACTTCTGCGCCTGCACCATCGCCCGCTCGGCTAGCTCGCTGCCGGATAGGCCCATCGGAAAGCCCATGTAGTTCTCGATCTTGGAGGAGGAGCTGGCCTGGCCGCCAGGCGCAAACTGCTCCAGCACCGCCGTGTCCAGGCCCTCCGAGGCTCCGTACACCGCCGCTGCCAGGCCCGCTGGCCCCGCGCCAATAATCACCAGATCGTACACGCTGTGCTCCAGCGGCTGCTTGATGCCGAGGCACTCGCCTAGCTCCTGGTTCGTTGGCTGACGCAGCACGGTGTTGCTTGGGCAGACCACCAGCGGCAGCTCGCGCGGCGTGACCGCAAAGTGCTTGAGCAGGTCCGCCAGATCAGCGCGCTGCTCAACATCAACCCACGTGAAGGGCACGCGGTTCTTGCTCAGAAACTCGCGAATGCGCGTGGTGTCCGCCGAGTAGCGCGAGCCAAGCACCTGCACGCCAACAAAGCCGCTCGCTTCCAGTAGCCGCCGCCGGGCGATAAAGGCGCGCAGCAGCTTCTCGCCCAGCGTTGGGTCGGCGCTGACGATATGGCGCAGCTCCTCCGCCGTCACGACATAGACCTCGCAGGTGCCGCGCGCCACCGCCGTCGCCACCGCCGGGCGGCCAGTGAGCATGGCGATGTCGCCGGTGAACTCGCCTGCGTGGTGCACGGTCAGCTCGCGCTCAGCGCCGGAGGTATCCTCGACAATCGCCACTGCGCCCTGCTTCACAACAAAAAACTTAAAATCGGTGTCGCCGGCGGCGAACAGGGTTGCGCCGTCAGGAAAGTTGCAGATCGTCGCTACGTCGTCGATGGTGTCAATTTCAGCCTCGGTCAGGGTGGGGTAGGCCACCGCAGAAAGATCGGTTGCGTTCATTCAGCGCTCCTTGAGCCGGGATAGCTGGACGGCTCAACCGATCTCTCTGCAAGCGTAAGGCCACAGGTTGCTAGGGCGCTAGCTCGATCCCGCTGCCGTCTACAACCGTGCCAATGCGCCAGCACGCTTGGTCCACAGCCGCATAGCGCGCCTCCAGCGTAGCGGCGTCGGCGGCACTAAGCGCCAGCAGCAGCCCGCCGGATGTTTGGGGATCACAGATCAGCAGCTCGATCGTGGCCTCAACAGCGGGGTCGCGGCGGATGCTAGCGGCCAGAAAATCGTGGTTGCTGTGCAGGCCGCCGGGCATAATGTTAGCGCGGGCATACTCGAGTGCGCCAGGCAGCCAGGGCAGCTGGCTGGCATAGAAGCGCAGCCCCACGCCACTGTTGCGGGCGAGTTCGGCGGCGTGGCCAGCCAGGCCAAAGCCGGTGATGTCGGTGGCGCTGTGCACCGCTAGGCCGTGCGCCTCCTCGGCCGCCACGCGGTTCAGGCGCAGCATGCTAGCGATGGCCGCGTCCAGATGGGCCTGGTCGCCCTCGCGGCGCTTGATCGCGGTGGTGATCACGCCGGTGCCCAGCGGCTTGGTCAGCAGCAGCACATCGCCGGGGTGGGCGTTGGCCTTGGGCGTCAACTGATCGGGATGCACCATGCCGGTGACACACAGGCCGTACTTTGGCTCGCGGTCGACCACGGTATGGCCGCCACACAGCACGGCCCCAGCCTCGTGCACCTTGTCCGCGCCGCCCTGCAAAATCGCGGCGACGATCGCGGTCGGCAGGTCGCTCGGGAAGCCAGCAATCGCCAGCGCCAGCAGCGGCTGCCCGCCCATAGCGTAGACATCGCTCAGCGCGTTGGCCGCTGCAATCGCGCCAAAAATGTACGGATCATCGACAATCGGCGGGAAGAAGTCCACCGTTTGCACCAGCGCCTGCTCGGCGTTGAGGCGGTAGACGGCGGCATCATCGCTCACGTCCAAGCCGATCATCAGGTTTGGATGGCCCTGCATACGGACTGCTTGCAACATCGTGGTTAGGGCACCCGGCCCTAGCTTCGATGCTCAGCCAGCACATGCGGCCAAGTCCGTCAGGCGAATCTCGTCGCGGTTCTGCACGCTACCTCCTCACAGCTAAAGATCGTCTGGTCACTCAGTGTACCATCAATCAATACCAATACTGGCTGTCACCTCAAAAAACAATGTTGATCGTCACCAGCAGCCCGATCAGCGCGCCCAGCGCTAGCCCGGCTAGCACAATCGGCAGCACCACCAGCAGCCTCCGTCGGTTAATCTGCATCGCTTGCTCCTTTCTCTGCGCCAACGCGCAAGGGTTATGTGAATGTCTCGTCTGTGGTTAACCACTGCGGCTCACGCCCACAGGGTCGGCGCTGGTGCTGCGCCGCCAGCTCGCCGCGATTGCTTAGCGCGTGGGTTGCGCCGCCACTCAGCGGGTGGCCGCCTGAGTTGCTGGCGCAATCACGACGCCGAAGTGCTGGCGAATGTCGTCGAAGCCGCTGCGGCGCAGCACAACCTCGACATCCCACGCGCCCGCCAGGCTGAAGAACGTTCCCTGCGTGCTGAAACGCTGCTGATCGGCGCTGGTCAGGTGCAGCTCCTGCCGCCCAACGTCGCTCTCGGCTAGGCTGAGATGCAGAATCACCTCGGCGGGCACGTCGCTGACCCCAGCCCGCGCGTCACGCACATCGACCGCGATCACGCTGCTGCCAACAGTGGTGGGCGCGATGCGCAGCACCAGCTCCGTCTGTGCCTGGTCGGTGCTGGCCATCAACCCGGCCTGCGTGTGGGCCGCCCAAGCCGCGCGGCTGGGCGCGCTGCTGGTGAGCACGCCTACGCAGCCAAGCACCAGCGCGCCCAGCCCGGCCTCGATCCACAGCGTGCGCCGCAGCCACACGCCGGGCGCTGGTCCGCGCCGCAGCTGCGGCAGCAGCCACCAGCGGTTCAGAGCCGCCACGCCCAGCGCTGCGCCAAAAAGGCCCAGCTTGACCAGCAGGGTGCGGCCATAGGCCGTGGCCAGCAGCAGCTCCCAGCTGCCAACCTGCCGCCAGCTGCTGTAGAGGCCGGTCAGCGCCAGCACCGCCACGCTGAGCAGCGCTGCCTGCGAGAAGCGGCCGAGCGTTGGCTTGAGCGGCACAGGTGCAGTGGAGCTGCTGCGCCGTGCGGTTTGATAGAGCAGCGCCAGCGCCACCAGGCCGCCAAGCCACAGCGCTGTCGCCAGCAGATGCAGCCAGTCGCTGCCGATCGCGAGCCAGCGGGTGGTCTCAACGGCGGCGGCGTGCGCTTGCAGGCTGAAGGTCAGCAGCATCACAGCCGCCATTCCATAGCCAATGCGCCAGCGCTGTTGTTGCGCGCCGTGCGGTGCTGCCAGGCGCTGAGTCAGCAGCAGCAGCGCGCCGATCAGCCCCAGCCGCAGCAGCAGCAGCAGGCCGGATCGGCTGGTCAGCAGCGCCCGCAGCGGCTGGCCCAGCGCCGCAGCCAAGCCCACATCGCCTGCTAGTGCCGCCTGCTGTAGCAGAAACACCCCCCCAACGAGCAGACTCGCCAGCGCCGACCAGGTAAGCACCTGCACGAGCCGACGTGTCGCCGCTGCCGCGCTGGCGCTGTCTTCAACACGCCAGATCAGCGCGCCAAAGCCAAACACGCCGCCAAGCAGCGCCGCCAGCAGCAGCATCGCCCAGCGCAGGCTGCTCTCCAACACTCCCGGCAGCGCCAGCGCGGGATCAGGCGTGCCAAATGGTGGCAGCGTGGCGCTGGCCGACAGCGCGGTGCCGACACCGAAGGGAATGCTGCCCTCGGTGATATGGCCGTCGATCGTCGAGCGCACGCGCCAGCGCGCAGTGTAGCTGTCGTTCGGCAGCGGCGGCAGGGCTAGGCGCAGCTGCTTGGGCATGCCTGGTTCGATCACGCCTGGGCCAGGCACCACCACCAGCTGCTGGCTATTGAGCAGCTCGACGCTGCTGAAGCTTGGGTCGAGATCCTCGCTGAAGTCCAGGCGCAGCTCTGGTGGCGCGCTGGCTAGACTCGCGCCAGCCGCCGGAGTTGAGCTATCGAGGTTGGCGTGGGCAAAAACAGAGCGCCAGCTCAGCGCCAGCAGCACGCCTAAACTCATCAGAATGTACTTGCGCATGATTGTACCAAAACAGGCCATCCAGTGCTGCTGGATGGCCTGCGCTGTCAGAGTGCTAGGGCTAGGCGGCGCGCTGCGAGCGGCCAACGGCGGGCGTGGCTTGGCAGCGCGTGCGCCAGGCCAGCACGCCGAAGCCGATGCCGACGAGACCAAAGACGACGCCAGCGATGGCCACATACAGCGCCTGCTGCGCGCTGGCAGCCGCCGCGTCGGCCTGACTCTGTAGCTCGGCGGTGGTCGCCTCGGCAGCGGGGAAGGCCACGCTCTCCTTGGATTTGACCGCGCCAAAGGTTTTCTCGCCGCTGGTCATGCGCACATCGACGGGCGTACCCTCGATCGTGCCCCAGATGTGCCAGGTGTAGTCGCCTGATGCGACCGGCAGCACATCGGCGGTGTAGCCGCCATCTTTGCCCCACTGGGCGCGCACCGGCAGCTCGCGCTTGTTGCTGCCGGCGATGATCTCGACCTTGAGGCTCTCGGCGAGGTTGTTGACCTTCGCGCCGGTCTTGGTGTTGGTAACGGTCAGGTCCAAGCCATTTGGCTCGCCAGCGTAGGCTGGCTCCTTGATAAAACCGATCACAAACTCATAGTCACCGACGGTGGTGTGGCCGTGGGCCAGCGCCGCAGTTGCACTGCTCAACACCACAACCAAGGCAACGATCAGGCTGGCCAGCGGGCGTAGAAACTGCTTCATGAGATAATCTTCCTTACAGCGTATCAAAAAAAGTTCAGCGATTCACGGGCGTCAGCGACTAGCTGCGCTGCCCAGCAGAGCAGTGCGGCCCAGAGCGCGACGCATAGCGGCACAAATATAGTCGGAAGCAGGTCTACACTTCTGGGGGGGGATCGAGCAAGGTGGGGGAGTGCGAGCGGCCAACGCTCAGCGTTGCCACAAACGGGCGCTGCGCCACTGCCAGATGGATCAGCGGCGGCATGCTGAGCACAACGCTATCGTAGACGGCCTGAATGAACATGCGATGGTGCAGCATGCCTGTCGCAGCGCTGCTGAATGTCATCAGGGTGCTCAGATGGCTATGCAGCGTGCAGTCGATAAACGTGAGGCGCGTGCGCGCAGCCGCAGCGGGCGGCATCGGCTGGTGGTGCATATGCGTGCTATCTCCGCCAGCGTTGGTGACCATACAGTGCACCACACAGGCCAGCGGGTTGATCAGCGCAATCCACAGCACGACTAGGCTCGCCACCTTCAGCGTCAGCGCCGATACTCCACGCAGGGCGCGCGGATGGCTATGCAGTTGTCTGGCGCTGCTGCGCGCAAGCATGGGCTGTCTATCCTTGATGACGGTTGACCGACAGGTATCGTATCACAGGTTGCGCGGCGCTGTGTTGCGCTATCTTCACCTAGCGCAGCAGAATCACCGTTGCTAGCCTAACAAGCATACGTGCAGGCGCAGGCGTTTGGATCACACGGGAGCGAGGCTAGCCCACTGCTCAAGCAGTCGCACTGGGGACTGGAGCGCCGCCAGCCGGTGCTAGGAAAACGAGCGGGCGCATGAGCACCAGCGCAGGCGCAAGCGGTACAGCGAGCGCCAAGCACGGCGCTTTTTTTCAAATACCCCACAGAGGGGCTGCCGACAGCTTCAGTGCGGCGAGCACATCTGTGCATATGCCAGCAGCCAGCGCGTGGCGTAAGTTTGCGCATGGGCGACCAACGACTGCGAAGTGTTGCTATGACATATGGGAGCGGCTACGCGCTGTGCTCGGGGGCGGCGTCCCCTCTCACAGCGCGTAGAGGGTAGGATGAAAATAAGCGTCTGTGGTTGGGGCATACAGCTCAGCCGACAGGGCCAGGCAGCGCGCGCCCGCTCGTAGGGACGGGCGGCGCTGCTAGCCGTCAGCGTCGGCGTGATCAGCGCAGCGCTGTGCATGGTGACGGGATCGGCGACGGAAGGTGTGCGGCTACGGGCCAAGCGCGCTAAAAAGCAAAAGCACCGCGATGTGCGATGCTTTTAGGGAATTGGTCGGGGCGAGAGGATTCGAACCTCCGACCTCAGCGTCCCGAACGCTGCGCTCTACCGGGCTGAGCCACGCCCCGACTTTAGAAAAGGTTGTCTCACTGGTGCCGAAGGTGGGAGTCGAACCCACACGGGTGTTATCCCAGTGGTTTTTGAGACCACCGCGTCTGCCATTCCGCCACTTCGGCAAAAAAATGGTCGGGGCGAGAGGATTTGAACCTCCGACCACACGGCCCCCAGCCGTGTGCGCTACCAGACTGCGCCACGCCCCGATACTTTTGCCTACAAAGGAACAAGTGCTGTGGTTTATTTCAGCCCGACTAGTCTACCACAGGGGCGAAATGCTGTCAAACAATTGGCATACCATCACCAGGGTTTATAGTTTGACGGTTGGCGTAGACCTGCCCTATAATTCAGCTACTTTGTCCATTAAAGCACAAAATCTTTTTAGGAGGCCCGCTGGTGACGCAACTGACCAAAGCACCGACGTTTAACCTTAATGAAGGCAGCCTCGCGCTGGGGCTGTTTGTTTTATGGCTCATCGTGCTGGGCGCAGCAGCATTCTGGCTGCGCATGAAACCGCAGAAGAATGCAGCGCGCATGGCGTTTCGCAAACGCACGGCGATCGTCCTGCTGGTGATCGCTGGGCTGGGAGTCGTGAACTCGCTAGCGGGTATGTTTGGCGTGCCGGTGGTCGAGTGGTCGCTATGGGGCTTGATCCTGTTTCTGATCCTGGTGATCTTCTCGATCTACGCCTTCTGGGATGCGCGCACGCGCCTGCCCGCCCGTGCTGCCAGCTCTGGCCGTGCGGTGCGCGAAGCGCCCAAGCACATCACCGCGCCCGGCACGGTTAGCCCAGGCAGCAGCGTGAACACGCAGCCGCGACCGGAGGCCACCACCGGCCGTCGCGATGCGCGCCGCGCCAAAAAGCGCAAACGCTAAGCACCGCTTGCGCTCCGTGCGGTAGCCCCACTTTTGCACAACCACCCGCTCTTTGATCAAGAGGCGGGTGGTGTGTTTTTAGCCCGCGCAGCGCAGTATGCTATAGTGACAGCACCATGCAACCGACCCATGTTGCACTAGCACTAGGAGTAGGTCCGATGTACAGCGAACTGATGCACGAAGGCTCGTGGGTGATTCAAACCGACGAGCTAGAGCTAGGCTTCTCTCTCGACAGCGGCATGCTGACGATTCTGCGCCGCCTTGGTGGCGTCAACATGCTCAATGTCGGCGGCTCCGACCTGTCGCTCGACGCACAGACGCCGTGGGGCTGGATGAGCGAGCGCACCTTTCCGCGCTACCTCAGCCATACCGTTCATCACGACCATGACGCCGTGATTTTAGCAATTCATGTGGGGCTTGGCGGCCTATCGCTGATCGACACCCTGCGCATCACCGGCACGCTCGTAGCGCGCACTGTCGCCGTGACCAACAACAGCGTCAGCGAGGAGCAGCTGCTACACGTGCGCCTGAACCTGCCCTTTGTCTGCATTGGCAACCGCAGCGATGCGCGCTTTGAAGCCCCCTCCAACAGCTTCCGCCCACGCCTGGCCCTTGAGACCGTGGCCAAGCTGCGCCGTGGCGAGCTGCCTGGCCGCGCCATCGCCCCAGCCATTCGCCGCAGCCGACTGTTTGAAAACGCGCCGGACCGCGGGCCGGGTCTGCTGGCGGTGCACAGCGCCAGCTTAAACGAAAATGTGCTCTGCTGGTACTGGAGCACCGTGCAGCCCGCCTGGCCCGACATCAATGGCAACGATGAGGCGATCACGCTCGGCCACGATATCGAGCTGGCGGGCTGGCTTGCGCCAGACCAGACGATCAGCGGCGGCACACAGTACTTTATGCTCGTCAAAGGCACCTGGTTCGATGCCATGAGCGCCTTTCATGCCACATGGTCGGTGCTTGACGTGCACGGGCTAGGCGATATCGCGGAATGGACGCGCGACGCAGCGATCTACGAGGTGCACCCAGGGCTATGGGGCGGCTTTGCGTCGCTCACCGCCGCGCTGCCGCACATCCGCAGCCTCGGCTTCAACACGCTTAACATCATGCCGATCTGGCGCTACGACAATCGCTCGGGGCAGCCGTGGGATCTTAACTGGGCCGCCTCTGGCTCGCCCTATGCGATTGAAGATTTCGAGGCGCTAGAGCCAACGCTGGGCACGCCGCAGGAGTTTCGTGCGCTGGTCGACCGCGCCCACGAGCTGGGCATGCGCGTGCTGTGCGATCTCGTGGTGCAGGGCTGTAGCCGCACCTCGCGCTATCTCAAAGAGCACCCTGGCTGGTTCTGTCGCGATGTGCGCGGGCGCATCGTCTCCTCGCACGGCTGGAACGACACCGCCAGCTTCGACTGGGCCAACCCCGAGGTGCAGGAGTTCTTCCTCGACTGGACGACGCGCTTTATCGAGAAGTTCGATATCGATGGCTGGCGCGTCGATGCGCCGCACCGCAAGGAGCCAAACTGGGATCGCCGCCTGGAGCGCCCGGCCAGCAGCACATCGTTCGGCGTGCTGCACATTATCGACGGCGTGCGCGCGGCGCTGCGCCAGCGCAAGCCGGACGGCGCGCTGCTGTGTGAGCTGTACGGGCCGCTGTTCACGCTTAACCACGACTTCGCCTACGACTATCTGGCACACCTGATGTTCTTCCACGCGGGCCTCGGCGTGCTCTCGGCCTATGAGCTAGGCGAGTGGCTGGAGGATCACCTGCTGGCCCTGCCAGATGGCGTCGTGCGCGTCTGCTTCACCGAGACGCACGACACCCGCGATGTCAACCCGATTGCCGATGCGGTGCGCGGCTCACGCCTCGCGCATATGCTGCTGGTCGGCCTGGTTGGCTGCGGCTTTGTCCCAATGCTCTGGACCGGGCAGGAGCAGGGCCAGGCGGAGTTTGTGCGCCACCTGCTGCACGTGCGCGCCAACAACCCGATCCTGCGCACTGGCAGCGTGCACTTCAACAAGGTGCCCTGCGACATGCCTCAGGTCTGGACGGCGCTGCGCCGCCTTGATCATGCGAGCTTAGTTGTGCTGTTGAACCTCGGCCCCCATCGGCGCACCGTGACGATTAGCATCCCCGTCGATCATATGCAGCTCTCCGATGGCACCTACCACCTCTATGAGCTGCTGAGCGACCAAGTGATCGCCGCTGGCGAGCAAACCAGCTGGCAGCGCGAAGAGCTGCTGAGCCTCGCGCTAACGGTTGATCCCTTTGAATCCATGCTGCTGGCGGTGCGCGCCGGCGATCCGATCACAGCCGATCCGCCCCGCGCAGACGCCACGCCAGAGCAGATCCCAAGCGCGCCTGAAAGCGCCAACGAGCAGGCGGTCAACGCCAGCCCGGCCGATCATACCGCTCGTGCGCCCAGTGGCAGCGCCAAGCAGAGCCGCAGCCGTCGCAGCCCACGCAAGCCCAAGGAGTAGCCGGTGACGTGGTGTAGCATCGATGGCACGCTGCGGCCGCTGTCAGCAGCGGCTGTGTCGATCAGCGACCGCGGCTGGAGCCTCGCCGACGGCTGCTTTGAAACGATCCGCGTGCATGCTGGACGGGCGCTGTGGCTCGATGCCCATCTGGCGCGCCTGCGGCAGGGGCTGGCGACACTGGCCATTCCGGCACCGCCAACGCTGGCCACACTTAGCGCCGAGCTGCGGCGTCTGTGCGACCGCCTGGAGCTGCGCGACGGCCTCGCACGTGTGCAGATCAGCCGTGGCGTGCAGGCGCAGCGCGGCCTCGCGTGGCATGCGCCCACACCAACCAGCGTGATCACAGCAGCGGCGGCTGCGCCCTGGCCCAGCGCGCCAGCAGTGCGGCTGGCGCTTGTCGCCCAATCGACACGGCGCAACGAGTGGTCGCCGCTGAGCCGCTGTAAGTGTATGGCCAGCTACCCCGACCAACTGCTGGCCCTCGATGAGGCGCGCCGGGCTGGCGCAGACGATGCGCTGATCCGCAACACTGCTGGCGAGCTAGCCTGTACATGTGTTGGCAACCTATGGCTGGTGCTAGATGGGGTGCTCGTCACGCCGCCAGTGGCAGCGGGCGCGGTGCCAGGCGTTGTGCGCCAACACATCCTGGCGCATGCCGCAGCGTGGGGCCTAGCGGCACAGGTCGCCAGGCTCACGCTGGAGCAGCTCGCGCGGGCCAGCGAGGTCTTCAGCACCAACGTTGGCTACGGCGTGGCGCAGCTTCAGCTTATCACGGCCGAGCGCAGCCCAGCACCAGTCAGCATGCGCGTATTGCAGGCGCTGCGGGCTACAGCAGATGCCGATCCAACCTCCGACTAAGCTTCCTCACATCAACGTGCAGCGTGAGCCTAGCAGCGTGTGCTAGGCTCTTTGAGCGGCAATCGACAAAAGTGCGCCAATCCTTAAAACAATCGCTAGGCCAAATAGGCACAATTTAGGGCTTTAAGATGACCAGGTATCAGGGGCAAATTGTCATTAAGGACTATTGCATTAAGAATTTGTTTTTGTTAGCGTAGTTTTGGCCCCAAAAATTCCCAACCATGGGAACCAGTAGAAGAGAAGGACACACAGCGTGTGTTCTTGTTGAAAGGATGATGACATGCCCACACCACGCAAGCCGAGCGGCCCCCGCTCGAGCAAGCCTAAGAACGGCCTAAGCACAGAACAGCAGGCTGAGCTGATCATCAAAGCGACGCAGACCATCGGCAGCGCTCAATCACTTGATGAAATGCTGGCAACCTTGAGCCGCGTGCTAGAGTTCGACTTCATCGACATCCTTGTGCTCCTGCGCATCTACGGCGATAACTACGAGGGCGTCGAGGTGCTCAGCGTTTGGGATCGGGCCAAGGAGCTAGCGATGCCAGCAGGCACACGCCTCCCGCGCGAGAAAAATCCGTCGCTCCAGTCCGTGTCCATGGACGAGCCGACGATCTTCAACGACTATCGCAGCGACGAGCGCGTTGATGAAGACTCGCGCGCCATCATGGTTGATCAGATGAATATCCTCTCAGCGGCAACGTTCCCGCTGCGGGTGGGCAACACCACCATCGGCATCTTTGGCGTCGATAGCCGTGAGCAGCATACATTCACCCCTGGCGAGATCGAGATCTTCAATAATCTCGCCCAAGTGCTGGCCGTCGTGGTTAAGGGCATCGAGAGCCAAAACAAGCTGATGCGCCAGGTGGAGCGGATGCACCTGCTCTACCGCGTCAGCGAGCGCCTCATGCAGTACAACGATGAAGATACGCTGATCAAACAGGCCACGCACATGCTGGTCGAAGAGACCGGCTATCGCAACAGCTGGATCGCGCTGGTGGATCGCGACGCGGGCAAGCTGGTGGGCCACAGCGGAGCTGGCGTGCTGCTCACGCCTGAGCTGATCGCTATGGAGTACACGCTCGACACGCCGGTCACCGTGGTTGATGTCGCCAACAACGGCCAGATGATCGCCTACAACTCGCGTGAGCGAGCCAAAGCAGAGGGCTGGGAGGAGCTGGCGATCAACGCCGATCTGTACACCACCATCAATGTTCCGCTGCGCACCGCCGAGGCCGTTATCGGCATCCTGGCCGTCGGCTCGTCAGCGCCAACTGCCGAGGAGTCCGAGCTATCGCTGCTGGCAGCGTTCGCCAATCAGCTGGCGGTGAGCCTCCAGCGCATCCGCCTCACCCAGAAGCAGGCCGAGCAGCTCCAGGCGCTGTCGGCATCGTACGCCCAGCAGGAGCAGCTGCTCAACACGGTGCGCGAGCTATCGACGCCGACGATTCCGATCTACAACGGCGTGCTGATTATGCCGCTGGTTGGCCATCTGGACACCAACCGCAGCTCGCAGGTGACCGAGTCGCTGCTGTATGCGATCCAGCAGCAGGACGCCGACGTGGCGATCTTGGATATCACCGGCGTGCCGATCATCGACACCAGCGTCGCCAACCACCTCATCCAGGCCACCAAGGCGGCCAACCTGCTTGGCACCACCTGTATGATCGTCGGCATCACGCCCGAGGTCGCCCAGACAATCACGCAGCTGGGCGTCGATATGCAGGGCCTGATCACGCGGCGCAACTTGCAGGCCGGCATTATGGAGGCGTTCCGCCACCGCGGCCTGCGCATCGTCCGCGTCCGCGAGCGCTACGAGGAGGTCGAAGAGTAGCCAGCGACGGCGCTAAACCACTGCGGGCGCACATCCAGTGCATGGATGTGCGCCCGCGCTCGTTTTAGCTGTGCGCGCGACACTTGCGGCTTGGCCAGGGCCGCTTGCGCGCTTCAGGCTAGGCATGGTCGATGTACGCCCGTGCTGGGTAGACACAGCCGCTGCTGCCGCCTGCGCCTGCGCAATCGCACCCGCTGATCGGCGCGCCTCGCTCGTGTGAGCCAACGAAGGTAGCGCGGGGTAGCGGATGCGCGCCCGCTGCCCGGCTAGCCCAGCGCCTGCGCTAGCCAGCGCCGCCAGTTGCCGCCGAGGACGGCGCGAATATCGGCGTCGCTCCAGCCGTCGCTGGCCAGCGCAGCGCCAATCTGCGGCAGATCGCCCCAGCGCTCCAGTCCAGCCGGGATGGTCTCGGAGCCAAAGCCGCCGTCGAAGTCGCTGCCCAGGCCGACGTGGCGGGTGCTGCCAGCCAGCGTGCAGATGTGGTCGATGTGGCGCACGACAGCGTCGAGGCCCACGCTGGCCTTGACGCCGTCCCACTGCGGCACGAGCATCGGATTACAGGGCACAATGCCGATCACGCCGTCGCGCTCGACGACGGCCTTGATCATCGCGTCGCTGAGATAGCGATCGCGTGGCTCGCTGAGGGCGCGGCAGTTGGCGTGCGAGGCGGCGACCGGCGTCTCGATCAGCTCCAGCGCCTCCCAGAAGCTCGCCTCGGCCAGGTGGCTCACGTCGAGCGCCACGCCAAGCTGGTTCATGGCGGTGATCAACTCACGGCCAAGCGCGGTCAGCGGACCAGGCGCGCCGGTGCCGCCGCTGTAGCGGGTGGCCTGCCAGGCCGGGCCAAGCCAGCGCAGGCCCGCAGCATGCCACTCGGCTAGCTCGCTGGGATCGACAAGGCCGTCGGCTCCCTCCATCAGCAGCACCAGCCCTGGCGGTCCGCTGCTGGCAGCGCAGGCGGCGTCAAGGTCGCTGCTGCTGGCGACAAGGCGCAGGTGGCCGGATGCGACCTGATCCTGGTACCAGCGCAGCTGCTCCAGGGCCTGCGCGCGCGCCTCGGCAGGCGTGCTGTAGGCGCGCTGGTCAAACGGGGTTCCGGCGCTCGCAGGCACGATGAAGATGGTGCCGCAGACCACCGTCGGCATGTGCGCGGCGATCTCGGGCAGCGTGGTAGTCAGCGTGCCGTTGTCGCGCCGCCAGGCTGCGGACTGCTCGGCGGCGCGCTGGCGGCCAGCCGCAACGCTAACGTTCAGGTCGCGTCCAAGGCCGATAGCGTTGTAGGCGAGATCAAGGTGGGCGTCAATCAGCAGGCTCACATCAGTGCTCCTGAACCTGGCCGGTCTCTAGCTCCTGGCGATGCATGCGCATGTGGATGGTGATCACGCCGATGTAGTCTGCGGGGGCGAAGAGCTGGCCGACCGGGTGGTACAGTTTGAGGTCGGCGGGGGCGCTGGCGCACTGCTCGACGAACTGGTCGAAGAGTGGGCCGGCCTGCTGCCAGGCGGTCTGTAGCTCATCGACGCTGCGGCCATTCCAGCCGGCCACCTGCTCCTCGTTCCAGCGATGCAGATCGAAGCTGGCGCGCGACGCCTCGCTCTGTGGCTCGCCGGCGCGCAGCTGGGCCTGGCCGAGCTTGATCATGCCGGTGGTGGCGGTGAGAATGTGCACCATGATCTGCCAGGGCGTCCAGCCATCGTCGCGCACGGCGGCGTGCAGCTGATCGGCGGCGGCGTACTCCTCAAACTTGGCCCAGATGCGCTGGGCCTCTTTGTCGAATAGTTGGCGCGGGGTGAGCATATAGCTGATCCTCCTCGATCACATGAAACGTGCGCCCCATCATAGCACAAGCGCCCGCTAGGCATCGGCGGTGGCGGGCGGCGCGCTGCCACGTACTGCCGCGAGCTTTGCCAGCAGGTGATGCACTTGCACATTATCACCGTCGATCTCCAGCGCCTGATCCAGATCGGCCCTAGCTGCGTCCCACTCGTGCCGCTGCATGGCGATCAGCGCCCGGCCAATGTAGACCTGCACATTGGCCGGATCGAGATTAAACACCTTCTCAATACACGCACCTGAGCCATCTAGCTCACCACGATTGTATAAAACCCGCGCTTTGCCGACCCAGCCGAGCACGCTGTTAGGCTGCACTTCAATGATGCGCTCGTAGTCGGCCAATGCGGCTGCATCATTATTGCAGAGCAGAAAGACTTTAGCACGCTCGTACAGCCAGCGCGGATGATCAGGCACAACTGCAAGTATAGCCGTGATGTGCGCGATAACACCTCGCCAGTCCTGCTGCTCAAAGGCGACGTTGAGCTGACCTATCTGCTGATTGAGCGGTGTCCACAGACGCAGGCTGGCATAGCCCAGCGCGAGGCCATATAGACCGCCAGCCGCTGCGATACAAGCCAACTTGACCATGCCTTGAGGATCGATAACACGCTGTAACACATACCAGCCGAGCAGCACAGCGACCATGCTCAGCGTGCTCGCCCACAGCCAGCGCTTCGGCCACAGCGTGAACATCCGGCGATGCTCAGCACTAAAGAATCCCAGAACTGCACCTCCTAGAATTAACCCCATACCAAATACGACTGGATGGATATCGCGGGACTGAAACGCGCTAATCTGCCATAGTCCTAGTACCATAGCAGCACTACATAGCCATGAGTCATACACCAACTCTAGCGCAATAGTGCCAAACCGCCCCCTAACTGGCGCACGGACAAGGCGCTCTAGCAGCGGTACCAGCATCAGTAGAATCCAAGCGCCAAGCGCGGCAAAACGGCTGATCACCAGCAGCGCCGCGCCAGCAGTCAGCGCGCCGCTGAGCGACCACCACAGCAGACAGAAGCGCCGCAGCTGTGGCGTGAGCAGCGGCTGAGGACTCATGTACATTGCAGTCTCCCCTTTCTAATCAACAATCAACGCGCTCGCCGCCTGCACCAGCGGCGCAGCCACACTGCGCAGGAGGCCGCGCCGTGCGCAGAAAGCACCAGCTTTGTGCTAGGATCAAAGCGCTGTGCAGGATTGATGATACACTAAACCAATCGTAGATGTTCCGCAAGGAGTGACCATGCGCATTATTGTTGATTTTGCCGATCCCGTAAACGATCTTGAGGTGCTCGGGCTGCCCGACGGCGTCGAGCCAGGCGCGGCGCTGGGGCCACGCGGCGCGCCGATCTGGCGGCTGTTTAGCGCGGCGACGCGCACGCTCTTTCTCGTCCAGCAGACGTCGCAGGTGGCGCGCGAGGCGCTGGAGAAGGAGTTCAAGTTTATCGACGAGCGCATCCGCGAATTCCGCCGCAGCGGCGAGCGAGGCCGCCGATGAGCACCGAGCGCCTCTACTGGCTCGACGCCTACCTGCGCGAGTGGTCGGCGCAGGTGGTGGATCGCCGCGCCGACGGCCACGAGATCGCCCTGGATCGCTCGGCCTTCTACCCCGAGGGCGGCGGCCAGCCTGCCGACCACGGCTCCATCAACGGCGTCGCCGTGCTCGATGTCCAGAGCGACGAGGACACCGACCGCGTCTGGCACCGCCTGGCCGCGCCGCTCGCCGACGATGCTGTGAGCTGTGTCCTCGACTGGGAGCGCCGCTTCGACCATATGCAGCAGCACCACGGCCAGCACCTGCTCTCGGCGGCCTTCGAGGAGCTGTGCCAGGCTCGCACCACCGCCTTTCACCTTGGCGCAGACAGCACCACCATCGACCTGGCCATCGACAGCGACGCGCTCACGCCCGAGCGGCTCGCCGCCGTCGAGGAGCTGACCAACAGCGTCATCTGGGCCGATCACCCGATTCTGGCGCGCTTTGTCACGCCTGCGGAGCTGGCCAGCATTCGCCTGCGCAAGCCGCCCACCGTCAGCGGGCCGGTGCGCGTGGTCTCGGTGGCCGACTTCGACCACTCGGCCTGCGGCGGCACGCACCCGCGCTCCACGGGCGGGGTGGGCATGCTGCACATCCGCCGCACCGAGCGCCGCGGCACCGAGACGCGCGTTGAGTTTATCTGTGGCGGGCGGGCGATGCGCGACCTGCGCTGGAAGAACGCCACCCTGGCCCGGCTGGCCGCCGACTTCAGCGTCGCCGTCGATGAGATCGAGGCCGCCTTCGAGCGCCTGCGCACCGCCGAGGCCACGGCGCGGCGCAGCCTGGAGCACGCCACCAAGCGCCTGCTCCAGGTCGAGGCCGCCGAGCTGCTGGCGGCGGCGGACGGCGGCGTGGTCGTGCAGCTCTGGCGCGACCGCGAGCTAGACGCCGTGCGGGCGCTGGCCGGCAACATCGCGGCGCTCGGCGGCGTGGCGCTGTTTGGACTGGCCGGCGCAAAGGCCCAGCTCGTCTTTGCCAGCGACGGCCAGCAGCTGCACTGCGGCAACCTGCTGCGAGAGATCGTCAGCGCCTACGGTGGCCGCGGCGGCGGCGCGCCCACCCAAGCCCAGGGCGGCATTCCCAGCGCCGACGATCTGCCCGCAGCGCTGGAGCAGGCCGCCGCCCAGGTGCGCGCCAGCGTCTAGCCACGCCAGCGGATGCGCAGCGCGCTCGTAGTGCCGCATATCGCGAGCGTGCCACAACCCTAGCCAGACGGCAGCAGCTCCTGCTCGCCCCAGCACGCGACGCGATCCATTCGTGCCACGCGAGCGCACCGCTCACGCCATCGCACGCTGGCTGTGGGGCTGCGCCTGCCTGCCCTGAGCATACAGCGCGCGGGCTTGCACAGCCCCAGCGCGTGCTGGCCGCAGCGAACGAGCCAGCCATGCGCTCCTTTTTCTTACCAACTCCACAGAAGCGAGCGCACCGCTCACGCTATCGCACGCTGGCTGTGGGGCTGCGCCTGCCTGCCCCGAGCATACAGCGCGCGGGCTTGCACAGCCCCAGCGCGTGCTGGCCGAGGAAGCCGGACATAGCACAAGCTAACGTTTTACACAAAACCACACGTAGCTCAAGCAGCGCAGCAATAACACAGGCAGCACTGACCTTACCAAAAGCGCATAGGCCATAGCTAGAGCAGATGCAGGAACAACGTTATCTGTGTACGTGTAAAATCTTTATTTAAGTTCGCGGCTAGATCGCCGCACGCAGCGCTACACCTAAGCGCTACAAAAATGGCGGTGAAATGGTGCGGCGGTGGACTGTTGCAGCGGCTCAGCAAACAGAGTCTGCGCTGTTGCTCGATCAACCGCTCAAGGGGGCAACTTGGCACTGCGGGTGGATCGGCATTGCAGCCAGTGGCGCGGTGACGTCGCAGCCACACGCTGCCGTGATCGGCCTGACACTATCCAAGGCGCAGAGCTTGCGCGGCCAGCGAACAGCGCAACCAGTAAGCCTAGCCCAAAGCGCCATCGGTACTCAAGCAAACCACAGCCATGCGCGTTGACCCACAGCCGTGCAGCCGCAGCTCAACCAAGCCCACACAGCTACGCGGCACGCCAAATCTGCCCAGCGACGCCGCACCAGCCGAGCGCATTGACCGCGCTCATGCCAGCGCACGCTGCTACGCCGCGCCAGCTTACTACGTTGACCGCGCTCACGCCAGCGCACGCTGCTACGCGCTGCGGCGAATCTGCCCAGCGACCACGCGCCAGTCCAGCGCGTTGACCGCGCCGTGCAGCCACTGACCACGCTCATGCGATCTGCTACGCGGCGCGCCGAAGCTGCGCCGTGGCGATGCGCCAGCCGAGCAGGCTGAGCAGGCGCGCTGACCCAGCCGTGCAGCCGCAGCTCAACCAAGCCCACACAGCTACGCGGCACGCCGAATCTGCCCAGCGACCACGCGCCAGCTTACTACGTTGACCGCGCCCACGCCAGCGCGTGCAGCCATGCGGCGCGGCAAATCTGCACCAGTGACGCCGCGCCAGCCGAGGTGTTGACCGCGCCGTGCAGCCACTGACCACGCTCGTGCGATCTGCTACGCGGCGCGCCGAAGCTGTGCAGCGGCCACGCGCCAGTCCAGCGCGTTGACCACGCCGTACAATCGCAGCGCACGCCTGTGCACGCTGCTACGCAGCGCGGCGAATCTACCCAGCGACGCCGCGCCAGCCGAGCGCGTTGACCGCGCTCATGCCAGCGCACGCTGCTACGCGCTGCGGCAAACTCACCGTACAATCGCAGCCCACGCCAGCGCGTGCTGCTACGTGGCGCGGCGAATCTGCGCCGTGGCGACGCGCCAGCCGAGCAGGCTGAGCAGGCTGAAGCCGAGCGCGTTGACCCAGCCGTGGACGCGCAGCATGCGCTGGATGGTCAGCCACGCGGAGTACGTGTTGTTGACGCGGGCCAGCGCGTAGAGCGTGGCGAAGGCCATGGCCACCACAAGGCAAAGCGCGGCAGCCAGCAGCAGCCAGCGCGCCAGCGGAGCGCGCACGGCGGTCGCGGCGGAGCGCAGCAGCAGCAGGGCGATGATCACCATATCGGCGGCGAAGATGATCGCCGCCGCGCCCTCCAGCAGATGCCAGAATGTGATCCCAAGCGCGATAAGCGCAGGGCAGACCATCGCGATCCAGGTGGCCGCCTGATAGAGACGCGGCAGCCGCCCGCGTGTTGTGCACAGCAGCCGCCCGAGCATGCCCGTGCCAACAAGGCCAGCCAGGCTAATAAAGTGGAAGTGCACCGCCGTGAGCGCCACAATCGCCGGCGAGAAGCCCATGGGCTTGAGGCCGAGGCGGCTAATCACCAGCCACACGCCGCCGATGATTAAGTAGGCCAGCCCAGCATCGACGCACAGCTCCTCCAGCTGGTGCCAGTCGCCAGCCAGCAAGCGCAGCAGCGCCAGCAGCGCCAGCCCGGCCGTGAGCAGCAGCCAGGGCGTGCTGAGCAGCGCCGCCAGCCAGCCGGAAGGCAGCAGCAGGCCGATCAGCGCCAGCAGCGCCGCCAGCGGCTGCGCCACGACCAGCAGCGCAAAGAGCCGCTGCGCCAGCGCAAGCTGCTCGGCGGGCTGAGCGAGCGGCAGCGCCAGCGGCATCGTCACCAGCAGCGCCAGCAAAATCAGCAGATTAAACGTGTCGATGTGCAAAGCGCCAACGAGGTTGAGCAGCCACACCAGCAGCCACGCGAGCGTGCCGCCGCCTAGACTCCAGCGATTAACCACAGGCCAGAGGCTCATAATGCAAGCTCCTTGTGCGCCAGCGGCGCGTGTGGCGCTACGGTCTAGAGCAGCAACACAGCGAGCGCTGCCCATGCGCGCAGCAGGCAAGGCGGGTAGAGCAGATTTGCGACAGCTGCGCGTGTGACGCTACGCTCTAGAGCAGCGACACAGCGAGCGCTGCCCATGCGCGCAGCAGGCAAGGCGAGTAGACCAGATTTGCGCCAGCGGCGTGTGGCGCTACGCTCTAGAGCGGCGACACAGCGAGCGCTGCCCATGCGCGCAGCAGGCAAGGCGAGTAGAGCAGATTTGCGCCAGCTGTGTGTGGCGCTACGCTCTAGAGCGGCGACACAGCGAGCGCTGCCCATGCGCGCAGCAGGCAAGGTGGGTAGAGCACAACAACGGTGGCAGCGCCTGCGCGCCGCCACCGCGCTTCCGAGATGAGACTATGCGAGCAGCCAGCAGCGTGCGCCAGCCAGCACAGCGGGGCAGCCGCGCCCGCTAAAGATTGGGCAGCTCCCAGGCGATCGGCGGCTTGCCAGCGTCGGCGAGCGCAGCGTTGATCTGCGAGAACGGGCGCGAGCCGAAGAAGCCGTGCTTGGCCGAGAGCGGCGAGGGATGCACCGACTGCACAATCGTATGGCGCGACTCATCGATCAAGCTGGCCTTCTTCTGGGCGTAGGCCCCCCAGAGCACAAAGACGACCGGATCGGCCTTGGCGTTGACCTGACTGATCACCGCGTCGGTGAAGCGCTCCCAGCCCTTGTTTTTATGCGAGTTCGGCTGGTGTGCGCGCACCGTCAGCACGGCGTTGAGCAGCAGGATGCCCTGCTCGGCCCAGGGCACCAAGTAGCCATTGTTGGGAATGGGGCAGCCGATGTCGCTGTGCAGCTCCTTGAAGATATTGCGCAGCGACGGCGGCGGCTTAACGCCAGGGCGCACCGAGAAGCACAGGCCGTGGGCCTGCCCGTCGTCGTGGTAGGGGTCCTGGCCCAGCAAGAGCACGTTGGTCTGCTCCAGGCTGGTGTAGCGCAGGGCGTTAAACACATCGTTGGCGGGCGGGAACACGGTGTGCTCGGCGCGCTCGGCGGCGACAAACGCAGACAGCTCCTGCCAGTAGGGCTGGCTGGTCTGCTCGGCGAGGTGCGGCTGCCAATTCTCCGGAATGGTCAAGGTCATTGTGCCTCCAGCAAGCTACAAATTCGCATTGGTTGTGATACCAGCCAGGCTGCGGATGTGGCCGCGGACCACGCGGATCGGATCGACGCTATAGAGCGTGGTGAGCGGGGCGGCGATGGCGGCGAGGCGCTCCTGGGCCAGGCCCCAGTCGTGGGTGCGTGAGCCGCCGACGTAGAGCGGCGCGTTGGGCACGAGGCGATCAGCGAGATCTTGCAGGGCCGTGTTGGTCTCGCGGGTGCCGAGGTGGTAGGGCAAGAGCATCACGCCGTAGGTCCACGGCTCGGTGGGGAAGCCATCGGGATCGTCCAGCTCGGCCAGCTCCTGCACCACCTGGAGGTTGGCGTAGCTGGCGAGCTGGCGGGTGAGCGCGTCCCAGCGCTCGAACTCGATGGCGACGAGCGCAACCTGAGCGACCTTGGGGGCCAGCGCGGCGGCGAGCTGCTCGAGGTCGTCGCCGACGAGCAGCACGCGGGCGTCGGCAGGCGGCTCATCGAGCTTGGCCTGAAGGTGGGGCAGCACCTGGCTGGCGTAGGTAGCGCGGCGGTCGGCGCGATGTTGCTCGCGGGCGCCGCGGCCTTTAGCACGGGGCATGGGCGGGAGTCCTTTCTGCTACTTCAGGCGCTGATAGATCGTGGCGATCGCCAGACCCAAAAAGATCGCCAAGGTCAGGAAATTAATGCGAAAGCCAAGCGCGACGTAGACGATGCCTGCGCCGACCAAGATCGCGATCGCAGCGGTGGCCTGGATGATCGGCCCGCGCTTGCGCGTGGCCCAGGTGATGACGCGCATAACGCCCTCGCCGATGGCTGCGCCAGCAAAGGCCAGAATGAAAAAGATGAAGAAGAAGCCGCCGCCGATCAGGCTCGACAGGAACCCGCCGAGCGCGCCAGCGATCACGCCGACGATGGCCGTCTTGATCACATCGGCGGCCTCGACCTGATACAGCGGCGAGCGGCGCGCCTTGCGACACTCTGGGCAAATGTAGCCGACCGGCGTTGGATAGGCGCAGTCCGAGCAGATTGGGCGCGAGCACTGAATGCAGTGCAGGCCCGTCTCGCGGTTAGGATGGCGGTAGCACACCGTGATCTCGGTCGGGGCGTGGGTGGCCATGGGATCAAGCGGTGGCAGCTCTGGCTTGACCGGCTTTTTGCTGCCGTGCGGGTTGACCTCGCCGCTGAGCAGCGCATCGAGACCGCTGCGGGCCTCGGCGTTGTCCGGATCAAGCTCGAGCGCGCGCTCGTAGGCTTGGCGGCGCTCGGAGAACGTGCCGACAACCTGCGCCACACCCAGCCATGCGGCGGCGTTGTCAGGGTCAAGGCGCGCGGCCTTGCGCAGCGCAGCGCGTGCTGTCGTCTTGTCCTGCCGTTCGGCGGCCGCAAGACCGGCCGTAATCAGGGTGGCGACATCATCGGTGCGCTCAACATCGGCTGGTGAATTCAATGCCATGGAAGATTTCCTTTTGACCATCCGCTAGGCTACAATCAGCGTAGCGTTTGATAGCACTGGAGAACAAGCCATAGCGCCCATCCGCAGCCACTGGCGGTGCTGTGACACACCTGCCAGTGCCGGTTGGCGCTAGCATAGACTAATAGAACATTTGTGTCAAATCTGACGACGACAGCGGCACTCGGGGCCGCAGCCCTAAGCATCTGAGCAGCAGCTCAGCAGCGTATGCAGTCGCAATGGACGCACACGAACTATACAACGTTCGTCTCCCTCATTATACTGATTTTCGCGGCAATCTGCCGCTTATGGAGTGATAGCAATGCGCATAATTGTAATTGGCAGCGGCTTCGGCGGCCTTGGCGCGGCGGTGCGGCTGCAAACCCGCGGGCACGAGGTGATCGTGCTCGATAAGCGCGACAAGCCTGGCGGGCGCGCCTATGTGTACGAGCAGGATGGGTTTAAGTTCGATGGCGGCCCGACGGTGATCACCGCGCCGTTTATGATCGACGAGCTGTTCAGCAACGCTGGCCGCCAGACCAGCGACTATGTGACGATGCTGCCCGTGACGCCGTTCTATCGCATCTTTTTCCACAACGGCGAGCACTTCGACTACTCCGACGATCTGGCGGCGATGGTGCGCCAGATTCGCGCCATCAACCCCGACGATGTCGATGGCTACCTGGAGTTTGTGCGCCGCGCCGAGAAAATTTTCAACAAAGGCTTTGTCGAGCTAGCCGACCAGCCCTTCCTCAAGGCCAGCGACATGCTCAAGATTGTGCCGGACATGATGCGCCTTGAGTCGTACCGCACCGTCTACGGCTTTGTCTCGAAGTTTGTGCAGGACGAGCGCCTGCGCCAAATCCTCAGCTTTCACCCGCTGCTGGTCGGCGGCAACCCATTTCAGACCACCAGCATCTACACGCTGATTAACTTTTTGGAGCGCAAGTGGGGCGTGTGGTTCGCCAAGGGCGGCACCGGCGCGCTGGTGCAGGGCCTCGTGCGGCTGTTCGAGGAGCTAGGCGGGCAGATGCAGCTGAACACCGAGGTGGGCGAGATCATCGTTGAGCAGGGGCGCGCAGTCGGCGTGCGGCTCACCGATGGCCGCGAGCTACGCGCCGATGCCGTGGTGTGCAACGGCGAGGTCGCCTTCGCCTATCAGCACCTGCTGCCCAAGCCGCTGCGCCGCAAGTACACCGACAAGCGGCTGGCGCGCATGCGCTACTCGATGTCGCTGGTGGTGATCTACTTCGGCACCGACAGGCTCTACCGCGGCCAGGATGGCCCCAAGCTCGCGCACCACGATATTATCCTAGGGCCACGCTACGGCCCGCTGCTCGACGACATCTTCACGACCAAGAAGGTCGCCGACGACTTCTCGCTCTACCTGCATATGCCGACGCTGACCGATCCCTCGCTCGCGCCGGAGGGCTGCGAAGCCTTCTATGTGCTGTCGCCGGTGCCGCACCTTGGCTCGGGCACCGACTGGCGCAGCGCCGCCCGACCCTACCGCGACCGGATTATGCACTTTCTGGAGCAGAACTACCTGCCCGATCTGTCGAAGCACATCGTCAGCGAGCATATGATCACGCCGCTGCACTTCCACGAGACGCTGAACAGCTACCTCGGCAGCGCCTTCTCGGTCGAGCCGATCCTCACCCAGTCGGCCTGGTTTCGCCCGCACAATCGCTCCGAGGAGGTCGATGGCCTCTACTTCGTGGGCGCAGGCACACACCCAGGCGCAGGGCTGCCCGGCGTGCTCTCCAGCGCCAAGATCGTCGATGATCTGATCGGAGCGGCGGTGCCAGCCTAGCACGGTGATGATCAAACAGTCGCGCCAGATGATCAGCCGTTGATCACCTGGTGCATTTTTATGTCAAATTATTAATACTGCCGCTGGTACGCTGTGGACACGCAGCGTGCGATCAAGGCCACTGCTTGATCCATCGCCCCACGCCAGCCACGCGGCAATGCCAACCGGTGCGCAGCCTGGTCAGCGGGCGGCTGGCGCAGCGTGGGAGCACAGCGCGCAGCGCCTGTTTAACCACGCTACGCCGATCAACCACATGCGCGACCGAGCGCAGACACAACGCCAATGAGCGGACGCCCAACCACGCAGCGCTGATCAAGCAGGCAGCGGGCTACTCGCCGTGGCGCAGGCGCGAGATAGCGCGGCTGGCGAGCTGCTGGCGCAGGCTGACCAGCTCGGGGTAGTCGTAGAAGAACTTGACCTTCTGGTCGGCGACGCTGCTGCCACGGGGCTTCGGCTTGAGCACAAACTCCATCCAGCTCTCGGCGATGTCCTCGTCGGCGTTGGTGGCGGCATAGTCGCTGACGAACTCATCGGCGTAGGTTTCGTAGAACTGATAGACCAAGTCCTCGGTCTCGGCGGGATCATCGACCTGCGTGTCCTCCCACTCGGCCATAAAATCGGCGGGCCAGAACTGATCGACGAAGGCGGTGATGTAGGCATTTTTGAGCGAGCACCAATCCTCGGAGCGATAGTAGTGACAGCGACCATTCTCGCTGAGGTAGCGGCCCTGGCTAGTGCTAAGCGTGAGCATATGGCCGAACTCGTGGATGAGCGTTGACGTCAGCTCGCCAGGCGCGTCGATGTCCTGAATATCGACGCCGAGCACGGTCAGATTCTCATCGTTCTCGTCGGGCATGACCCAGGCCAGCAGGTTATCGGGGCCATCGGTGAAGACCACAAACTGGCTGATGTCGCGGCGCTCCTCCAGCGGAACAAGGCTGGTAAAGAAATCCCACATCTTGGCCTGGGTCTCACGGTCGCGCTGCAGCGAGCGCATGGCGGCGTCCGACAGCTTAGGCGCTTGGGGGCGGCTCAGTGTATCGCTGCGGACCGTGTAGGTGATCAAGTCGGTCTCATCGGCGGAGACCTCGGCGTCCGCGTCGGTCAAGCTCTCGTCCAGCTCACTCGCTGCATCGAAGTCGTCCCCTGAAGGGAAGAGCTGATCGGTATACTTGGCCAGCTCCTTGTCGAGGGCCTTGGCATCGCCGTCGAAGATGCAGATCTGGCGGGCGGTGTCGAAGGTCTCATCATCGAAGCACTCGGCGGGATTCTCGGAGTAGGCGGCGGGCGCAGCGGGTGAGGGCGCGGCCTGCGGCGTTGTGGTCGGGCGCGGGCGTTTGGTTGGCGTAGGCTTGGCCTGAGCGGCGGACGGCGCAGTTGGCGTGCGCGTAGCCGTGTCCTCCTCGTCGCTGCCGAAGACCCACACGACGAACACAGCCAGCACAATACCCAGAACCACGAGTGCTTTTTTCATGAATGTTCCTCATACCAGCTTGAGCACCCAGCAGGCTGGGTGCAGAGGAACCCTGCCGCGGGCGTGGTGCAGCGCTCTCAACCGGCATAGATTGATTGCTGGCGCACCAGTGTTCATGCGCAGGCGGGCAGGGCTTCGCTAGCCATTATAGGCGGCGGCGCAGGCGTTGACTATAGCGAAATCCATTAAAATCAGCGCGGCGCAGGTGTGAGCGCGGCTCACCTGCGGTGGATGGGTAGGCGCTGGACTGATACCAGTGCACCGTGATGGTCGGCTTGTGTGCTATCATGAAGCCCGCTACACCAATTGCGCAACTCTGAGGAGTGTATGTCACAGCCTGAACTTCCCGAAGACCCAGCGGCGGAGGAAGCCGCGCCAACCTTTGATAAAGAAGCCGCGCGGGCGCGCTACCGGGCGCTGATGCGCTCGTGGCCGATGCGGCTGATGTTTATTGTGACCGGCCTAGTGCTGGTGATGACGTGGGTGCTGGCCTTTGGCTCGGCCTACGCGCCCAACGTCGAGAAGCTGCCGGGGCACGACATCACCGTGGGCGTGGCCGAGTGCAAGGGCTGCCATAACAGCGGTCTGAACAGCGCGCCGCGCTACAACCACGCCTATGCGCCAACGTGCGGCTTCTGCCATCGCCAGGGCCTGCCCGATCAGCCGCTCTCCGGACGTGCGAAGGTGCTGCATGCTCTACGCTGACACTATCGCTGCGCTCGCAACGCCGCCAGGCGTCGGCGGCGTGGGGATTGTGCGCGTGAGCGGTCCACAGGCGTGGGCCATTGCCGCAGCGCTGTTTACACCAGCGCGGCCTGGCCCGTGGCGGGCCGCGCAGATGCGCTACGGGCAGATCACCGATGCCACAGGTGCGCCCATCGACGAGGCGCTGGCGGTGGTGTTTCGCGGGCCGCGCTCATTCACCGGCGAGGATGTGGCCGAGCTACACTGTCATGGCGGGCCGCTGCCGCTGAGCCGCACGCTCGAGCGCATCTATGCGCTTGGCGCGCGCGCGGCCGATCCTGGCGAATTCACCATGCGCGCCTTTATCAACGGGCGCATCGACCTGGCGCAGGCCGAGGCGACGCTCGACGTGATCGAGGCCCAGACGAGCCTTGGGCTGAAGCTGGCGCTCGATCAGCTGCAGGGCGGGCTATCGCGCGAGGTGCGCGCCATTCGCGAGCAGCTGCTCTACCCGCTGGCCTACGTGACAGCGCTGACCGACTTTCCCGAGGACGACGTGCCCAGCGAGGACCTGCTGCCACGGCTCACAGCGGCGCGCACGCAGCTGGCCACACTGCTGGCAGGCGCGGAGCGTGGCATGATCGTGCGCCAAGGCGCGCGGGCGGCGCTGGTCGGGCGGCCCAACGCAGGCAAGTCGAGCCTGCTCAACGCGCTGCTGCGCAGTGAGCGCGCTATCGTCACCGCCATTCCGGGCACCACCCGCGACACGCTGGAGGAGACCGCGAACCTGGGCGGCGTGCCGGTGGTGCTGATCGACACCGCCGGCATCACCGAGACCGCCGATCCAGTCGAGCAGATCGGCGTCGCGCGCTCGCGGGCGGCCCTGGAGCGCGCCGACCTTGTGCTGCTGCTCATCGACGGTTCGCAGCCGCTACATCACGCTGACAGCGAGATCGCTGCCCTCACCTGGGGCCGCCCAACGCTGCTGGTGCAGACCAAGGCCGATCTGCCGATGCAGGCCGATCTGACGGCGCTGGCGGCGGCGCACCCGCAGCTCGTGGCGTATGTGGCCGTATCGGCGCACACCGGCGCGGGGCTAGCTGCACTGGGGGCAACAGTGGCGCGCACGCTGATCGGCGAGGTGGCGCTAAGCGACGCGCACCTCGTGACCAACCCGCGCCATCGCGAGGCGCTGCGCCAGACGGCTGCGGCGGTCGACGATGCGCTGGCTGGACTGCGCGAGGGGCGACCAGTCGATCTGATCGCCGTCGATCTCAACGCTGCCGTGGCGGCCCTCGGCACAATCACTGGCGAGACGGTCGAGGCCGACCTGCTCAATACCATATTCAGCCACTTCTGTATTGGCAAATAGGGGGTGCGTGATGGAAGCGCAAGCCGCACAAGATGGCGTTTTACTTCGGCGAGCCGAGCTGTATGCCAACGCTCTGTTAGGCATCACGCTGCTGTTTATGCTGGTGGGCCTGGTCGACTGGATCAACACACGCGCCGTGCTCGGCGAGGCCATGGGCCTTCTGATGCTGGTCAGCACGCTGGGCTATCGGCTGCTGATCGGCCGCGTGGCCCTACGTCCGCTGACGCTGGGTTTTCTGCTGCTGCAGACAGTGGCCGTGTGTGGCGCGGTACACAACGCAGGCGGCTTTTTATCGAACCTGACGGCGCTGTATGTGGCGATGCTGCTCGGCGTGGGCTTTGTGCTCGGCCAGCCGCGCTGGAACATCGCCGCAACGCTGATCACGGCGCTCGGCGCGGTGACGCTGGCTGTGCTCGAAATGGCCGATGTGCTGCCTGACACCAAGCCAGGGGCGATTTTGCTGTCCACCTCGGTGGGCTTTCAGATCTTCTCGCTCACCTCGCTGGTGCTGCTCATCCTTGGCGTCGGCTGGCTCGTAACAGTGATTATGGGCAGCATTCAGCAGCGCGAGCAGGAGCTGGAGCAGTCGCGCAGCGCCATCGACCAGCGCCGCCGCGAGGCACAAAATTTGACCAGCCAGCTTGAGCAGGCCTACACCGATGTGCAGATCAAAGAGGATCTGCTGCGCCAAACCGTCGATGCGCTGACGGTGACGAGCCTGCCGCTGCGCGATGGCGTGCTGGCCCTGCCGCTGATCGGCGTCTTTGATGATATTCGCGCCGCCGAAATTCAAGAGCGCGTGCTAGAGGATGTGCGCCGCCTGCAGGCCCACACGGTGATCATCGACCTCACCGGCATCGGCGAGGCCAACGCGGCGCTGCTATGGATGCTCGGCCGCCTGATCAACGGCACGCGCCTGCTTGGCGGCGAGGTGATTCTGGCGGGCTTGCAGCCAGCAGTGGCGCGCAGCTTGGTTAAACTGCGGTTCGACCGCTCACGGGTTCGCTCGGTGCCAACGCTGGCCCAGGCGATTGACTTAGTCTGAGGAGACAAGCGCTGTCGCCGCTGTGGGGCAGCGCGTAGGAGACATCAACATGGATACACATCGCGCTCACGTCAAGGTGACAGGACGAGTTCAAGGGGTTGGCTTTCGCGCCGCATGTCGCGATCACGCGCGGGCGGCGAAGGTCAACGGCTGGGTAAAAAACATGCCCGACGGCAGCGTCGAGGCGGTCTTCGAGGGGTCACAGGCTGGCGTGCAGCGCATGATCAGCTGGTGCTACAGCGGCCCGATCAACGCCCACGTCGAGCACGTCACCTCGAACTGGGAGGAGCCGACCAACAAAGAGTACTCGTTTGATATTTTGTGGTGAGGCCGCTATGCCGCGCACAATCGGTATGCTGCTGTTCAATGATGTCGAGGAGCTAGACGTCGTCGGCCCATGGGAGGTGCTCGGCTGCGCGCAGCGGCTCGGTGCCGCGCACACGCTGCTCACGCTTGGGCCAACCGCAGAACCAGTGCGGGCGCGCTACGGCCTGCGCATCACGCCAGACGTCGATCTTGCCAGCGCGCCAGCGCTCGATGTGCTGCTGGTTCCCGGCGGCCTCGGCGCGCGCACCTTCGCCCGCGAGCACCCGCCGATCCTTGAGCTTGTGCGGCGCACGCACGCCCAGGGCTGGGTTGTGTCGGTGTGTACCGGCGCGCTGGTGCTGGCGGCGGCAGGCGTGCTCGACGGCCATCGCGCCACCACCCACGCCTCGGCCTTCGAGCTGCTGCGTGAGACACCAGGCATCGAGGTTGTCGCGGGCGCGCGCTGGATCATCGAGGAGCCGGTGGCCTCCTCGGCGGGCGTGTCGGCGGGCGTCGATCTGGCGCTGGCGCTGGTCGAGCACTGGTACGGCGCAGAGCTGCGTGCGGCGGTGCAGCAGCGCGTGGAGTGGCCGCACTGGACCGCCGAGCACGCACAGCGCTGATCTTCACACAAAATTCACCGCTGTGGTCTACACTCCTCGTAGTGAACCAACGTGGCTGCGGCCATCAACGACAAGGAGGACGACCTATGCGACCTTGGTACCCACGACGACGGCGACGCCGGGGACTGTTTTTGTTTATGCCGGGCCTGTTCTTCTGGCGACGGCCGCGGCTGCGCCGCTGGGGCGGCCCGTTTGGCATCGCCCCGCACCCGCTGGGCTTTCACCACCGCCCGCACCACGGCTTGCGCCACCACGGCGGCCCGCAAGGGCGCAGCCACCGCTTCTAGCAACTCGCGGCCTTATGCGCAGCAGCCCCCATGCACGCAGCGCCGGAGCAACTCCGGCGCTGTGTGGTTTAAGCTGCACGATGTTTAGAAGTGGATGAAGCCATCGAGCAGGCCGTGGGCGGTCTCGTGGATGGCCTCGTACAGCGTGGGGTGGGCGTGGATGGTCGCCAGCAGCGACTCGACGGTCGCCTCGTGCGACAGGGCCAGGCCGCCCTCGCCGATCAACTCGGTGACGCGCGGGCCGATCATATGGAAGCCGAGAATCTCGCCATACTGCTCGTCGGCGACAATCTTGATGAAGCCGTTGCGCTGGCCAAGCACCGTGGCCTTGCCCACGGCGGCGAAGGGGAACTTGCTGACCTTGACATTGAAGCCCTGCTGGCGCGCCGCCGCCTCGGTCAGCCCAACGCTGGCGACCTCTGGCGAGCAGTAGGTGCAGCCGGGGATGTGGTTGTAGTTGATCGGGTGCGGCGTGTGGCCGGCCATGTGCTCGACGGCGATCACGCCCTCGGCGCTAGCAACGTGGGCCAGCCATGGCGTGGGCACCACATCGCCGATGGCGTAGACGCCAGCGACATTGGTCTGCATCATGCCGTCGGTGAGGATGTAGCCGCGCTCGTCCATCTTGACGCCCAGCTCCTCTAGGCCGATGTTGCGCGATAGCGGCGTGCGGCCTACGCCGAGCAGCAGATAGTCGCCATCGAGCGTGACCGCCTGGCCCTTGCTGTCGGTGAGCGTCACGGCAACGCCATCGGCCTTGTTTTCGACGCTCTCGGTGCGCGCGCCAGTGTAGATCTTGATGCCGCGCTTGCGCAGCGCCTTATCGAGCTCGGCGGAGATTTCCTCGTCCTCGGCAGGCACGACGCGCGGCAGCATCTCGATGATCGAGACCTCGGAGCCAAAGGCGCGGTACATCGAGGCGAACTCGCAGCCGATCGCGCCAGCGCCGACGATGATCAGGTGGCGCGGCACCTCTTTCAGATTGAGCGCGCCCGTGCTGGAAAGAATGCGCTGCTCGTCGATCTTGGCAAAGGGCAGCGAGCGCGGCGTCGAGCCGACGGCGATGATGATGTTGCGCGTCTCCAGCTGGGTCTCGCTGCCATCCTCGGCCTTAACGCCGACGACGCCGGGCTTGATCACGCGGCCAAAACCACGGTGTAGGTCGATCTTTTTATTTTTAAACAGGCCCTCTAGGCCGCCGCGCATGGTCTTCACCACGCGGTCTTTGTGGCCCATCGCGCCCTTGAGGTCGAAGGACACCTCGCCAGTCACGACGCCGAACTTCTTGCCCTCGCGGGTCTCCTCCAGCAGGTCGGCGCAGTGCAGCAGAGCCTTGGTGGGGATACATCCGACATTGAGGCAGATGCCGCCCACCTGATCTTTTTCCACAACGGCTGTCTTCAGCCCAAGCTGCACGGCGCGCAGTGCCGCCACCTCGCCGCCTGGACCTGATCCGATAATGACTACATCATATTGAGCCATGCGCGCTAGTTCCTCCAGCTAGTTCAGTTCGCTTGATATGATAGCACAGGACGCTGGGCGCTGTGCCCAATGCGCTGGCGCGGCGGTATAATGCAGCTACGGAATCCCGCATTTAGCTCTGGAGGAGCAACCACCATGGACTACGGCACGAAGTTGGCCGAGGGCAAGACCAAGATCATCTACGCGCACCCGAGCGATGCGCGCTTAGCCTATATGGTGCAGAAGGATGCGATCAGCGCCGGCGATGGCGCGCGCCGCAACGAGATTGCGGGCAAGGGCGCGATCAGCGGGCGCACGGCGGCGAACGTGTTTGCCGCATTGAACCACGCGGGCGTCGCCACCCACTACCACGCCGATCCCGAGCCAGGCGTGATGCTGGTCGAGCGCTGCGCGATGCTGCCGCTGGAGGTCGTGATGCGGCGGCTGGCCACCGGCTCGTACTGCCGCCGCCATCCGGAGGTCGCCGAGGGCACGCGCTTCGATCCGCTGCTGGTGGAGTTTTTCCTCAAGGACGACGCCAACCACGATCCGCAGATCGACGCCGCAGGCATCGTGGCGCGCGAGCTTGGCTCAGCCGCCGATGTCGAGACCATGATCAGCCAGGGCCGCCAGGTCTTTACGGTGCTGGAGCAGCTGTGGGCCGCGCAAGACGTGCAGCTCGTCGATCTCAAGATTGAGTTTGGGCGCGCACCAGACGGCCAGCTGATCGTGGCCGACATGATCGACAACGACTCGTGGCGGCTCTGGCCCGGCGGCGACAAGGCCCAGATGCTCGACAAGCAGATCTACCGCAACATGCGCGAGGTCACGCCCGCAGGCCTAGAGCAGCTCAAGCAGAAGTATATTGAAGTGCGCGATCTCACCGAGCGCTTCCGCCCGCAGTGAGGCAACCATGCGCGGTGTGCTGATGCTGCTGCGCGGCCTGGCTGGGCGCTGCCCGGCCTGTGGGCGCGGCAAGGTGTTCAACTCGTTCTATGGCCTCAACAGCGTCTGCGCGCGCTGCGGCAATCGCTTCCACATCGACGGCAGCCCGACCGTGGGCGCGATGATCATCAATATGTTTATCACGATCCTGATCGGCTTTGTGGCGGGGATTTTGCTGGTGCTGTGGGTGCCAGCGGAGCAGCTGTTGTGGGGCTTGGCCGGGCTGCTGCTGGTGATGGCGCTGTTCAGCGCCCTGTTCTATCGCATCGCCCGCGGCCTGTGGGTGGGCATCACCACGCTCACCGGGGCCTACGAGGGCGATGAGCGTTTGGCTGGTGAAGAATGATCCGTTTTTTCCAAGCGCTGCTGCGCGGGTTCTTTGGGCGCTGCCCCGTCTGCGGCCGCGGGCGCATGTTCCGCTCGTTCTACGGGCTGCGCGAGCGCTGCGAGTACTGCGGCACCGAGTATGAGCGCACTGGCAACCAGAGCACTGGCGGCATGGCGATCAACCTGGTTGTGACGATTCTGCTCGGTTTTATCGGCGGCATCATCCTGGTGCTGCGCTGGCCCGACGCTGTGCTGCCCGGCCTGGCGCTGCTCATCGTCGTGCTGACGCTGTTTCACATTGTGTTCTACCGCTGCGCCAAGGGCCTCTGGCTCGGCATCACCTCGCTCACCGGCGACATGGAGCACGATGGCTAGCAGCGCAGCGGTGGGCCAGCCCAGGCGCTGGATGCAAGGACACCAGCATCCCGCGCCTGTGTGCTGCCAGAGCGCATAGAGGATCGCATGCTCCAGGGCGGTACCGCTAGGCAGCAGCTGCAGCACGCCACCTGCGCCTTTAATGTATGGTAGACTTTTAGGCAGAGGCTTGACGGTCCACGAGGCGACAGTCGCAGCAATGCGGCTGTTTTCGTGTTTTTGTATAAGGAGGTGCTGATGCTGCTAGCTACACTGGGGCAGCATACTCAGTAGATCACAGGACTCCCTGGGGCCAGGGTAAACGGTGTGGCGGCCGAATCGTGCGGTATCCTTTGTGGTGCCAACCAAGAAAGGAACCG
>JABXJS010000234.1 GCA_013538855.1 Herpetosiphonaceae bacterium
CGGTTCCTTTCTTGGTTGGCACCACAAAGGATACCGCACGATTCGGCCGCCACACCGTTTACCCTGGCCCCAGGGAGTCCTGTGATCTACTGAGTATCAGATCATCGACGGCGTGTCGCTCAGCGCCGAGGAGGGCCAGATCACCGCCCTGCTTGGGCGCAACGGGGCCGGCAAAACCACCACGCTGCGCTCAATCATGGGCCTCGCGCCGCCGCAGTCCGGCGAGGTGCGCCTGGCCGGGCAGCGCATCAATGGCCGCCGCACCTACAGCGTCGCGCGCCTGGGCATCGGCTATGTCCCCGAGCACCGCGCGATCTTCCGCGACCTGACGGTGCTGGAAAATTTGCTGCTGGCCGAGCGCCAGCGCGGCGATCTCAAGCGCCGCAGCGATCTCATCTACGAGCTGTTCCCCGACCTGCAGCGGCTTGGCCATCTGCGCGGCGGTCAGCTCTCCGGCGGCCAGCAGCAGATGCTCGCCATCGCCCGCGCGCTGGTGCCCGAGAATCAGTTGCTGCTGATCGACGAGCCAAGCGAGGGGCTGGCACCGGTGATCATCGAGCAGATGATGCACGCCATCCGCCAGCTCAGCCAGCACACCACCATCGTGCTCGTCGAGCAGAACTTCCGCATGGCCAGCGCCGTCAGCCAGAGCTACACGCTCATCGACGCCGGGCGCACCGTGCAGCATGGCAGCATGGCCGAGCTTGTCCGCGACACCGCCACCGTCCGCACCTATCTCGGAGCCGCTTAGGAGGTAGCCTCAATGTCTGTGATCAGCCGTCCGTCCACCAGCTGGCGCTCGCTGCGCAGCCAGCTCTCGCGCTGGAGCATCTTCGTGGCGCTGAGCGCGATCTTCGGCATCATCCTGGTTGTGGCTCCGGCCTCGTGGCCCAAGCTCGTCACCGGCATTGTGCTGCCGGGGCTGACGCTCGCTGCGGTGTTCTTTCTGCTCGCCGCCGGGCTGTCGCTGATCTTCGGGCTGATGGACGTGCTCAACTTCGCCCACGGCTCGCTGTTTATGCTCGGGGCCTACCTGGCCTGGAGCTGCAACGTCTGGCTTGATCCGCGCTATCCCGGCCACTGGCCCGTCACCATCGCCTCAAGCAACCTGCGCTTTGCGCTGGGGCTGATCATCGGCATGCTGGGCGGGGCGCTCATCGGCGCGCTGATCGAGGTCTGCTTCATCCGCCCGCTCTACTCGCGGCCAATCTACCAGGTGCTGCTGACGCTGGGGCTGGTGTTTGTGTTCGATGCGCTTGTGCGCACCATCCCGGCCTGGGGTTCGCTGAGCCGCCCGCCGATCAAGCCCTCCGCGCTCAGCGGCAGCCTGGAGCTGCTTGGGCGGCGCTTCCCAACCTACAGCCTGTTTCTCATCGGGCTGGGATTCGGGCTGGCGCTGCTGATCGGCGCTGTGCTGCAGCGCGCGCGCGTGGGCATGATCATCAGGGCCGGCGTGCAGGACAGCGCGATGGTCGAGGCGCTGGGCATCAACGTGCGGCGTGTGTTCACCAGCGTGTTCGCCGCCGGCAGCGGCTTGGCGGCGCTCGGCGGCGCGGCGGCGGCCTCGTTCATCGGCGTCTATCCCGAGATGGGGCTGGAGTATCAGCTGTTCGCCTTTATCGTGGTCGTCATCGGCGGCCTTGGCTCCTACGGCGGGGCGGCGCTCGGCGCGCTGCTGATCGGGCTGGCGCGCACCTTCAGCGATCATCTGGTGCTAGAGACAAGCCTGCCCACCGCCATCGCCTCGGCCTCGACGGTGCTGGTGATGGCGCTCGTGCTGGTGCTGCGGCCCGGCGGTATGTTTGGCAAACAGGAGTAAGACTATGACACCTTCGTTTCCGCTGCTCGACGGCATCTCCGCCGTCACGATTGACACGCCACGGCTGCGCACCCACGTGCTGCAGCACGGCCCCGACGACGGCGCGCCGGTCCTGCTTATCCACGGCAATGTCTCGGCGGCGCGCTTCTGGGAGGAGCTGATGCTGGGCCTGCCCGACGGCTTCCGCTATCTCGCGCCCGACCTGCGCGGCTACGGCCGCTCCGAGGTCAAGCCCGTCGATGCCACCCGCGGCGTCCGCGACTACAGCGACGACCTGCACGCCCTGCTCCAAACGCTCGGCTACGACCACGCGCACCTGATCGGCTGGTCGCTCGGCGGCAACATCGCCATGCAGTTCGCCATCGACTACCCCGCCGCCGTCGACTCGCTGACGCTGATCGCCGCTGGCTCGCCCTACGGCTTCGGCGGCACCCACGGCCGCGACGGCCAGCCCAACAGCGCCGACTTCGCCGGCTCTGGCGGCGGCACCGCCAACGCCGAGTTTGTGCAGCGGCTGGCCGCCGGTGACCGCAGCGACGAGTCGCAGGTCTCGCCGCGTGTGGTGATGAATTCGTTTTATTTCCGGCCGCCCTTCCGCTCGCCGCGCGAGGATGTGTTTGTCGAGGAGATGCTGCTGATGCACTGCGGCCCCGGCAACTATCCCGGCGATCTGACGCAGGTTGACACGTGGCCGCTGGTCGGCCCGGGCACGCAGGGCGTCAACAACGCGCTCGCGCCCAAGTACTGCAACCAGGCGGCGCTGGCCGCGCTGCCCACGCAGCCGCCGGTGCTCTGGCTGCGCGGCGACAGCGATCAGATCGTCAGCGACACATCGCTGTTCGACCTGTGCTACCTCGGCCAGCTAGGCGCGATTCCAGGCTGGCCAGGCGCGGAGACCCACCCGCCGCAGCCGATGGTCGGCCAGCTGCGGGCGGTGCTGGACGCCTACGCGGCCAACGGCGGGCGCTATCGCGAGGTGGTGCTGGCGGAGTGCGGCCACTCGCCGCATATCGAGCACCCCGCTCTGTGCCGTGAGCTGATCGGCGGCTTTCTCGTCGATCCAGCCGCAGTGCTAGAGGTGCGCACATGATCTGGCTACGCCGCTTGCTCCCTGTCGCCATCGTCGCCGTGCTGGCGAGCCTGCCCTTCGCCTTCGCCGAGTCGACGACGCGCTTCTGGCAGGGTGTGCTCATTCAAATTTTCGTGCTGGCGATCTACGCGCTGAGCTACGACATCCTGCTGGGCTTCACCGGCATTGTGTCGTTTGGGCAGGCGCTGTTTCTGGGCGCAGGCGGCTACACCACGGCGATCCTGCTGCATCGCGAGCAGCCCGCCTCGCTGCTGGTGGTGCTGCTGGCGGTGATCGGCGTGGGCCTGCTGCTGGGCGCTGGCGTGGGGCTGCTCTCGCTGCGGCTCAGCGGCGTCTACTTCTCGATGATCACGCTGGCGCTGGCTGAGATCGCCTTCATCCTGTTTCGCACCGACGATGCGCGGCTCAAGCCCTACACCGGCGGCGAGATCGGCATCCAGGGCCTCGATGTGCCAGCGCTGATCGACCCGACCCAGAATCGCCTGCACTTCTACTTTCTGGCGCTCGCCAGCATGATCGCGCTGTACTCCTTCGCCCGCCGCGTGATCAACTCGCCCACCGGCCGCGTCTGGCTGGCAGTGCGCGAGAACGAGACGCGCGCCGCCGTGCTGGGCTACAACACGCTGCGCCTCAAGGTGGCAGCGACCATGCTCTCATCCACGCTGGCCGCGCTCGCCGGCATGCTGCTGGTGCTCTACGAGAAGAGCGCCACCTACGAGATGTTCAGCGTGTCGATGACCATCCAGGCCCTGCTGATGACGATCATCGGCGGCATCGGCACGCTGGTGGGGCCGCTGCTGGGCGCGGCGACCCTGCGCCTGCTCGATCAGTGGCTCAAGAGCGCCAGCGTCAGCGCGTTCTTGCCCACGTGGCTGCGCGCCGATCTGCTGTTTGGCCTGATCTACGTCGCGCTGGTCTTGTTCTTCCCCGCCGGAATCATGGGCGCGATCAATCGCCTGCGCGGCCGTCGCCAGCAGCGCTCGGTGCAGCAGGTCGCCCAGGCGCTCAAGCCCCAAGAAGCCCTAGAGGAGTCACGATGAACGGAGCTGTTGGAATTGTTGGCATCGGCGTGGATCTGCCCGCCGACGTCGAGACCGCTGCGACGATCAGCCAGCGCACGGGCATCCCCGAGGCCGTCGTGGTCGCCAAGCTCGGCATCCGCCAGAAGCACATCGCCGGCCCCGACGACCTGCCCTCGCAGATGGCCGCCCGCGCCGCGCTGCGCGCCCTGGAGCAGGCGCAGGTCGATCCGCTCGATGTGGACCTGATCATCTACCACGGCAGCGAGTACAAGGATTACTTCGTCTGGTCCGCCGCCGCCAAGATTCAGCACGCCATCGGCGCGCGCAACGCCTACGCCTATGAGATCTACGCGCTCTGCGCTGGCGCGCCGATGGCGCTCAAGACCGCCCGCGATCAGATGCGCGCCGACGCCAGCCTGCGCCACGTGCTGCTGGTCAGCGCCGCCCGTGAGAACGATCTGGTCGACTATGCCAACGAGCGCGCGCGCTTTATGTTCAACTTCGGCGCTGGCGCGGCGGCCATGCTGCTGCAGCGCGACGCGCCCGCCAACCACGTGCTCGAGTCGGCGGTGCTCGTCGATGGCTCGTTCAGCGAGAATGTGGTCATGCCCGGCGGCGGCGCGCGCTACGGCACCAGCCAGCACACGCTCGACGAGCAGCTGCACACGCTCGACGTGCTGCAGCTCGCCGATATGCGCGACCGCCTCGGCGCGGTCTCGCTGCCCAACTTCGTGCAGGTCATCGACACGGCGCTGGCGCGCTCGGGCTATGCGCGCGCCGACATCGGCCTGCTAGCCGTGACGCACATGAAGCCGTCGTTTCACCACGCGCTGCTCGACGCGCTCGGGCTGAGCGCCGACCAGGCGATCTATCTCAGCGACTACGGCCACATCCAGTCGGTCGATCAGCCGCTCATCCTGCACCTGGCCCAGCAGCAGGGGCGGCTCCAGCCCGGCACCATCGTGGTGCTGGCGGGCGCAGGCACCGGCTACACCTGGGCGGCGTCGGTGCTGCGCTGGGGCGGTGCATAATGCCCACGATCAGCGTCAACGCCATCGACCTGCACTACCGCGACAGCGGCGCTGGCAGATCGGCGCTCGTGCTGCTGCACGGCCTCACCGCCAACGGCCACGCCTTCGACGACCTGCTCGCCCACGGCCTCGCCAGCCAGCAGCGCGTGATCATCCCCGACCTGCGCGGGCGCGGCCAGAGCGGCGACGCCAACACGCTGACCATCGCCGACCACTGCGCCGACATCCGCGGCCTGATCAGCGCGCTGGGGCTGGAGCAGGTCACGCTCGTCGGGCACTCGTTCGGCGGGCTGCTGGCCATCGCGCTCGCCGCGCAGGCTCCGCCCGCCATCAGGGCGCTGGTGCTGCTCGACGCCGCCATCGCCCTGGCCGCGCCCGCCACCCGCGATGCGCTGCGCGCCAGCCTGAGCCGCCTTGAGCTGGTCTATCCCTCCTGGGACGACTATCTGGCCCAGATGCAGGCCGCGCCCTTTTTGCAGGGCCGCTGGGTGCCAGCGATGGCCAGCTACTTCCAGGCCGATGTGCGCACCCTGGATGACGGCCGCGTGCAGTCGCGCCCACGCCCTGAAGCCATCGCCGCCGTGATCGACAGCGTGCTGGCCAGCCCCTGGCCCGCCTGGCTGGCCCAGGTGCGCCTGCCCGCCCTGCTCATCCGCGCCGTCGAGCCATACGGCCCGCCCGACGCGCCGCCGCTGCTCAGCGACAGCGCCGCCAGGGCCACGGTCGCGGCGCTGCCCGGCTGCCGCTACCGCAGCGTCCCCGGCAACCATCTATCGATGCTCTACGCCGCCGCCGCCCAGATCGTCGCTGCGATCTCAGCCTTTCAGGAGGAAGTATGTACGTTGGAGACTGGCTCGGACGCCGCGAGTGGCTCACCCCCGAGCGCGTAGCCCTCGTCGATGATCACACCGGCGCGCGCTACACCTATCGCCAGCTCAATGTGCGCGCCAACCGCATGGCCGCCGTGCTGCGCGATCAGCTCGGCATCGGCCACGGCGACCGCGTCGCCATCCTGGCGCGCAATCAGGTGTGCTACCTTGACCTGCTCTTCGCCAGCGCCAAGCTCGGCGCGATCCTCGTGCCGCTCAACTGGCGGCTCACGGCCGCTGAGCTGGCCTTTCAGCTCAACGACTGCACGCCGCGCGCGCTCTTCTGCGACAGCGAGTTTCGCACCGCAGCGCGCCGCGCCTGCGAGCACAGCCAGCCCATCCAGACGCTCTTCCTCGACGCGCAGCCTGGCGATCCGCCGCTGGAGCAGTGGCTCGCCGCCGCGCCGGACGCGCCCGTCACCAGCGAGGTGGACCTCGAGGACCCGCATCTGATCTTGTACACCTCCGGCACCACCGGCCAGCCCAAGGGCGCGATCCTGCCCCACCGCGTGCTGGTCTGGAACTCGCTCAACACCAACGTCAGCTGGGAGCTGCGCGCCGACGACGTGAGCATCATCCACTCGCCGCTCTTCCACACCGGCGGCATCAACGTGCTCACGCTGCCGCTGCTGCACACTGGCGGGCGCATGGTGCTGATGCGCGAGTGGGACCCGGCGCGCTGCCTTCAGCTGATCGAGCAGGAGCGCGTCACGGTCTTTTTCGCCGTGCCCACGATGTTCCACATGCTGCGCCAGGCCCCCAACTTCGCCCAGACCGATCTGTCCAGCGTGCGCTTTTTTATCTCCGGCGGCGCGCCCTGCCCGCCCAGCCTCATCCGCGCCTTCCAGCACGACGGCGTGCCCTTCCGCCAGGGCTACGGCCTCACCGAGGTCTCGGTCAACTGCTTCTCGCTCGCGCCCGAGGACGCCCTGCGCAAGCCCGGCTCGGTCGGCCGCCCGGTCTTTCACCTCGACGCACGCATCGTCGCTGGCGACGAGCAGGACGTGCCCGCTGGCGAGATCGGCGAGCTGATCCTGCGCGGCCCCACCGTCTGCGCTGGCTACTGGAACAACCCGCAGGCCACCGCCGCCACCATCCGCGACGGCTGGCTGCACACCGGCGACCTGGCCTACCAGGACGCCGAGGGCTACTTCTTCATCGTGGATCGCAAAAAAGACATGTTCATCTCCGGCGGCGAGAACGTCTATCCCGCCGAGATCGAGCACGTGCTGATGGCCCACCCCGCCGTCGCCGAGTGCGCCGTGATCGGCGTGCCCGACCTGAAGTGGGGCGAGGTTGGCCGCGCGCTGGTGGTGCTGGTGCCCGGCGCACAGGCCAGCGTCGATGAGCTGTTCGCCTACTGTCGCCAGCGCCTGGCGCGCTACAAGGTGCCCAAGTCGCTGGTGCTCGTCGACGCACTGCCGCACAACGCCAGCGGCAAGGTCGCCAAGCCCGCCCTGCGCCAGAGCTACGGCCAGACCGAGGTGCTCTCGTAGCCGCCGCGCAAGCAGGCACCAGCAGCGTCCACCAGTACGGAGCAACACGTCTCAACCGCTCTGGTGGCGTGTCGAGTCGGAACTCCGCCAGCACCCGCCAGCGCGGAGCTGCACAACCCTGCACTGCTGGCGTGCTGCGGCCGAAACTAATCAGCAGCAGCGCCCGCTCAGCGCAAAGCTGCACGTCTCAACCGTACTGCTGACATGTCGCAGCCAGAACTCCGCCAGCACCAGCAGCGCCCGCCAGCGCGGAACTGCACGACCCTGCACCGCTAGCGTGTCGCGGCCACAACTGCGCCAGCACCAGCAGCGCCCGCCAGCGCGGAGCTGCACGACCCTGCACTGCTGGCGTGTTGCGGCCACAACTGCGCGTCAGCGCTTGGAGCCAGCGTTTACCACACAATACATACCCGCCGTGCCGCGCTTCGGCACGCAGCTTGAAGGAGCCACCAATGCCTCTCTCCATCGGGCAGCAGGCCAGCCTGCGCCGCACCATCAGCGAGACCGACATCGTGCTGTTTGCCGGCATCTCCGGCGACACCAACCCGGTGCACCTCGACGACCTCGCGGCGCAGGACTCGCCGTTTGGCAAGCGCATCGCCCACGGCATCCTCAGCGCCGGGCTAATCTCGGCGGTGATCGGCACGCGCCTGCCCGGCCCCGGCACGATCTACCTCAACCAGACGCTGGCCTTCCGCCGTCCGGTCTACATCGGCGACACGCTCACCGCCACGGTCGAGGTGCAGGCGCTGCGCCCCGACAAGCCCATCGCCACGCTGCGCACCGTCGTCACCAACCAGGCCGCCGAGGTCGTCATCGAGGGCGAGGCCATCGTGCGCCTGCCAAGCTAGCGCCGCCCTCCAGCACCGACAGATCGCGCCACCAGCCCACCACGCGCACCGCACACGTGCGCCCCACCAACGCGCCGCGCCCGCTCCAGGCGCAGGCGCGGTCATCGCGTGCCAAACACAAAATGTGCCGTGCCCGCTCGCCTGTCGTGCTGGTGCAATCTGCGTGTGCAAGAAAAAAACGCGCCGTGCGCCCTCGCCCGTGGTGATGCAGACATATGTTTTAAGCAGGATGAAAAACGCGCCGTGCGCGCCCGCCCGTGGTGCAGCGGACAGAGTCAGCGCTGGTGCTAGCCCACCCGCTCAGGATATGGCAGCCCCGTAGCGCGGTCGGACCAGCTCTCCAACACACCCCATGGCCGCTCCGAGCAGCGCGTGAGCATGCTCAGGATGAAAAGCGCGCCGTACACGCCTCAACCGCAGCGCGTAAGAAAGCTCAGGATGAAAAACGCGCCGTGCGCGCCCGCCCGTGGTGCGGCAGACAGAGTCGGCGCTGGTGCTCAGTCGCAGGCTCGTTTTGATTGGCAGCTCCGGGTACCCGTCATGGTCGTCGCGGTCGGACCAGCTCCCCAAGGCACCGCATGGCCGCTCCGAGCAGCATGGGGGAAGGCCAACAGTAAAAAACGCCGTGCGCGCCACAACCGCAGCGCGTAAAAATGCTGTGGCGCAAGCTGGAATACGAAGGAATGGCCGTTAGCGCTCCTAGCGCAGGCCATAGTCCGGCACGCCGGCGATGAGGTCGTCGATCTCCTCCGGCGTGAGCGCCGCGAGGTAGTCGCGCAGCGTCAGGTGAGAGAACTGGAAGGTGCCGCCAAAGCGCTTGAGCAGCAGCAGCCCGCAGCACGCCTGCAGAAAGGGAACATAGCGCAGCGGCGCGCTCCCCTCACGCCACAGACAGTAGCGAAGCGTATAGTGTTGAATAACAGGTTGTAGCCCGCCGACCAGCCCGACAACCAGCCCGCCGACCAGCCCGACAACCAGCCCGACAACCAGCCTGCCGCCCAGCCCGCCGACCAGCCCGAAGACCAGCCCGCCGACCAGTACATTGAGCACTGTTTGTTGAACACCATGCAGCAATGAGGCGTGAATGCCCGCATTGGGTTTAACTGAGTGGGCTGCAAGCGTTGTTATCCATCCCTCATACAGCCCGCCGACCAGCCCGCCGACCAGCCCGAAGACCAGCCCAACGCCCAGCCCAACGCCCAGCCCAACGCCCAGCCCAAAGACCAGCCCGACGACCAGCCCGTAGACCAGCCCGCTGATCCAATTCGACAGCGTTTTCAGCCTCATACTAGCGCTGTGCCAAGACCATGTTTGCTGTTCATTGGGTCGTATAGATCCTGTTCCGCCGACCAGCCCGCCGACCAGCCCGAAGACCAGCCCGCCGACCAGCCCGAAGACCAGCCCGAAGACCAGCCCGAAGACCAGCCCAACGCCCAGCCCAACGCCCAGCCCAAAGACCAGCCCAAAGACCAGCCCAAAGACCAGCCTAACACCTACTCGATAGGCTCTCTGCGATAACAAGGCGGTTGGCTGTAGTCGCTCGATCCACAGCACTGAGGTCTGCTCGCTTGTCAGCAGGCGGGCGAGCCAGACCAGCCAGTGCACTGTAGCGGCCAGCGGCCAGCGGGTGCGGCGGCGCGCCAGCATGCGCTGGACATAGCTGCGCCACAGGTCACGGCGGCGCTCGGCCTCCGACAGGCGGCGCAGCGCGGCGGCGCTGCTGCCAGCGTAGGCGATAGATGCAACCGAGAGCAGCAGCGGCGTTGTCAGCAGGTCGGCAAAGACAGCATCGGTGCGCAGCGCCGCGCGAATGCCAGCGGTCGGCGGGCCAAGCGCCTTCAGCGCCGTGATGGCGGCCTCGAGCTGGATGGGCTGTAGTTCCACCGCAGTGTCGAAGGTGAGCTTGTCGCCAATCTGGTCATAGTCCGCTGTGCGGCTGGTGACGACCGTGCGGCGCTGCGCCATGGCCGCAAAGGTGTTGAGCTGCGCGATGCACGCCGCCTGCTTGTTTGGCGGCACCTCGTCGAGGCCGTCAAAGAAAATTGTAACCTGCTGCTGGTCGAGGCGCTGCTGCCAAAATGTGTCGGTCTGACCAAAAAACTCGCGCAGGCGTGCGATCAGCCACGTGATCACGTCGCCGCCGTCGTAGCTGGCAAGCGGGATGAGCAGCGGCACCGGCTGGCGCGCATCGCGCTCCGCCGCATCCAGCAGCGTGTGGCACAGCGTGATCAGGTGCGTGGTTTTGCCTGCGCCTGGTGCGCCGAGGATGAGCAGGCTGTGGTGCTGGCGCACGAGGTCCGCCGTCGATTCGGTCAGCGGCGTTGGCGCCAAGCTCGCGCCAAAATCGCGGCGGTAGAGCGGCGCAACAAAGGCGGGCACCTTCAGCAGCCCCAGCTCCAGCGCAACCAGCTGCTGCTCCTTGGTTTGCGCCTCGCCTAGAATAGTGCGCATACGCTGGATGAGCGTGGTGCGCTCCGCTGGCGCGAAGTGCGCGGGGTTGCTTGGCGCTGCCGCGTGGCGTCGTCGCGGCCAGCGCAGGAGCAAGCCCGCCACCATCGCCCCCAGGAGCAGCGCGCCCGCCAAGCTCTGCCAGGCGTGCGCCCGCAGCCAGACGAGCGCTGGGTAGTCCGCCTCCGAGAACAGATTGATCGCAATGCCAACGACGACAACGCTGATCAGGGCAAACAGCCCGCGCAGCCACCACGGTGGGGCAGGCTCTGGCTCCGGTGGCTCTGGCGGCGGCGGTGGCGGGTAATGATGGTGGATATTTTGCTCTATCGAGCCGCTATTGCCAATGGCAACATTGCTACGGTCAACAGATGAGTCCTGAAAGGATGGCGCAGGGGATGGTGACATAGGCAGCTCAGCAGCAGGTGAATTCTCGCTCTAGTATAGCCACGCCCGCAGCGCTGTGCAAGGGCAAATCAGCGCTTTTCCAGCTTTAATTGTCGGCGCTGCTGTGCTAGGATGCTGCACACTGCACACACCGTGCAGCAGCACAGTGGCTGCTGAGCATCCCACCCGCTCAGGCCATGGCCGCTCTGCTGTTGGATAAAAAAGCGCTGTGCATCCCCGCCCGTGGTGCGGACAATAGAGTCAGCGCTGGTGCTCAGTCGCAGGCTCGTTTTGATTGGCTCCACCGGGTACCCGTCAGGGTCGTCGCGGTCGGACCAGCTCTCCAAGCCGCCGCATGGCCGCTCTGGTAGCGTGCGAAAATGCGCTGACGCACGTTCAGCAGCTACCGAGCTGAAAGCTGCCGCGTAGAGCTAGCGCACAGCAGCGATGGTGCCTGCTTCAATTAGCAGCGCTGGCAAACGCTGCATTACGGCGCTGAAGCAGGCTTCAACAGCCACTTGTGCCGCCGGATCATGCGCGGACTGCGCCAGCGATTGAGCCACTGGAGCAGGCAGAATCAGCATAGCCTCCTGCCGCAGCAGAAGTTCTTGCGCCAGCAGACGCTCCAACGCCGCCCGCTGCGCGTGGGCCGTGCTTGTAGCGGCCAAGGTGGATAACAGCAGCTCAGCAGCAATCGGAGCCTCGGGCACAACGTATCGCGCAGCGGCAAGCAGCCGCAGGGCCAAGGCATCAAGCGGCAGCAGCGGATCGAGACCTGCGCCGTTGTGCAGCGACAGATGTGGCATTGCAGCTCCTTATGCTGATGAGCAGTTCGTCGTTGTGTCGGCGCGCCACCTGCGTTGAGCACAGGAGTAACGCGCCGTCGCGCGAGTGGCTGAAGGTCGGCGAACGCGCTGGCGCAGGAGCCAGCGCACACCAAGCGGCTACAGCAGCAGCCCGCGCACGAGCAAGAGCGCGCCCATGGCGACATTCGCCACGGCGACCAGCGTCTGAATGAGCTTCAAGGGGTTGTCGGGGCGCAGCGCCAGCCGCAGCAGCAGCAGGCCCGTGCCGATAAACAGCGCGCCGCCGCCAATAAACAGCAGTTGATCCATCTCGTATGTTCCTATCTTAATATTTAGACGTACACATTGCCCATGCTGGGTGGCGGGTGGAACCCTGTCGGGGACTTGGGGCTGCGCCCCAAACCCGCTCACGCTTGGTGGGTTTTCACCAAGCATTACGTAGAAGGCAAATGATACTGCACACCAGACTCTAGGTAGGGTATCATACACGCGCCGTCGCCGTTTGATTGGGCGCAGGGCAGCTTAGCCCACTGCTTCATCCATCGCACGGCAGTGTGGGGCGGAGCCACGCGGCGTCGAGCGTATATACGTGCGGGCCGGCAACCAGCCACAGCATGGTGCAGCACAGCGCGCGGGACGCGGCGGGGGCTGCATTTCTGCATCCAATCACCTCCATGCCTGGCCCGCGATACGCTCGGGCGTTAGCGGTTTTGATTTCGCGCACTGCAATACGCAGCGAGGAGGATGGTATCGACATCAATATTGGCATTGGCGATTTTTTGAGCGAAGAGCTAGAACCGCTCAGCGGTCAGCGCTTCGATAGCTACTTTCGGGCGCTGGGGCTTGACTGTTTTGTGTTTGACCAATTCTCGCTCCACATCATGGGCGACTGGATTATGTCCGACGGATCAACAACGTATGGGCCAACTTGGCTCCGCGATAGCGACTCCACACTGCTGAGCGCCGCGGCGCAGGCCAATCCCCCGCCAGATGCAGAAGATCTCTATGTGCTCAAAATAGACCATATCGATGAGCTACTGCGCACGACTAGCGTCAAAAGTATCTACTTAAGCAGCACCAATACATTGTATGTGACGTTGAGCAATCGCTTTACGCTGCAAACGATCCATACAGACACATCATTTCTTGACGAGTATGATCGTGGCGAGCTGTGGCGCATTTTATTCACCCATGCTGCGGTTGAAAGAGACAGTATCATTGTCGAAGATGCCAACTGGTATGTTATTGGCCGCGAAATGACCTGGGACGCGATTACGCAGCGGCTGATGCCTAAACTCAACGCCTTTGGCTACACACGCTTATGCGCTGTCACGATCAAGTACACCGAAGAGCTGTATGAGTATCAGCTGCTGGTTGGCAACCAGCAGCAGCAGATGCTCGTGCTGTTCGTTGACTTTAACCAGAACTTTTGGAGCATCAAGCCCTATCAGCAGTCAGCGCTGTACAGCCAGCCGAGCTTTGCGCTTGATCAGATCGCCTGCGACCCCGATGCGCTTGTGTTCGAGCTGCTCGCGAACGACCCAGAGCAGCTGATGATCCGGCTGGCCAGGCAGGACGGGCAGCTCGTCTGGGCGATCAGCGGCCTAGGCGGCACAACGCTCTGCGTCGATGCGACGCGGCCCTTCACCGGGCTACGCGGCTAAGCCAGCGCACCCAGCCCCGGTCTGATCAGCGCCCCTGGCGCGGTCGCGTACTGGTGGATGCTCGTCAGCGCTGCGTTGATGCTCGTCGGCTCAAGGCGCACGCCGCGCTACAGCCCGTCGCTCCAAAGCTCGCGTGCTGGTGGATGCTCGTCAGCGCTGCGTTGATGCTCGTCGGCTCAAGGCGCAGGCGAGCCAGCGCGCCGCCAGCCGAGCTGTGCTGCAAAGATCGTGCGCTGGTGGATACGCGCCAGCGCTGCGTTGATGCTCGTCGGCTCAAGGCGCACGCCGCGCCATAGCCCACCGACAGCCGAGTCGTTGATCCTCCGTTGCTCCTATAAGATCGCGCTGGTGGATACGCGCCAGCGCTGCGTTGATGCTCGTCGGCTCAAGGCGCAGGCGAGCCAGCGCGCCGCCAGCCGCCCAACCGTCGGCACGCTGGCGACGAACAGGCGACTGGCGGCACAGACAGATCAAGCGGGCGCTACGGGCGCAGCAGGGCCTTGATGGCGCGGCGCTCGTCCATGGCGCGGTAGCCCTCGGCGACATCGGCGAGCGGCAGGACTAGGTCGAAGACCTTGCCGGGGGTGATCTTGCGCTGCCAGACGAGATCGATCAGGTCGGGCAGGTAGCGGCGCACCGGGGCGGGGCCGCCGTGGAGGTGCACCATCGTCGAGAAGAGCTGGCCGGCCTGTAGCTCGACGCCGTGGGGCACGCCGACGTAGGAGACATAGCCGCCGCGACGGGCGGAGCGCAGAGCCTGCTGCATGGACTCGTTGGTGCCGACGCACTCCAGCACCGAGTCCGCGCCGACGCCGTCGGTCAGCGCCTTGATGCGCTCCACGCCAGCATCGCCGCGCTCGGACACGATGTCGGTTGCGCCAAACTCGCTGGCGAGCTGCTGGCGCGACTCGTGGCGGCTCATGGCGATGATGCGCGCCGCGCCCATCTGCTTGGCCGAGAGCACGCCGAGCAGGCCGACCGCGCCATCGCCAACGACAACAACGGTGCTGCCAGGGCGCACATTGGCGGCGTCGGCGGCGAACCAGCCGGTGCCGAGCACATCGGAGATCGTGAGCAGGTGCGGGATGAGATCGTCGGCGGGCATGTCCGGCGTGGCCACGAGCGTGCCGTCGGCCTGGGGCACGCGCAGCAGCTCGGCCTGCGCACCAGACATGAACCCGCCCTGCATACACATTGACTGATAGCCATAGCGACAGTTGGGGCAGGTGTTGTCGGAGATGCAGAACGAGCCGATGACGAACTGGCCGGGCTTGATCGTCGTGACCGCGTCGCCGACGGCCTCGACGATGCCGCAGTACTCGTGGCCCATCGGGGCAGGCTCCTTGACTGGCGGCATGCCGCGATAGGGCCACAGGTCCGAGCCGCAGACGCAGGCGGCCACAACGCGGATGATCGCGTCGGTTGGGGCCGTAATCTCGGGCACCGGGCGCTCCTCAGAGCGCACATCGCCTGTTCCGTAGAGCACAGTTCCGCGCATACAATAGCTCCTTTTGCTAAAAAATACCCTTGGCTGCTGCGTGTGATCAAGCGCGTGGTAGGTCGTCTGCGCTGCAGCACGCAGCAGTAGCACTATACCACCATCGCCGCGCAGCGCCAGACAAGGCGACCGCTAGGCTACAGACGCTGTCGGCGGCGGGCCAGCGCCATGCCCGCGATGCCACCGCTCATAAAGCCGGTGAGCATCAAGACGCGCCACATGCCGTTGTCGAAGCTCGCAGGCGGCAGCGGGCGCAGCCGGTACAGCAGCGTCCAGACCAGGATGGTCAGCGCGCCGAGGATGAACACGCGCACGCGCTCGCGCATCCAGCGTGAGCGGTCGGGAGCGCCAAAGCCGAGCCACGCGCCCCACAGACCGCCGAGCAGTGCGCTCACAGCGCTGTGGGCGGTGCCGATCAGCCAGCCGTGCCAGCTGGCGTAGCCGCGCCAGGCCAGCAGGGCGACGATCAGCACCGGTAGCACGAACAGCGGCATGGCCTGCGCCAGCCGATCTTGATTTGGCTGCTTGTCCATAGCAGAAAACCTCCGCACATAGAGCGCCAAGCCACAGCCCACTCGACGCACGGCTCATCAAACCAGACCAGCGCCAATTATAGACCTCCATGCGCCGACTGCGCAGCACCCAGCGGTCACTCTGTCGCACGAGGGCACTAGGCGGGGCCACATGGCGACGGGCCTAACAGCAGGCGGGCCAGCAACCAGCCTGGGCTTGATTGCAGCACCGCCTGCGGGCCGCAGCTGAGTCGCTTCCATCAGCACACGCGCCGCAGGCACCACGATAGTGCTGGCAACGATTGTGCAGATCGGGAGCAGGACACGAGCGCCATGCGGGGCGGCGCAGACAGGCGCAAGGGCACAGCCAACTGCCTTCAGCTAAGGTCCCGCATGATCGAGCAAGCGGCTTCCCCCGCAGGGGCCAGAGCGGCTAGAGCGCAAGCTACCCGATTGTCATCTCGCAGCGCGATGAAGCGTATGGCATACTGAACAGACAGTTAATCAACTTGCATGATCGAGCATTGTGTCTATAATCATCAGCATCCTCACTATCATCCTAGTTGATCCTATACCGACACCAGGGAATCTCTCGTTCCAACAATGCCGGTGATCGCTGAAAGGATCGTCGTCCATGCGCCTGACCGTTGGCAAAAAGTTTGGGGGGCTTGCGCTGCTCTCGGCGCTGTTGATCGTGATCATCAGCGGTGGAGCCTTTATTGAGATTGGCAACCTCGCGCGCTACTTTCAGAGCACCCGCAGCGTGGCCAAGCAGGCCCAAGACGCCCAGAGCCTCCTGAATAATCTGATCAAGCTCGACAGCGACATTCGCGGCAGCATCGCCGCACACGATCCGGCCGCGCTCCAGGCCAGCACTGATGCGCTCGTGCCCACGATCATGCAGCAGGCCAGCGAGCTAAGCCAAGCGTTTACAGCCGCCAACAAGCTCGCCGAGGCCAACAGCATCGAGTCGCTGCGCGCCACCTTTGAGAGCGACGTGCAGAAGATCCTTGGTCTGGCCAAGGAGGAGGACTGGAACGCCGCCAGCCTGCGCCTAGACAACAACCTCCTCCCCACCCAAAACCGCATCGAGCAGCAGGTGCAGGCGATCAACAGCAGCACCAACAGCGAGCTACAAAACCTGCAGAGCGCCGTCGAGCGCGTGCAGCAGCGGGCGCTGCTGGTGATCATCGGCAGCGTGCTCGGCGCGCTCGCGCTGATCAGCGTGGTGTCGTTTTTGATCCGCAACGATCTGCTGGTGCCACTGCAGCGCTTAACCGCTAGTGCCACCGCGCTAGCCGCCGGCACGCTCAGCGCACGCAGCAACCTACCGGCGCGCAGCGATGAGATTGGCACACTGGCCGCCGCCTTCGACAGCATGGGCGCGGCCCTGCAGCGCTCGCAGCACAACCTTGAGGAGCAGATCAGCGCCCGCACCGCCGAGCTACAGGCCGAGCGCGCCAGCCTTGAGCAGGCGCTGCAAGATATTCAGCGCGGCAGCCAGGAGCGCGATCAACTGCTTGAGCAGCTCAGCCATGCGCAAAACCCCGTTATTCCCATCACCGAGCGCGTCCTCATCGCGCCGCTGGTCGGTCAAATCAACCTTGAGCGCCTGAATACAATCCAGACGGCGGTGCTTGACGCCGTCGCGACGCGCCGCGCCCAGGTGATCATCATGGATGTGACGGGCGTGCCGGTGCTTGACGCCGCCAGCGCCGCCAGCTTCATCACCATGGAGCAGGCACTGCGGCTGATCGGCGCGCGCATGCTGGTGGTCGGCCTGCGCCCCGACGTGGCCGAGAGCCTGGTCAGCGCTGGCATCACCAGCGGCGAGCTATGGACCGCCGCCGACCTGCAGGCGGGCATCCTCAAAGTCCAAGCCCTGCATTCACAGCAGCGATCCTAACGCACCACAATCTCCACCTTCCACATTTCGCAGCGCTCACTACGGACAAGGAGGCTCCCCATGATCACGCATGGCATCCATCGTCGCCGCATCCTCTTCAGCGTGCTGCTGCTTGCGCTGCTGCTCGCTGCGTGTGGCCCAGCGGCATCTGCGCCAGAGCCGGTGACGCTGGTGATCACTAGCTCCAAGGTTGGCAAAGACCTGGTGGTGCTGCAGCAGCAGCTCGACGTTTTTATGCAGCAGCACCCCAACATCCATGTCCTCACCCGTGAGACACCGGACACCTCGGCCGAGCGGCTGGCGCTCTTCCGCGACTACTTCAGTAAGCAGGATGCGGGCGTCGATGTGTACATGATCGACATCGTCTGGCCTGCCGAGCTGTACAGCAACGGCTGGATTATCGCGCTTGACGAGCTGATGGCGCAGGCCAGCTACGACACCAGCGACTTTCTGCGCGGCCCGCTGACCGGCACCCAGGTGAGCGGCAAGCAGGTGGCGCTGCCCTGGTACACCGACGCTGGGCTGCTCTACTACCGCAAAGACCTGCTGGACAAATATGGGCTGCCGGTGCCCACCACCTGGGACGAGCTACAGCAGACCGCCCTGACGATCAAAGCCAAAGCGGGCCTCGCCAATGGCTTTGTCTGGCAGGCCGCGCCGCACGAAGGGCTAACCTGCAACGCGCTAGAGTTTGTCTGGAGCTACGGCGGAACCGTGATTGACGCAGACGACCAGCTTGTCTTCGACAGCCCGGCCACCGTGAGCGCCTACGCCGAGATGCAGGCGCTGCTCGACTCTGGCGCATCGCCGCACGCGGTAGTGGCGCATCGCTCGGCGGACTCGACCAACCTGTTCACGAATGGTGACGCGGTGTTTATGCGCAACTGGCCGGTGGCCTGGGGCAACGTGCAGGCCAGCGACTCCAAGGTCAAGGATCAGGTCGGCGTAGCCCCGCTGCCACATGGGCCAGGCGGCACATCGGCGGCCTGTCTGGGCGGCTGGAATCTCGCGATCTCGGCCTACAGCAAACATCCGCAGGAGGCGTTCACCCTGATCGAGTTCCTGACCTCCGCCGACCAGCAGATCATGCGCGCTGTCGACGGCGACTACCTGCCGACGCGCGCCTCGGGCTACAAAGACGCGCAGGTGCTTAAGACGCACCCCTTCTTCGGCGATCTGCTGCCAATTTTCTTGAATGCCACGCCGCGCCCGCGCTCCAAGCAGTACGGGCGACTATCGGAAATTATTTACAGCGCCACCAGTGAGTTTCTTGATCAAGGTGGCGATCCAGCTACAACCGTCACCATGATCAGCACCGAGCTAGAGGCGCTGATCAACACGCCCTAAGCACCACCGTCACCGGGCGAGATGCCGCAAGCGCGCAGCAAGCGAGCGCACTTCAGCGCATAGCAGAGGCATCTCGCCATCCACGCGGCTCAAATACTGCCCCAGCGCTAGGTACTATCGAGCGCCTGCTCTACTAAATTGTAATAACCTACCGTAGTAAACCGTCTTGTCCTAGATATGTCAATAGATTGCACATCTTGCCAGCATCAACTGTAAGAACTTGTTAAGTTGCCTCCACTAGACTAGTACATCGAGGGAGTCTGTGTCCCTAGGACCGAAGTACTTCCCATTGTGCTATTCATAACTTGCCTGATTGATTGTATGTGGCAAGGAGGCTGCAATGACTCGTTCTTTTCTTTTGCGGTTAGCAAGCCTAGTCGTCGTGCTGGTGCTGCTGTGGTCGGCAGCGCTGCGCCAGCCAGTGCTGGAGGCGGCTGCGACGCTGCCGGCCATTCGGCTGCGCGCAGCCACGTTTACACCCCAGGCTGGCGAGCGGCCAGCGCTGCCACAGGCGTGGCAGGCGCACGCATCCAGCACACGGGCGCTGATCCAGCTTGCCGGGCCAATACGGCCGGAGTGGGTCACAGCGCTACAGCAGCACGGCGTCCAGATCGACAGCTACATCCCCGACTTCGCCTTCAAGGTGCGCATTGACTCCGCCGCACGCCAGGCGCTCGACCAGCTGCCGTTTGTGCGCTGGGTTGGCCCGCTGCTGCCAGGCTACAAGCTAGCGCCAGAGACACTGGCGCTGCCACAGGCGCTGTACCATGTTGTGTTCAACACCGGCGCAGATAGCAAGCAGCTGCGCACGCGCCTGGAGCAGGCCCACATCCCATTTTTCAACCTGAGCGAGCGCGGTGTGATCATCAAGGCCAGCGCCCAGGCCGAGCTGCTGCACGTTGCGGAGCTAGATGCAGTGGACTGGATCGAGCCGCTGGTGATCCCGCAGAAGCTCGGCAGTGGCGCGCTCGACTTCGAGGGCGGCGTGGTGCTCAAGGCCCAGGTGGCCCGCGATCGTGGCTACACCGGCGCAGGCGAGATCATCGGCGTGACCGACACCGGGCTGAGCACCGGCATCACGTCAACGGTGCACCCTGACCTGCCAGCGAGCCGCATTCGCGCCATCCGCGACTGGCCGGCCCACGACGAGCCACTTGACGTTGGCGGCATTCTCATGCCCTGCCTCACCGCCTATCCCGACGGCCCGCAGGATGTATCGAGCGGCCATGGCACCCACGTAGCCTTCTCGGCCGTCGGCGGCGGCGGAGCCGATGGCCAGGGCCGCGGCGTCGCGCCCGGCGCACAGCTCTACTTCCAGGCCGTCGAGGACTACATGACCGCCGAGAGCCTCTGCTCCAGTCTGCTCACCAATGGCTATTACCTGATGGGCATTCCCACCGATAATATTTTCGACGTGTTCTACCAGGCCGCCTCCGGCGGGGCGCGCATTCACTCCAACTCATGGGGTGGCGCGGTCAATGGCGAGTACACCGATCAGAGTCGCCAGGTTGATGAGTACGCCTGGCTGCTGAAAAGTCGGCTGGTGGTGTTTGCAGCCGGCAACGCTGGCGTCGATAGCGATGGCGATGGCTATGTCGATCTCGACTCGCTGAACGCGCCCGGCACCGCCAAGAACACGATCACCGTCGGCGGCACCGAGAACGACCGCCAAGGACACTACGAGTGCGATCAGACGATCGGCAGCTGCCTTGGCAGCAACGACGACTTTAGCTATGGCTATGCCTGGCCCGATGAGTTTCCCGCTGCACCGATCAGCAGCGACTCGACGCGCGGCAACATCGAGCAGCTGGCCGCATTCAGCAGCCGTGGCCCCACCGACGATGGGCGCATCAAGCCCGATCTCGTGGCCCCCGCCACCTGGGTGCTTTCAGGCTACTCCGATATGTATCAGTTCGGCTGGGACGCTACACCCAATCCGCAAGACGGCGAGTGGCAGTATCCTGGCGTGCGCGATCCGTTCGACCAGTACTACAAATATATGTTCGGCACCTCGATGGCCACCCCGCTGGTCGCTGGCGCGGCGGCGCTCGTGCGCAACTTCTATGGGGTGCACCATGGCCTCAGCGCTGGACAGATCAGCGCCGCACTGGTCAAGGCCACGCTGATCAACACCGCCGACGATCTGCTCGACGAAAATAACGATGGCATCAACGATAACGCGCTGCCCATCCCCAACCCGCACGAGGGCTGGGGCCGCGTCAACCTCGACCGCGCCACCAACGGTCGGCAGCTCTTCTGGCAGAGCAGCGGCGTCGCCACTGGAGCCAGCGAAACGCACCAGATCACGGCCACCAATGGCCTGCAAGCGCTCAAAGCAACCCTCGTGTGGGCCGACCCGCCTGGCGACACCGCCGCCGCCACACAGCTGGTCAACGATCTCGACCTGACCGTGACCGCACCTGATGGCACCGTCTACCACGGCAATGTCTTCAGCGGCGGCTGGAGCCAGAGCGGCGGCAGCGCCGACCGGCTGAACAATGTTGAAAATGTGTACGTGCAGAATCCCATGGACGGTGTCTGGACGGTCACGGTGAGCGGCTATAACGTGCCGTTCAACAGTGGCGCGCCCAATCCCTTCGCGCTCGTCGTCGATCCGGTGCCTGGCGCTGGCCTGCCCACAGCCACGCCAACACCCACGGCCACGCCAAGCACCACACCAACCGGCACGCCAATGACAGCCACGCCGACTAGCACGCCGACCAACGCCACCAGCACGCCAAGCGCCACGCCGACAGGCACGCCGATGACAGCCACGCCGACAGGCACGCCGACCAAGACCACCAGCACGCCAAGTGCCACGCCGACAGGCACGCCGATGACGGCCACGCCAACCAGCACGCCGCCAACGGCCACGCCGACGACCACCACCGCGACGACGTACACGATGTATTTGCCGAACATCGTCAACAACTACGGTTCGCTTGGACTACGGCCCCGTCAGCAGTGATCAACCAGCGCTAACATATCGTCAGCGCAGCTTTAAAAATAGAGCAGGCTGGAGTGATCCAGCCTGCTGCCCTCTGATCGAGGTACAGGAATGAGTTTAGCCCAACCGCTTCACCTATCATCGCACACACCTGTGTACACCACACCCCTGGTTGGTCGCTACCAGGAAGCCCAAGCCGTCGCCGATATTCTGGCCGATCCGAGCGTGCGCCTTGTCACCCTCAGCGGCGCGAGCGGCACCGGCAAGACGCGCCTCAGCCTGCAAATTCTCGAGCAGGTCCGCGACACCTTCCACGATGGCATCGCCTTCGTC
>JABXJS010000235.1 GCA_013538855.1 Herpetosiphonaceae bacterium
CGGTTCCTTTCTTGGTTGGCACCACAAAGGATACCGCACGATTCGGCCGCCACACCGTTTACCCTGGCCCCAGGGAGTCCTGTGATCTACTGAGTATCACCGATGCCTTTGAACTCGCGCTCCGGCAACTGAAGCCAACCAACAACGAGCGCTAGCTACATCCAGCAAGCGTGCCAAAGCTGTACACCAACGCTGACCAGCTCGTAGGCAGCAGCAGCCTGCTCTGCGAGTGGTAGTGCTGTGGTCAGATCAAGCTCCACCGCTTGCTCACCAGTAACCGTAAGCGCACAGGTGCGCCGCTGTGCTTGCCCCACGGTTGATCCGTTAAGCAGCAGCGGCAAAAAGCTACGCTCGGTGTGTGCTGGTGGCGTACACGCTACCACCCTCGGTGGTGTCGTCGCCATAGGCGCGATGTGACCATCCTCTGGAGCCACAGGCGTTGTCTCGCTATCAGGATTAGTCACCTCAGGCGCTAGCTCCACATCAGGGCGGGCTTGATTAAGCGTCGCAGCAGCTGTGATCGCTGGAGCAATGCTCGAGAAAATCAGGCTAAATAAAATGACCAGGGTAAAACTGCGCGAGCGACCCTCATGAGCCGTATCCAGAAAGCCTGTATTTGTGTTCATGCCGAGGGATGTGCCGCGCCTAAGTAGCGGCTTAGGCGCGGCACATCCCTCAGGTGCTATAAGCTTAAGCAGGGAGCGTTACACGCGTGTGATTTAGGCGTTATTTTTACGTCTATTGCCAGTGAACTGGCAATCTGCCTAAGCTGGTTCGATCAAATTTCAGGCATCCTCACCAATGCTGCCGCCGCACAGCCGCCGCTATAATGCCAGTGCGCACCTAGTCAGTCTGTTCAGAGGAGGTCGCAGCTATGCGTTTTTTGATGTGTCGCCCCACATTTTTTGATGTCGCATATGTCATCAACCCGTGGATGAGCGGGAATATTCATGCGGTGGCCCAGGGCCGCGCCGCCTATCAGTGGCGCTCGCTCTACGAGCACCTCAGCAGTCTCGGCCATGTCGAGCTGATTGATCCACAGCCCGATGTTCCCGATATGCCCTTCACGGCCAATGCCGCCGTCGTGCTCGCCGAGACAGCAATTATCAGCCGCTTTCGCTTCCCCGAGCGCCAGCAAGAGGAGCCACACTTCGCGCGCTGGTTCGAGGCCGCTGGCTTCCGCGTGCAGCGCATGCCCGACACAATCCCCTTCGAAGGTGCTGGCGACGCGCTGCTCGACCGCGCCGCTTCCCGCCTCTGGCTGGGCTACGGCCACCGCTCCGAGCATGCTGCGGCGGCCTATCTGCGCCGCTGGCTCGATGTCGAGGTTGTGCCGCTGCAGCTGGCCGACACGCGCTTCTACCACCTCGATACCTGCTTCTGCCCACTGGAGGGCGGCTTCCTGCTCTACTTCGCGCCCGCCTTCACGCCCGCCGCGCGCGCCTGCATCGAGGCGCTGGTGCCCGCCGAGCGCCGCTACAGCGTCAGCGAGGCCGATGCGCTGAGCTTTGCCTGCAACGCGGTCAACGTTGGCACAACAGTGCTGCTGAACCAGGCCTCGCCGCAGCTTCAGCAGCAGCTGAGCGCCTGGGGCCTGCGCCTGATCCAGACGCCGCTGAGCGAGTTTTTAAAAGCTGGCGGCGCTGCCAAGTGCCTGACGCTGCGCCTCAACGAGCCACGCCTTCAGCCTGCGCTCGTCGCTGCTTAAATGCCGGCAGGCCCGCCCACGATTATGCGTGGACGGGCCTGCTCACGACGATGTATGCCAACTGCTACTGTGTGCGGCGAACCAGCCCTAGCGCGGTGACAAGCGCCAGCAGCAGGCTCACCTCCCAAAAATGGGCCACCCCCAGCACCAAAAACCCAAGCTGAAGCGCCATCAGCGCCGCAACATTCAGGCCGCCAAGCTGCATCGACAGCATGTCAAAAGGCGGCGCATCGTTGAGACGCTGCACCAGTGCCGGCGCATAGAAGGCAAACCCATAGGCGATAATCAGGGCCAGCCACTGCGGCCACGCCGCCAGCTGATGCCCAACAATCCATAACATCACGCCTGCCAGGGCCACCATCGCCGCCCCACCAAGCCGCTGCCAAAGCCGTACTGAAGCGTGCATTGTGTGCCTCCTTGTGTTGCTCGTATGCCGCAAAGTGTATATGCAGATATCTGTTCTGGCCTCGGGCCAGCGCTGCACATCCAGCGCCTGCTCGCTCCGACTTTCTCTGTAGTCGCCGTCCGCCTAGCAGCTTAGGTTGTAAAGCTTTTCGATGAAAGAATCGTCAGTGGTTAATCGCAGCGGCTCAGCCCGGGAACCCTCTGGGTGGGCCTGCTGCGTTGCTGCCGCGCCCCGGCCTTGGCGATTGCCCAGCGCCGCTTTTTTTCGCCCCACAGCCCATGGCTGTCCTGCGTCTGAGCGCCCACAGCCCCCGAGTAAGCCACCCGCAGCTCCAAAAGCGCCACCGGTGAACGGTCGAGATAGCAGCAGCGCCGACTCTGCCCAGAGGGTCCCCGGCAGCTGAACCACGCGCGCAACCAACAGCGCTGCTTTTCCTAAACCCTTTACACAGATCACCACCATTGTACGCATCAGCCCCAATTGTCAAATGGCGCTTCTGTAGTATGATTGAAACATATGTTTTGACCAGAAAGGGCGCTTATGTCAAACCAGCAGACAGTATTTGAGCAGATTGTGGCCCGCCTTAGCCAGCATCCAGCGGTCGAGCAGCGCTCGATGTTTGGCAGCCAGGGGCTGAGCGTGAACGGCAATCTTTTTTTGACCTTCCACACCAGCGACATCGCGGCCAAGCTGAGCGGCGCAGCGCACGCCAGTGCGCTGGAGCTAACCGGAGCGCAGCGCTGGGACCCGAGCGGCAAGGGCCGGGCGATGCGCGAGTGGGTGCAGGTGCCCGCCGCTCACTGCGACCGGTGGGCGGAGATCGCCGACGCCGCGCTGGCCTATGTGGCGACCTTGCCGCCCAAGCATTAGCGAGCGCTAATCTGCGCTGATCAACTGCATCAGCTCAATCCGGTTGCCAAACGGATCATAGACATACGTGCGATCATAGCCCGCCAGTGGCTCATCGCTGGCCACGCTGTAGCCAGCGTTCAGGCAGCGCGCCACCAGCGCATCAAGGTCATGCACCAAGAACGCGGGATGCGCCTTGCGCGCAGGCACAAAGTTGCTATCGACACCAAGATGCAGCTTGAGATCGCCGCCAGTGAGCCATAGGCCGCCGCGGCCCTGGAGATTGGCGGGCTTGGGTACCTCGGTGAGGCCCAGCACATCACCATAAAAGGCGCGTGCCTGATCCTCGCCGCCAGCGGGAATGGCGATCTGCACATGATCAAGATGGTAGATATTCATCGAAGACTCCTTGCTGCTGTGTAGCGTTGTCGACTCTACGGTAGCACAATCGTCGTGCTAGCACAGCTAGCAATTTCCCAGCCTAGGCATAGAGGCCCTCTATGGTGCATACACAAACGACCCGCCTCTTGACGCGGGTCGCTCACAATTATGCCAAATACAGAATTAAGCCGACGCGCCGGAGTAGTTGCGCAGGCCAACGCACCAGACCACGCGCGCCAGCCCCTGCAGCCCTAGCGCCAGGCCAAAAGCGAGCAGCAGTGTCTGCGCATTAAGGCGACTGGTGAGCGCCTGCGCCGACACCATCACCGCAAAAGCCACCGGCAGCAGAAACGTAAGGCTCGAGCGCAGCCAGCCAGGGTAGACGCCAACCGGCCAGCGCCCAGCCTGGTAGAGGCTTTCGAAAATCTCAAGGATGTTCTCAACGCGCACCACCCAGCAGGTGCCTGCCGTGAGCATCAGCCAAACGCTATAGATCATCAGCACGCCCAGCAGCAGCGCCGCCAAAAACATACGCGCGTCGAGCCAGCCGACAGCCCCGCCCAGCAGCACAACGGCCGTGATAATCACGCCCAGGCCAGTGAGCACATCGACCGCCTGCCAGATGCGCACCTCGCGCACGCTGACGATAATCTGCGCGTCAGCGGGCTTAGTAAACGCATAGTCGAGCGTGCCTGCACATCGGTCATAAGGCGCTTCATGGTGGGCTGAACAAACATCTTGATCAGGTGAAACGGATGCACAGGCTTCAGCAGCTCGTTCGACAGCGTGCCGCGCCGAAGCCGGCCCTCGAACGCATACGGCGTGAGCGCAATATTTATATGCCGCACGAGCGTCCAGACGATGTAGTAGACCGCAAAGGTGCCCGGAGTGTAGCCGACCACGCTGCCGCCCTGTGAGCGAGCCACCGTCGACCAGACCACCAGGTACACCACCGGCTCGACCATCATCGCCAGCAGCCAGATGATGTTGGAGGTGCGATACTGGACCATTGTCGCCATCGCCACCTTGATGCGCGCCCAATAGTAGTCTAGCCGCCAGCTCATACGATGGCCTCCGTAGCAAACACATGCTCGATCACATCCTCAATCGGCGGGTCTTCGACCGTCAGGTCCTGCACCGCGCAGGCGGCGAGGATCTGCGCGGTGATGCGCGGCGTGTCGGCCTTGGGCACGTACAGCGTCACGCGCGCCCCGTCCTGGGCCACGACCTCACCATAGGCGCTCAAGGCGCTGCGCGGATCGAGGAGGGTGACGACAGCGTTTTGAAGGCGGCGAAGCGCTCGACGCGGCTGCTCAAGTCGCCGTCGAATAGCAGCTGGCCGTGGTGGATGACGATCACGCGGCGGCACAGCGCCTCTACATCGGCCATATAGTGGCTGGTCAGGATCACGCTCGCGCCATAGCGCTGGTTATACTCGCCGCTGAAGGTGCGAATGCGCCGCTGCAGCGTCACATCGAGGCCGATAGTTGGCGCATCAAGAAAGAGCACCTTGGGCCGATGCAGCAGTGCGGCGGTGATCTCAACCTTCATGCGCTCGCCAAGCGAGAGATTACGCACCGGCTTCTGCACAATTGCGCCGATATCGAGCAGGTCGATCAGATCATCGCGGGTGCGGCGAAACTCCGCCTCAGGAATCTGATAGACAGCGCGCTGGAGGTCAAACGAGTCCAGCGCCGGAATATCCCAGACGAGCTGATGGCGCTGGCCCATGACGGGGGTAATCTGGCGCAGAAAGGCTTTTTCGCGCCGTTCGGGCACAAAGCCAAGCACCTGCACCGCGCCAGCGCAGGGAAGAAGCAGGCCAGAGAGCATCTGAAGCGTCGTGGTTTTGCCAGCGCCGTTGGGGCCAAGAAAGCCGACGATCTCGTCTGGCGCAAGATCAAACGACACGCCAGCGACCGCCTGCACCTCGCGCGACGTACGCCGCACAAGGCTCACCAGCGCCGCCCGCAGCCCGGCCTCGCGCTCGGGCACCATAAACACCTTTCGTAGATCGGTCCTGGATCGCCATATCAGCTTCACTCAAGCGGAGCCTCGCTTTCAACGCGGAGCTACAGGCGTAGATCGTAGCATCTGCAGCAGCCCCGACCACCATGCCCTAGGCGGATAAAAAACCGCCCTCGACACAGCGTCGGGGGCGGCAAAGCAGCTAGAGGTGCTGGGCCAGCTAGGGATAGAGGCGGTAGAGCTGGCGCGGGAAGGGAATCGTCTCGCGAATATGATGCGTTCCGGCGATCCAGGCAGTGCAGCGCTCGATGCCCATGCCGAAGCCAGCGTGGGGCACCGTGCCATAGCGGCGCAGGTCGACGTACCACTGATAGTCTTCGAGGTTGAGGCCATGCTCGCGGATGCGCTGCTCAAGCAGCTGTGGATCGTGGATGCGCTGTGAGCCGCCGATGATCTCGCCATAGCCCTCGGGAGCCAGCAGATCGGCGCAGCGCACCACCTCGGGACGACCCTCGGCGGGCTGCATATAGAAGGCTTTGACCACAGTGGGATAGTTATAGATAAACACTGGCTTTTGGTTCAAACTGGCCAGGAACGTCTCGTGGGGTGCGCCGAAGTCCTCGCCCCACTCGATTGATGGCAGCGGTTGATCCTCCGGTGGCACAGTGACACCCTCGCGGACAGCCTGCTGAATGCGCTCGACGGCCTCATCGTAGCTCATGCGCGGGAACGGCGGCACGACCTGTTCGAGGCTCGCGGTATCGCGCTCAAGGACTTTGAGCGCCTCGCCGCAGCGATCGAGCACGCGCTGGACGATATAGGCGACAAAGTTCTCCTGTAGCTCCATATTATCGTCTTGATCAGCGAAGGCCACCTCTGGCTCGATCATCCAGAACTCGGTCAGGTGGCGCCGTGTTTTCGATTTCTCGGCGCGGAAGGTCGGGCCGAAGCAGTAGACCCGGCCAAAGGTGCTCATACCCGACTCGACATAGAGCTGCCCGGTCTGCGCCAGGTAGGCCTTGCCAAGATCGAAGTAGTCGGTAGCGAAAAGGTTGGTGGTACCTTCGGCGGCGGTGGCCGTCAGCAGCGGCGTATCGTAGCGCACGAAGTGCTCGCTGTTGAGGTACTCCTGCGCTGCGGCGATCACCTCAGCGCGGATGCGCAGCAGTGCGTGCTGCTTCGACGAGCGCACCCACAGGTGGCGATGCTCCATCAAGAACTGTGTGCCGTGCTCCTTCGGTGTAATTGGGTACTCGTTGGCCAGATCGACGACCTCGATATCGCTAACGTCAATCTCGAAGCCAAGCGCCGAGCGCTCATCGGCGCGCACCGTTCCGGTCACATACAGCGACGACTCTTGCGTGAGCTGCTTAGCGCGCTCAAACACATCCTCGCTGACATTCTTCTTAAACACGACGCACTGGATAACGCCAGTACCGTCGCGCAGTTGGATAAAAACCAGTTTGCCTTTTTCAGTTTTGTGGTACACCCATCCAGCTAGACGTACAGTCTCGCCAACCGAATCGGCGATATCAACCACGTAGGTTGAGGGCAACAAGGACATACGAACTCCTTAACCACCAGCGTTGCTATTACTATTGTTACTGTTTGTAGACAACGCCTTTCCGTAAATCTCGCGCTCTTTTTCGCGCCGTAGCTGGAGCGCGCGGCGCAGCGCTTCTTTCTCGCCATACTTATTGATTGAAACTGAGGTGCGCTGAATCACATTTGGCTCAGGCGTCCATGTGACTTCAAACACTGGGCGGGTCTGCAAGCGCCCGTTACGATCGCGGAAGGGCTTCTCGACGCGGCTTACGCCCAGAACGCCAGTGTTATTGCGCGGGCGTGTCGCCGGCACAACTCGATCAGTGCGTGGCTTGCCCAGCTCGCGCTCCATCTCGTCGCGATACTCTAGCGCTGCAGCGAGCGCGCCCTCGCGACCATCGAACTGGAGGTCGCTGAAGAATTTCACCCGCCACTCGCCACGAAAGCCAACCCGCACATACCAGCCATGGGTTCCTTTGATCTCCTGATCGATGCGGCTGACGCTCTTGTAGCTCTGGCTTGGATCAAGCTGTGGCTGCATAGGCTTGCCGAGGGTTCGGCGAATCTCATCGCGGTGGTCGAGGGCTTGGCGCAGTGCCGCCTCGGTGCCACCGCAGGCGACATCGCCAAAAAACTTCGAGTAGACCTCGCCACGAATCCGTATTCGAACCTGCCATCCTCCTCCCGATCCCTGATTCCGGCGCGTAACATGTTTGAATTTTCGCTGTGTGATAGACATGGTGTTGGTTCCTCTTGGGGTAAAAGTATGTTCGAAAACAAACTCCTTACAAATCTACAATTCTCACGCCATTAGATCGGGAATATTGTTTTGTTCTAGTTGTACTAGCACACGCACTGTACTAGCATAATTATACCTTATCCACAGCACAACTCGTACACCTTTAGCAGCACTGTCGTGCTATAATATGGTCTTTATTTCGAGGTCAATGTGCTTATGCATATCTTGCACGTATACAAGGACTACTTCCCTGTGCTCGGTGGCATGGAGAATCATCTGCGTATCTTGAGCGAGGGGTTGGTTGAACGGGGCCAGCGCGTCACGGTGTTAGTTAGCAATACTCGACCCACGACGGTGATAGAGCAGCGTAATGGTGTGGTCGTGATCAAGGCCGCCGAGTGGCTGCGCCGTGCATCAACGCCCATAAGCCCATCAATGCTTTGGCATAGCTGGAACATCAAGCCCGATCTGATCCATCTGCACCATCCTTTTCCGCCTGGCGACCTCGTCTACTGGACACAGCGGCGGCGGCCACCGCTGGTGATCACCCACCAAAGCGACATTGTTCGCCAGCAGCGCTTGCTCAAGCTGTATCGTCCGCTGCTGCAGCGCACGCTCGCTGCCGCCGATCAAATTATCGCCACGAGTCCGCAGTACATTCAGTCATCGCCGTGGCTCCAGCCACTGGCGGCGAAGTGCACTGTAGTGCCCCTGTCAGTCGATGCCGAGCGCTTCAACAGCCCCGATCCACAGCGCACGAGCGCACTAAAGCAGCGCTTTGGGCCGGACGCAATTCTATTTGTGGGACGCCTGCGCTACTACAAAGGGCTGCACTTCTTGGTCGAGGCGCTGACGCTGCTGCCAGCCAGCGCTAAGCTGGTTATGGTCGGCATCGGCCCCGAGGAAGCACGACTGCGCAGCCTGGCTAACGAGCTAAATGTTGCAGATCGCATTATCTGGGCCGGCGAGGTCGATGATGCTGAGCTGCCAAACTACTATGCCAGCACCAGCGTGTTTGTGCTGCCAGCACACCTGCGCTCCGAGGCCTTCGGCATTGTGCAGCTGGAGGCGCTCGCCGCTGGCCTGCCGATCGTCAGCACTGAGTTAGGCACTGGCACCAGCTATGTCAACCAGCACGGCAAAACCGGCTTCGTTGTACCGCCAGCCAACCCTCAAGCGCTGGCTCAGGCGATTCACGTGCTGCTTGCCAATCCCACGCTGCGGGCGCACTTCTCTGCGGCTGGGCAGCTGCGCGCCCGCCAAGAGTTCACGCCTGAGCTTATGATTGAGCGCGTGCTGGCAATCTACCAGCGCCTTGTACAGCCAGTGCCATCAGATATGGTATCCTAAACTCGTCCGCCGCGACACATTGTTTAGGAGTTATCCACATGCCAAACCATCAACCATACATTCAGCGCATCATTCGCGACCATATTGCTGTCGCCGAGCAGGTGCTCAACAGCCAGTGCGACACCATCAGCACCATGGCCGATATTCTGATCGAGTGCTACAAACAGCGCCACAAGGCCATCTTCTGCGGCAACGGCGGTAGCGCCGCCGATGCCCAACACCTCGCCGCCGAGTTCGTCGGGCGCTATCTGCTTGATCGCCCACCACTGCCAGCCCTAGCCTTGCACACCGACACGTCATCGCTCACCGCCATCGGCAACGACTACTCCTACGATGAGGTTTTCAGCCGCCAAGCCGCCGCCCACCTCCAGCCTGGTGATGTGCTGGTCTGTCTGACCACCAGCGGCAACTCACGCAACGTTATCAAGGCGGCCGAGGTGGCCCGCGAGCGCGGCAATATTGTTTTGGGCTTGATTGGCCGCGACGGCGGTGCCCTGCTGCCGCTGTGTGACTATGCGCTGGTTGTGCCAGCCCAACAAACCTATGTCATTCAAGAGGTGTCAATGATCGTCGGCCATGTGCTCTGCGACCTGATGGAGAAAGCCCTATTTGAAGCGTAGTTGATCAAGCATCTATGCTCCGTAATCATCTAGCAACCTACTGTAGCTATGCAACAACCTGCAATTTTTCTTGATCGCGATGGCACGGTCAATGTCGAGGTCAACTATCTGCACCAGCCGGAGCTTGTGCAACTTGAGGCCACCGTCGGCGCAGCCATCGCCCGCCTCAACGCCGCTGGATGGCCGGTCATCGTCATCACCAACCAGTCCGGGATTGCGCGCGGCTACTACACGAGCACCGAGCTGCACGCCGTCAACCAGCGCATCAACGCGCTGCTTAAGCCATTCGCTGCTCGCGTCGATGCGTGGTATTGGTGCCCGCACCATCCAGATGTAACCGGTCCGTGCGCTTGTCGTAAGCCGGGCACGGCGCTGTTTGAGCAGGCCGCCAGTGAGCACTGTATCGATCTGCGCAACTCTTGGATGATCGGTGATAAGCTGCTCGATGTGCAGGCTGGCCTCAATGCTGGCTGTCACGCAATCATGGTTACCACCGGCTACGGGGCCGATCAGCACGCGCAGGCTCCGCCCGATGTAGCAGTCGTACCGAGCCTCGCTGCAGCCGTCGATGTGATTTTTGCCGCTCAGTAGCGCGCCAAACAACGAGCAACCAAGCACGCTACGCTCGCTTGCAGGAAGGACGGGGCCGATGCTTCAGCGCCAACATCCAGCTGTATACGCATCCTTCGACCGCTTCCCTGGCCCCAAGGGTGCCGCCATCCATATTCAACACATGGTCACCACGCTGGTTGAGCTGGTTGGCGGCGCGCTCGTGTACGGTCTCGGCGACGCGGTGCTGCCCGCCTATCAGCATCACGACGCGACAGAGGTTGTGCGCTTCGATCAGCCTACTCCGCACCTGCTCGACCGCATTCAGGCCTACGGGCGGCTGCTCAGCCACTTGCTCGCCAGCCAGCACCACCTGCGCATCGGCCACTTTCGCGATCCCTGGAGCGGCATTCCACTGCTCCAGCACGCGCAGGGTCGCTACCCACTCATCTACGAGATCAACGGCCTGCCCTCAATCGAGCTGCCCGAGCACTATCCCCATGTCCCGCCGCAGACGATCACCAAACTGCGCCGCTTCGAAATCGACTGCTGGTCACATGCGACGCGTATTATCACGCCCTCGCAGACCATGCGCCAGCGCTTGATCAGCCTCGGCGCGCCAGCTCAGCATATCTGCGTTATTCCCAATGGAGCCGATCTGCCCACCAGCGTCTCGGCTCCACCAGCAGGCGCACCGCAGCAGTACGGCCTCTATTTCGGCGCGCTCCAGAGCTGGCAGGGCATCGACATACTCCTGCGCGCCTGGCAGCAGCTGCGCGATCTGCCTACGCTTCAGCTTGTGATCTGCTCGTCTGTAACTGAGCGTCGCGCTCGCCCGTACATGCGCTTAGCCAACCAGCTCCAGCTTCACGATCGCATTCACTGGCACTTCCAGCTCGACACAGCAACACTTCAATCATGGAAGCAGCACGCGCTGTTCACGCTGGCCCCGCTCACCGAGTGCCCACGCAATCTGGAGCAGGGCTGCTGTCCGCTTAAAGTGCTGGAGTCGATGGCCGTGGGCGTACCGGTGATCGCCTCCGATCTGCCCGCTATTCGTGAGATCATCACGCATGCACAGAACGGCTGGCTCGTGCGCCCTGATCGGCCAGCAGAGCTTGCACGCGCTATACGCATTCTGGTCGAGTATCCGCAGCAGCGCCAGGCGCTCGGCGCAGCGGCCCAGCACACTATCGCCGCCAGCTGGACCTGGCAGCGCTCACAGCAAGCGCTACGCGATCTTTACCACGCTGTACTTGGCGCATAATCGTCAGCACAAGGAGGGCCGGTCGTGATGCAGATAACCAATGTGGAGCTTTTCGCGACCTTCGAGCAAAATCAAACTGTCGCTGGCCAAGCCGCCATCAACGCTTGGCTGGCAGCGCTGCAGCAGCAGATTGCAGCCCCTGTCGCAGTTCGACCAAACTATACAACCAGCATTGTGTTTGTGGTATTCAGCATAGCCTTTTTTCTGCTAGGTGTGCTGATCAAGCATCCCGGTCCGTTTATCGTTGCGCTCGGCGGCGTCGGCTTCGCAGTCGGCGCGCTGGTGCTAGCACAAGGCCAGAGCCGCACGAGCACCAAGCAGATCAACGCTCGGCTGCGTGACTACATCCTGCCAGTGATGTCCGTGCTCAGCGCCGATCTTAACACCTCCGTCCCGGTGACGCTCACCGTGGATCTGCGCGGTAGCTCCATGAAGACGAAGCTCAAGGAGCGCTTTGAAGATCAGCATCAGGGCTATCCGCGCCGCAGCACCGCCGTCTATATTGATCCCTGGTTCACCGGCAGCTGCCAGCTTGTCGATGGCACACGCCTGCGCTGGCAGCTCACCGACTATGTGCAGCAGCGCACGACAACCAAGCGCAGCAGCAGCGGCAAAATCAAGCGTAAATCTAAAACGAAAACACGCCACATCATTATGCTCGCGCTTGACCTGCGCGATCAGTACGCACCAACGGCCACCATGCCAGATCAGACTCTGCGCTTTCAGACAGAGTACCGGCCTGAGCGGCAGCGAATCATTGTGCGGCAGCGCTTTGAGTGGCACAACAACAAGTATCACAGTCCACAGCAGTTTTTAGATACCATGGCCCACTTGTATCGACAGATTCAGCCTGTGCCACACAGTCGCTAACCATGTTGCCAAAGGCAGCAGCCACGAACCTAGCCCCAGGAGATGCCATGAACTGTGCGATTAAACAAGGCTTTTTTTTGATCCGCAGCTGTGATCAGCCCGCGGTAACGATCTGCCCGAGCTGTCAGCGGCCTGCCTGCAGTGCACACTTTAGCCCGCAGAATGTGTGCGTCGAATGCGCTGCGCGCCAGAACCTGCATGGCGCCGCCCAGTCTGAGCCAAACGATCCGTATATGCTGCGCCTAGACTACTATCGCAAATCAAACTTCCAGCCGCTCAATCTCGATGCGCCAACAGCATTCACCAATCAAGCCTTCGACGCCACAGACCACGCGGCGTTCAGTGGTGAGCACACACCACCTGATTCCTGGGAGGAAGATAGCGGCAGCAACGATTGGATGCAGAGCTAATGCGCCTGCTCTGGATCACCGAGCACTACTATCCGCGCCGCGGTGGCATGGCCCAATCCTGCGACCGTATTGTGTATGGGCTGCGCGCGGCTGGCGTGCACGTCGATGTGCTGCACCTTTCCGCACGGTTGGCGCGCTGGCACAGCACCACACAGCACAACGGCGTCTATCTGAGCTGTCCAGTTGCGGCTGACCCAGCGCATACGCTGCAGCGAGCATGGCTAATGGTCGAGCAGCACGCCCGCCGCCATCCGCCGAGTCATGTTGTGGCCTTTGGGGGCTATCTTGCCTTGCTGGCTGCACCAGTCTACGCCGCATGGCTGGATGTGCCGCTGATCACACTGCTGCGCGGCAATGATCTTGATACAGGCATATTCAATGCAGCTCGCCGTCCGATCTTAGTCGATGCGCTGCAGCGCTCAGCACGCACCGTTGTTGTTTGCCAAGAACACGCGCGCCGCCTGCAGCGCTGGCTGCCATCCATCCAGCCGGTCTGGATTCCCAACGGCATCGATGTGGCAGCCTGGGAGCCGCTACCATCGCAGCGCCGCTGGGCGGCCACATGGCGCGCCGAACACGCCACCGAGCGCCGTGTCTTTGGATTGTTCGGCCATCTCAAGCGCAAGAAGGGCACGATTTTTTTCTTAGATGCGCTGCTGCACTCTGGGCGCGCCGCTGCTGCGCTCGTGCTTATCGGCGGCGAGGTAGAGGCAGATGTGCGCGACTGGATCAACGCTCACGCAGCCCAGATCAGCGTCATTCATGAGCCATTTATGCTGCATGCAGAGCTGTTAGCACGCTATCTGGCCTGCGATCTGATCGTGCTACCCTCATTCTACGATGGCCTCCCGAATGTGCTGCTCGAAGCGGCTGCACTCGCTCAGCCTGTGCTCTGCTCAACGGCTGGCGGCCTTGGCGATGTGCTTGATCAGCCAGGGCTAGGCTTCACGTTTACGCCAGGCGTCGCGCACGAGTGCCAGCAGGCGCTCCAGTCAGCGCTCGCCGCCTCCAGCCACCAACTCCAGCAGATGGGGCACGCGCTGCATGAGCACGTTAGCGGCGCATTTAGTCACGAGCGCGAGATCAATGCCTATCTCCAGCTCATAGGAGCAATCTAATGCGTCGTTGGGTATATCTAGTATTGCTGCTGCTCGTCGCCTGTGGCCAGTCGGATACCGCCGTCGTTGAGGAGTCAGCAGCGGATGTTGTCGCACCGAGCACCGCGATCCCTGAGCAAATCATTATTCGCTCCGCCGACCAGCCACCGACGAGCGAAAGCATTCTCAGCATCGACAGCTCGATCACGATCACGCAGCGCCAAAGCGGCACCACGCAGGCGCTGCTCAGCGACATCTCGTCAAAAGGCAAGCGGCGTTATCTTGATGCGCAGAGCACGGCGGTCGCCGAGGTTAAGTTTAGCGCGCAGAGCTTTAAACTGCGCTCGATGGACGGCACTCTACGCTGGAAGGTCAAATATAAAGATACGCAGGTGCGCATCAGCGCCAACGAGGAGGGCGAGCACGCCTGCGTGATCGATCAGCAAGCCGCCGGCTTCAGCGTGCAAAGCGATGCTACGCCCCTAGGTGTTGTCAAAGCCAGCAATACACATGTGGTGGTCGTCGATAGCGCTGGCAATACAATCTACACGATTAGCCCAGGCACGCCGCGCGCGAGCTATGGCATACTGCTCTGTGAGGATCTACAAGCCCAGGATCGGCTTATCCTGATCGCTGAGCTCATCGCCGCTGGCCGATGATTTTGTACTACGCCTTTGGTGGCGGCCTCGGCCATCTGACCCGTGCGCGCGCTGTAGCCCACACGCTGCAGCTAGAGCCACCGCTGCTGCTGCTGACAGCGTCGCCATGGGCGAGCGATCCAACCATTCGTGGACCGTTCGAACTGCTCCAGCCACCGCCAGCGCTAGAGCGCAACGTGGCCGCGTTTCGCCGCTGGCTACAGCTCCAGATCGCCCGTTTCCAGCCGCAGCATATCTATCTAGATGCCTTCCCCGCTGGCATTCAGGGCGAGTGGTGTGAGCTAGCACTCGATGTGCCTGTCACCTATCTAGCGCGTCGCTTGCGCTGGCCAAGCTACCGTCCGCTGCTGCGCGGCCAGCCACCCACCTACACGCAAACGTGGCTGCTTGAGCCGCTTGAGACCGCCCACCGCCAGTTTATCGCTGATTACTCCACCGTGGTTAACCCGCTGCAGCTGCACGATCCGCCTGCGCTTGCGCCTGCCCACCTGCTAGCGCGCTGCCAAGCCATTCAGCGTAGTGGCCAAGCTGTGTGGCTGATCGTCCACACCGGCAGTGCTGCGGAAGTGCAGGCGCTGCTGGAGTACGCCAAAGCACTCGCCACGCTTGAGCAGGCCGATCCACAGCTTGTGCTGATGACACCACCGACTGTGCCGAGTCCGCGCTGGCCAGGACTAGAGCACTGGCAAGTTTATCCGGCTTGGCCGCTCTTCAGCCATGCCAACCGGATCATCTCGGCAGCAGGCTTTAATTGTATGCGCCAGCTTGCAGCGTATCGCCAGCGCCACCACTGCTTGCCATTCGACCGCCGTTTCGACGATCAGTATGCCCGTGCGGCCTGGGTGCGCCAGTAGCAGTTTGCAGCCAGACCTAGCCTATGGGCTACGCCCACCAGCAGATCTAGCTGGAGCAGCGCGGTTAAACACACAGCCAGCACCATGCAGGATGGTGCTGGCTGCGGAACATTCCTACCGCTGCGAATTAGTCCTTATCGTTGTTCAGATAGTCCGCATCGGTCTCATTGCGCGGCTCCGGATCGGTATAGACACCGCCGAAATCACCGCGCTGATCCTCTTGGCGAATACGCGCCAGCAGCTGCTCGATGCGCTCATCCTCGCTGAGCTGCTTCGAGCCACGGCTCGCGTCGATCTCAGACATCGCCTCATCGAACGGCCGCGCCTGCATGGGCTTATTTTCACCGAGTGGTGCCGGAGCGCCCTGCGGGATCTCGCCAGGCTGGGCGTTGGCCAGCTGAGCCGCACGGATAGCGGCGGCCTCGGCCAGCTTGCGCCGATGCTCCATACCGGTGCCTGCCGGAATGAGCTTACCGATGACCACATTCTCTTTCAGACCGCGCAGATAGTCGATCTTACCATTGACTGCGGCCTCGGTCAGCACGCGGGTCGTCTCTTGGAACGATGCTGCCGACAAGAAGGAGTCGGTCGAGAGCGACGCTTTCGTGATACCCAGCAGCACTGGCTGCGCCAGCGCCGGATCACCGCCCTGCGCAACCACAGCCGCGTTCATCCGATTCAGCTCGTAGATCTCAATCAGCTCGCCAGGCAGCAGCTCGGTGTCGCCAGGCTCCTCGATGCGCACACGGCGCAGCATCTGGCGCACGATGATCTCGATGTGTTTATCATTGATCGACACACCTTGGGAGCGATACACCTTCTGCGCCTCGTTGGTGAGGTACTCTTGCACCGCCTCACGACCGCGCAGCTGGAGCATCTCCTGAGGATCAGCCGAACCTTCAGCAAGCTGCTGGCCGACCTCAACCATATCGCCGTCTTTCACGCGCAGGCGAGCGGAGTGCGAGATAACCTCTTCATGCTCCTCACGATCCTCAGCGCGAATAACGATGCGATCTTTCTCCACAAACACCGTGCCGGCTAAGTTGGCCAAGATCGGCTCGCGATCATCGCCGTCGATGTTGCTCTCTGCGAGCTTCTGCCCGGATGTGACCTCGTCGCCATCTTGTGCGATAACATTGTAGTCGCTGGGCAGCGGCAGCTCGTCGGTGTAGATCTCTGACGAGACAATGCGCAGACGGCGCACGCCTTCCTCTTCTTTGATGATCTCGACACGTCCGCCGATCTGCGCCAAGATGGCCTTACCTTTCGGCACACGCGCCTCGAAGATCTCCTGCACACGCGGCAAACCCTGAGTAATATCGGTGTCGGTTGCGATACCGCCAGTGTGGAAGGTGCGCAGGGTCAGCTGCGTACCAGGCTCACCAATCGACTGTGCTGCGATAATACCAACGGCCTCGCCAATCTCGACCAGCATGCCGGTTGCCAAGTTGCGCCCATAGCACAGACGACAAATGCCATGCTCCGATGTACAGTTGAGCACTGAGCGAACAAACACACCGTAGTCAGCCTGCGCCTCTTTATCAAGGCCCTCATAGATCTCTTTGAACTTGACAGCGTGGGCCTCGGTGATCTCCTCGTCACGGGCGACAATAATCTCGTTGGTGTTTGGATCAACCAGATCAGCGGCCGCCACACGGCCGACCATGCGCTCGTCAACGGAGGCCAGGATATCGCGGCTGTTGCGCATCCACAGGCCGTCCTCGGTGCCACAGTCCTCAATCGTCACAATGACATCCTGAGCGACATCGACGAGACGGCGGGTCAGATAGCCAGCGTCAGCGGTACGCAGCGCGGTATCGGCCAAGCCCTTACGACCACCGTGGGTTGAAATAAAGTACTCAATAACCGTCAGACCCTCGCGGAAGTTTGCGGTAATTGGCAGCTCAATAATTCGACCAGTTGGATCGGACATAAGTCCGCGCATACCGGCCATCTGACGAATCTGCTCGATGTTACCACGGGCCTGTGATGTTGCCATCATCGACACCGGGCCGAAGGGGTTGAGCGCATTACGCACAGCATTCTTGATATCGTTCGTCGCCTCAAGCCATGCTGTCACGACCTCACGATAGCGCTCTTCATCGGTGATCAGACCGCGGCGCTGCATGCGCTCGATCTCCGTCACCTTCTGATACGTCTCCTCGATGATCTCCTGCTTGTTGGCCGGAACCTCAATGTCCGCCGCGGAGAAGGTCATACCACCCAAGGTAGCGTGCTTGAAGCCAAGCGCCTTGAGACGGTCAGCCAAGCGCGCCGTGCGCTCCGACGCATAGAAGCGCAGCAGCGACTCGTCGGATGTGTCTGCGCCAAAGCGCTCTTTCAGCTCGGCATACACCTCGGGAATAACGTTCTCCCGCCGCGAGTGGAATCGATAGCAGTCGGCAATGATCGCCTTGAGGCCCGATTTGCCCACAAGCTGGTTGCGGAAGTGCAGCGGTGAGAAATAGTTACGCCCATCAGGCATAATTTCGCCAGCGGTTGGCTCGCCCTTGTAGCGTAGCGCATCGTTAAAGATGATGCGGCCCACGCTTGTCTCAAGCAGGTAGCGCGGCGTTAAACCATCGCGTGACTCAAGCTGCTTGGCTTGGCGATCATTGGCTGGCTGGACGTAGTCCTCCATAATCACCCAGATCGGGGCCTGAATATGGACAACGCCGTTGGTGTGCGCCAGCAGCGCTTCCTCCGTATTGGCAAAGCGCTTGCCCGAACCCTTTGCCCCATCACGGATCTGCGTCAGATAGTAGCAGCCCAGCACAATATCCTGTGATGGCGTGATGATTGGATCACCATTGGCCGGTGAGAGCAAGTTGTAGGTCGAGATCATGCGCCGGCGCGCCTCTTCCTGCGCCTTGCGCGAGAGCGGCACGTGCACCGCCATCTGGTCGCCGTCGAAGTCAGCATTGAAGGCGGCGCAGACCAGCGGATGCAGCTGGATGGCCGACCCCTCGATCAACTTGGCCTCAAACGCTTGGATCGACAGCCGGTGCAGCGAAGGCGCGCGGTTAAGCAGCACAAGGTAGTCCTTGATCACTTCCTCAAGCACATCCCAAACTTCGTGGCGCACCCGCTCGACAAAGCGCTTGGCCGACTTGATGTTATGGGCAAAGCCCTTGTCCACCAAGCGCCGCATCACAAACGGCTTGAACAGCTCAAGCGCCATTTTCTTTGGCAGACCACACTGGTGCAGCTGAAGCGTTGGCCCAACCACGATCACCGAGCGGCCGGAGTAGTCTACACGCTTACCAAGCAGGTTTTGGCGGAAGCGACCCTGCTTACCCTTGAGCATGTCGCTCAGGCTCTTCAGGCGATGCTTGCCCTTGCCGCTGACAGGGCGGCCACGGCGACCATTGTCGATCAAGGCGTCAACCGCCTCCTGCAGCATGCGCTTCTCATTGCGCACAATAATCTCAGGCGCATTCAGCTCCATCAGACGCTTGAGACGGTTGTTGCGGTTGATCACACGTCGATACAGATCGTTGAGATCAGACGTGGCAAAGCGCCCACCGTCCAGCTGCACCATCGGCCGCAGATCTGGCGGAATGACTGGCAGCACGGTCATGATCATCCACTCTGGACGATTGCCGCTCTTGCGGAAGGCTTCGACAACCCGCAGGCGCTTGGTCGCCTTCTTACGCCGCTGGCCGGATGTCGTCTGCACCTCAGCCTGAAGCTGATTGGCCAGTGCGTCCAGATCAACTAGCGAGACGATGTCGCGGATTGCGCCAGCGCCCATGTCAGCCTTAAACGTGTAGGGAGCCAGATCGCGCAGCTGCCGGTACTCGTTCTCGGAGATAATCCGATGCAGAACGATATCATCAAGCTGCTCTAGCTTCTCTTTTTCTTGCTTGTTGAGATCCTCAAGCTGCTTCGCCAGCGATGAAAGCAGCTTCTCACGCTCAGCATCGGCGGCAGAGCGCTTCTGATCGCGCTCGCTCTCGGACAGCACCTGGATGTTTTCTAGCTCGTAGTCGCGGCGCTGCTCTAGACGCTCGCGCTCCTGCTCAACGAGCTGATCAAGCTGCTCCAGAATGCGCTCACGCACCGGCTCGTTTTCCTCGATGAGCAGCGTGCCGCGGAAGTTGATATCCTCGTCGGCCAGCGCATCATGGGCGATCATGTCCTCGAGCTGCTCACGCAGGTTGTTGGCCTCGTCTTCAAGCTCTTGGCGCTGATGGGAGAAATTCTCACGCGCCGCCTGCATTGAAGACTCAAGCTCGGTATCAAGGGCAGAAAGCTCTTTGCTCAGGCTCGTGGCGCGCTCGCCGCTCTGCTCACCTTGGTTGCGCTCAATATCCTGACGACGTTGCTTGAAGTCAGCCTTGATCTGCTCGCGGAGATTGTTGATCGCCATCTCATCAACATCGGTAATAATGTAGGCGGCGAAGTACAACACGCGCTCAAGATTGCGTGGTGAGATATCCAGCAGCAGACCTAGGCGCGAGGGTGTGCCCTTAACAAACCAGATGTGCGATACAGGCGAAGCTAGCTTAATGTGGCCCATACGATCACGACGCACCTTAGATCGCGTTACTTCAACACCACATTTATCACAAACAATGCCTTTATAGCGCACGCGTTTGTATTTTCCGCAATAGCATTCCCAATCCTTGGTAGGACCAAAGATTTTTTCGCAGAAGAGGCCATCACGCTCAGGTCGGAGCGTTCTATAATTAATCGTCTCAGGTTTTGTCACTTCACCGTGAGACCACTTCATAATCTCATCAGGTGAGGCGAGGCTGATACGAATCGCATTAAAGTCATTAATCTCGAGCATTCTGTGCTCCTATGATGGTAGATAGCCCGCAAAGTTTCGGCGCATTCCGTCTGTTATCGTGCCCTTTTGAGGTTTCTTCTTTGGCTGCCATTCAATAAATGCTTGTGCGATTTCTGCTTTACGCTGCAGATTCATCCCAGGATTCTGGTTGTACAACCACACAGCTAAACATTTAGCGCGCGTTGTACTCCACTTAATCGTCCAGTTGCTCCGATTCGTGGTGACATTAGGAGCTGGGATTGCAGTCAACTGTGCTACAGCTGTAGCAATCCCTTTCAGAAGATCAACTGAACCAGAGTAAATTTGAACCACAGGACGATCTCCATTCCAGATCCATGTCCCATCGCCGTCGATTACCCCACGGACAAAGTGGGGCACGTAGGCATCTGGAACAGCAGGAAATCCGATCGTGAGCGACTTGCGCGGCGTGCCGCCCAGGCGCTGGAGATCCTGATACATCTCCTTGCTACAATAGTTGAGCGCATAGCCTGCGCGCTCGACCGAGATCCTACGCATAGAGTAGTGCTCACCGATCGCGGCGGCAACTAGCTCTAGATGTGCAACATCGTTGCTGGCGATCTCGATCTCGTGGGCACCGGTGGGCTGCTTGATGCGCATACACCCGTCGGCCCACCAGTACCCAAGCACATAGGCCATTGCTGCCGACCAAACTCGAAAAAAATCGACCGACTTCGCTGGACGGCCCATCCCTTCTCCTCTCTTCGCTCAGGAACGGCAACCGTGCCAGCGACACACCCTGGAAGGCGTGCCGCTGGCGACCTTTAGAACTCGCCTTTCTCCATACCCGACAAGTTGATGCCATCCAAGGCCGAGAGATCGTCAGCCTCAGTGTCGGTAAGCTCCACCGGCCGCTCGTCAGAGGTCAGCACCTCGACCGACAGGCCGAGCGACTGCAGCTCTTTGATCAACACCTTGAACGACTCAGGCACGCCGGCCTCTTGAATCGGCTCGCCCTTCACAATCGCCTCATAGGTCTTGACGCGACCAACCACATCATCGGACTTGACCGTCAACATCTCTTGGAGGATATAGGCTGCGCCATAGGCTTCGAGCGCCCACACCTCCATCTCACCGAAGCGCTGGCCGCCGAACTGGGCTTTACCACCAAGTGGCTGCTGGGTGACCAAGCTGTATGGGCCAGTTGATCGAGCGTGAATCTTATCCTCAACCAAGTGCGCCAGCTTCAGCATATACTTGTAGCCAACGGTCACCGGGTTATCGAACTTAATGCCAGTGCGACCATCATAGAGATCAATCTTGCCATCCGGTGGCAGCCCGGCGGTATTCAGCGCATTGGCGATGTCCGAGTCGTGAGCGCCGTCAAAGACCGGCGTCGCAATGCGATAGCCCAGCCGCAGCGCAGCCCAGCCTAGGTGGGTCTCCAGAATCTGGCCGATGTTCATACGGCTTGGCACAGCCAGCGGATTCAAAACGATGTCAACTGGTGTGCCATCAGGCAGGAACGGCATATCTTCCACGGCGAGCACGCGGCTCACCACGCCTTTATTACCGTGGCGACCGGCCATCTTATCGCCAGGGCTGATCTTGCGCTTCTGGCAGAGCATGACGCGCACCGTTTGATTGACACCCACTGGCAGCTCAGTGTTTTCATCGCGTGTAAACACCTTAACGTCGATGACTTTGCCTTTGACGCCGTTGGGAACACGCAGCGAGCTATCTTTGACCTCGCGGGCCTTTTCACCGAAGATGGCGCGCAGCAGGCGCTCTTCAGCGGTCAGGTCTGTCTCGCCTTTGGGTGTAATCTTACCAACCAAGATATCATTGGGCTGAACATCGGCACCGATGTAGATGATGCCGTTCTCATCCAAGTTCTTGAGACTATCTTGGCCGACATTAGGAATATCGCGGGTGATCTCCTCGGGGCCAAGCTTGGTATCGCGCGCCTCGACCTCATACTTCTCGATATGGATCGAGGTAAAGATATCTTCGCGCACCAAGCGCTCGCTCACCAAGATGGCGTCCTCGAAGTTACCGCCCTCCCAAGGCATGTAGGCCACCAGCACATTCTGGCCAAGCGCCAGCTCGCCATTCTGCGTCGATGAGCTATCGGCGATGATCTGGCCGTCCGACACACGATCGCCGACCATGACACTTGGGCGCTGATTGATACAGGTGTCCTGGTTCGAGCGCAGGAACTTGAGCAGCCAGTAGGTGCGCTCGGTGCCATCGTCCTCGCGCACAATAATGCGCTCGCTCGTTGAAGAAATCACCGTGCCAGGCTTGCGTGCCACGACCACCTGGCCCGAGTCACGCGCAGCCTTGTACTCCATGCCTGTGCCGATAACTGGCGCATCTGGCCGCAGCAGTGGCACTGCCTGGCGCTGCATGTTGGAACCCATCAGCGCGCGGTTCGCGTCGTCGTGCTCCAAGAATGGGATCAGTGCCGTTGAGACGCTAACCACCTGCTTAGGCGACACATCCATATAGTCGATTGTCTCGACAGGAGCCTGCACAAACTCCTCGGCGTGGCGACAAGAAACGGTTGTGGAGGCAAAGCGCTTGTGCGGATCGAGCGGCGCATTCGCCTGCGCGATAATGAACTTATCCTCTTCATCAGCAGGCAGATAGTCGGTCTCGTTCGTGACAATCGGGCGAATTTTGATCATGCGCAGCGGCAGCTGAGCGATCTTCTGGGCCAGCTCACGGTTAATCTCCGTGCCCGCCTCAGCCAGCAGCGTGCCAGACTGTGGATCGACAATATCCTCGCGCAGGATCTGACCGCGCAGCAGGCCCACAGCGATGATCTCGGCCAGCTCAGCGTCGATGCGTGCACCGACAGGAGCGATCAACTCATCGGTGCGCAGGTCGCGCACATCGCGGGCGACAGTGCCGCGCTCGCGCCAGATCGGGGTATTCTCAACCTCGCGATAGACCCGGCGGTAGGGCGTCTCCAAAAAGCCCATCTCATTGACGCGCGCAAACGTTGACATTGTGCCAATCAGACCAATGTTTGGACCTTCAGGCGTTTCCACTGGGCAGATGCGGCCGTAGTGCGAGTGGTGCACATCGCGCACCTCAAAGCCAGCCCGATCACGGCTTAGACCGCCGGGGCCAAGGGCCGACAGACGGCGCTTGTGGGTCAGCTCAGCCAGCGGATTCGTCTGATCCATAAACTGCGACAGCTGTGAGCCACCAAAGAACTCGCGCATCGCCGCAACCACAGGCCGAATATTGATCAAGCCGTTCGGCGTAGCGGCCTCGGGGTCCTGGAGCGACATACGCTCTTTGATCACGCGCTCCATGCGCAGCAGGCCAACGCGAAACTGCGTTTGGATCAACTCGCCAACGGTACGCACGCGGCGATTGCCGAGGTGATCGATGTCATCGGGCTGGCCGATGCCGTTGTTCAGATCGATCATGCGCTCAACGATCTTGAACAGGTCTGCGGTGGTCAGGACACGCTCATCAAGCGAAGGCGTCTGCTGACCCTCAAAGGTGCGACTCTTCTCCCACAGATTACGGTTGAGCTTATAGCGCCCGACCTTACCAAGGTCGTAGCGGCGCGAGTTGAACAGCAGCGTCTCAAGGAGCGTGCGGGCGTTTTCTACCATCGCCGGATCACCGGGCCGTAGGCGCTTATACAGCTCCATGATCGCCTCTTTGGCGTTGGTCGTTGGATCTTTTTCCAGCGTGCTAGCGATAAAGAGGTGGTCGCGATTGGTTTCGACGGATTCGAACAGCGCCACCACATCATCATTCAGGCCACTTTCCTCAAGTGACTTAGCGCTAAATAGCCCAAGCACCGCCCGGATGAGGATGGTGACCGGCAGCTTGCGCTTGCGATCAACCTTGACCGACAGCACATCGCGCTTATTCGTCTCAAACTCAAGCCAAGCGCCACGATTTGGGATCAGCTTAGCGCTATGCAGCGCACGACCACTCGTTGGATCCTTCTCTTCTTTAAAGTAGACGCCTGGTGAGCGAATCAGCTGTGACACCACCACGCGCTCGGCACCGTTGATGACAAACGTTCCATTGTCGGTCATCAAGGGGAAGTCGCCTAGGAAAATTTCACTTTCTTTGATTTCGCCGGTGTTTTTGATCTTGAGGCGAACCTTGACCCGCAGCGGCGCAGCGTAGGTCATGTCGCGCTCGCGGCACTCATACTCGTTGTAGCGTGGCTCGCCGAACTCATAGTCGCCAAAGCTCAGCTCCAAATTTTTGCCGGTAAAATCCTCAATTGGACTAATTTCATCAAACAGCTCGCGGAGGCCCTCGCGCTGGAACCATCTGAACGAGTCAAGCTGCGTTTCGATGAGCTTCGGCACATCGATCGCATCTTGAATCCGCGCAAAGCTGTGGCGTTCCGGGGCGAGGAGACGCCCTGTCTCGTCACGGCGACTGGTTGGAGAGATCAGCGGCGGCAGGATCACATTAGTGGTTACTGGTGGCATCGACTTCGCTCCCTAGCCTCAAAAAAGCACAAAATCCTCGCACCCGGGCCAACGGTTGACACCTCTGGGGTAGGTGTACAATTGTTGTCGGAGGCGAGTCCTTGGAGCTTTCCGAAGCAGCGAATGAAAAATGCGCCATACGGCGCGCAATCTATTCTGGTCGGTCTGTCTTGGTGGATGCAGAACCTCTTTAGCAATGGTTATGCTTTTTGCAAACGGGGATTATATCATACGGGGTTCACTGTGTCAAGTAGGAGTTTAGCATGCTCAGCGTCCGCGCCAATCTGGCGCACGAGAGCATCAATGGAGGCAAAGCGCTGCTCTGGGCGAATATGCTCGATAAAAGCAAGGCGCAGCTGCTGACCGTAGAGATCGCCACTGAAGTCAAAGAGATGCGCCTCGACAGTGCGGCCCAGCACACCAAACGTTGGGCGCACACCAACATTCGTAACCGCATTGTAGATGCCGCCAGTGTCGAGCAGCTCAGCGTGACAGGCGTAGACGCCATCGGCAGGCAGCATATGGGTCTCTGTCACAGCAATATTGGCGGTAGGAAAGCCAATTGTGCGTCCGCGCTGATCGCCAGCGACCACAGTACCAGTAACAGTAAATGGTCGCCCAAGGTAGCGCTTGGCATCGGCAACGCGCCCTGCGCTAAGCAGCGCCCGAATCGTTGAAGAGCGCACGTGCTCGCCATCGAGCGTCCACAGCTCGATGGTATGCACGCTGTAGCCCAGCTGCTGACCAAGCTCGCGCAGCACAGACACCGTGCCAAGTGCACGATGGCCAAGGCGGAAATCCGGCCCGACCCACAGCTCGCGCAGCTGCATATGCTCACAGAGCCATGCCATAAAGTCGGCCGCCGACAGCTGCGACATGGCAGCATCAAACGGCAGCACAACCAATATATCGACCCCCAGATCGGCAATCAGCGCGGCGCGCTCATCGATGGTCGTCAGGCAGCGCAGATCGCGCTCTGGGCGCAGCACCGTATCGGGATGTGGATCGAAGGTGAGCACAGCGCTTTGCGCCCCACTTGCTTGCGCACGAGCCACCAACTGGCGAATCAAGTGCTGATGTGCGCGATGAACACCATCGAACTTACCGATCGTCAACAGCACTGGCTGCGTCGGTGTTAAAGTCTGCAAATTGACAACAACATCCATAAAGATTGTTTCCACTGCTTCGGTTTGATTGCGTGAAGCAGCATACCAGCCCTTGCCGTGAGCGTCAAGGCGACCAAACTGTACAGCAGCAGCAGCGCTTGTGATAAGATGGGGACAGGAATTCAACCTTATACAGTAGTGGAAGATCTATGGCACAACCTTTTTTAGAGCGCCTAGAACAGGGCGTGATCGTCTGTGATGGTGCAATGGGCACCGAGCTATACGATCAAGGCATTGACTTCGATGAATGCTTTGACGCGCTCAATCTGAGCCAGCCCGATCTTGTGCGCCAAGTGCATCTCAACTATATTCACGCCGGGGCCGAGATTATCGAGACCAACACCTACGGGGCTAACCGGCTTAAGCTGGAGCCATTCGGCCTCGCAGATCAAGTACGCAAAATCAATCATCGAGGCATGAAGTTAGCCCGCGAGGCGCGTGAGATCGCGGGCACGGCAACACTGATTGCCGGTGCAGTCGGGCCGCTCGGCGCACTGCTCGAGCCATATGGCAACCTCAAGGCCGCCGACGCACTAGCGATCTTCCAAGAGCAAATGGGCGTGCTGCTGGAGCAGGGGGCTGATCTCTTTTTTCTTGAGACATTCAGCGACCTGCGCGAGATGGAGATCGCGATCCAAGCAGCGCGCAGCGTTGGCGATCTGCCTATCGTCGCCCAGATGACGTTTGCCGAAGATGGGCGCACAGTCATGGGCAACACGCCCGAGGAGGTCGTGCGCAAGCTCAGCGCTGCCGGGGCGACGGTGGTTGGCGTAAACTGCTCGGTCGGCTCCCAGCGAGTGTTCCGTGTGCTGCAGGCGATGCGCGCAGCAGCGCCACAGGTGCGCCTCTCGGCGCTGCCAAACGCCGGCTGGCCAACCGAAAAACACAACCGGGTGTTTTATCCTTCGTCGCCTGAATATATGGCCGACTACGCACGGCGCATGGCGAGCGAGCTGAATGTCGCGATCATTGGCGGCTGCTGCGGCACCAAGCCAGCCCATATCGAGGCGATCAAACAGGCGGTCGCTGACCTTACACCGCACGAGCATGCGCTGATCGAGGTGCTCGAGCAAGAAGAAGCACCCCGCCAGCTGAGCGTCACAGCCGAATCAACCAAACTGGCCCAGATGCTCGCGCAGGCTGAGTTCATCACCAGCGTTGAGATCGACCCGCCCAAAGGCCACAACCCGCGCTCGTGCCTAGAGGGTGCCCGGCGCATGGCCGAGCATGGCGTACACTTCATCAATGTTGCCGACAGCCCCATGGCGCGCGTAAGGATGAGCGCGCTGCCAATGTGCAATCTGATCCAGAGCCAAGTGGGCATGGAAACAATTCTGCACTTCACCACCCGCGACCGCTCGCTGATGGGCTTACAGAGCGATCTACTCGGCGCACATGCGCTGGGCGTGCGCAACATCTTGGCGCTGAAGGGCGATCCCCCAGCGCTCGGCAGCTATCCGGGCACCTCGGGCGTGTTCGATGTCGATACGATTGGATTGGTCAAAGTGATCGCCGGCATGAATCAAGGCATGGATACCGCCGGCAACGATATCGGCTCGCCAACCAACTTCCTCATCGGCGTAGCGCTCAACATCAACGCTGATGATCCAGCATGGGAGATTGATCGCCTGCATCAGAAGGTGGCCGCTGGCGCACACTTCGCCATGACCCAGATCGCCTACGACATCGACGGCTTAGCGCGCTTCCTCGACCAGCTGGGTCCGCCGCCCATCCCGCTCATTCTTGGCCTGCTGCCTGTTCAGAGCTACCGCCATGCCTCGTTTCTGCACAACGAGGTGCCGGGCATCACGCTCACCGAAGAGGCACTGCGCCGCATGAAGGAGGCTGGGTCGAGCGGGCGCGAGGTGGGCGTGCAGCTCGCGCAGGAGCTGCTGCTTGCGGCCCGACCGCGCATCGACGGTGTATACATTATGCCCTCGTTTGGGCGCTACGAGATCGCAGCCGAGGTGCTTGGTGTGCTAGCCAGCACCACAACAGCCTAAGGCAACACCGGCGGCGGAGCGGGCGTAGAGTCATAAAGGAGAACACATCATGCAATGCCCAAACTGCTATAGCTCTATACCCGCCGCCGCCGTAAAATGCCCGCGCTGTGACTGGAATCTGCAGCAGCAAGCGGACAGCAGCCAAGCAGCATCAGCGTTCCAAGCAATCGACTGGGATGCTGACAAGCCCAGCAGCAGCCCCTGGTCGCCCCAGAGCGCAGCCACACCGGACTGGCTCAAGCCGCCAGATACAAGCACAGCGCCGCCAGCCAATCAGTCAGGCTGGGGAGTGCCACCGCAGCAAGACAGTTGGCAGCAACCCCCAGGCCAGGTTAGCTGGAGCCAGCCAACCCATGGCCAGGTCAACTGGGATCAGCCGCAGAACCCTACGGCCTATGCTGGCTGGAATCAGCCAGTCCAGTCGCCAGGCAATCCAAATTGGGCGGCCAATCCTAGTCTCAACCAGTGGGATAATGCGAGCCAGCAGTCACCACAGGTGCAGATGGTGCCGCTGCAAACTAGCCAGAAGTTTATGCTGCTCTTGCAGTATATTGCACCAACCATCTTGTTTCTGGCGATCTTACTATTCTTTATGCTGCCTGCGTTCAAAAGTGTTGGCAGCCTTGGCTTCCCCTTCAACCTGATTCTGCTCATTTTTGTTGGCGTGTTGGGATATCAGGTGTATCTGTCTGTCGGCGCAGTGCGCGATATTGCCATGGGTAATGCGCTGGTCCAGGTAGTACGGCTGCAGGAGACCAAGCGTGTGCGCAACCGCAACAGCACCAGCTACTACGGCATCTACTCACAGATTGGCAAGGTCCGCATCTCACGCAACGACTACCGCAACGCGGTCAAAGGCATGCTCTACACCGTGGCCTACAGCCCCAACACCAAGCGCGCCTGGAATGTTAAGCCCGAGTTCTAAGCACAGCGCAGCGCCCAAGGCGGCTACCTTGGGCGCTGCCGATTGTGCCGCAGCAGGCTAGCCCTTCACTGCGCCGGCCAAGGCTCCAGAGATAAACTGGCGCTGAAAGAAGAGGAAGATCATCATAATCGGCAAGGTGGTAAGCGCCGTGCCCATCATCAACTGGCCGTAGTCAATGATCGACATACCCACCAGGGCATTGATGCGCACTGGCAGCGTCTCCATGCTCTTCTCACGCATGACAATCAGCGGCCAGAAAAAGCTATTCCACTGAAACATAAACGAGTAGATGCCAAGTGCCGCCAAGGTCGGGCGCATCGTGGGCAGCGCCACGTTCCAGAAGACACGCCACTCGTTAGCGCCGTCGATGCGGGCGGCATCGAGCAGATCATCGGGCAGGGAATGCATACTTTGGCGCATCAAAAAAATGCCAAAGGGATTGGCCAACGCAGGCAGGATGACGGCTTGGTATGTGCTCAGCCAGTTATCTTTGGAAAAGAGCGTGATCGACGCCATCATCTTGTAGAGCGGCACAGCGGTTACAAGATACGGCACCATCAGCACCAACAAAAATAGCCCAAAGATCGCCGAGCGGCCCCAAAAGCGAAACTTCGCAAAGGCGTAGCCCGCCATCGAGGCGATAAAAACACTCAGCACTGCCGAGACAAACGCAATAATGACAGAGTTCAAAAATGCGCGGCCAAAGCCGTTGTTCCATAGCCCAACGATGTTGGTCCATGCTGCTGAGCCAAACCAAAGATGCGGCGGAAAGCGCAGCACCTCGCTCGACGGCTGGCTCGCCTGCACAAACATATAGTAGAACGGAAACAGCGAGATAAACGAACCAAGGGCGAGAAACGTATACAGCACAAATTTCCGACCAAGGTTTCTGCGTGCAACTGGTCGCGTTTGCACCTTAGCGGCCGACCTACTCGACTCATGCACTGCCATCAGCTATCCTCCCCGCGCTGGGCCACCCGAAACTGGATTAGCGAAAACACGACAATGATCAGCACCATCGCATATGCGATCGCTGATGCATAGTTTGGCTCAATCGTTTGGAAAGCCGTGCGATAGAGCAGCGTTGCCATGCTTAAGGTCTCATTGGCCGGACCATTGCGCGTTAGCAAAAACGGCTCGTCAAAAATCTGGAGGGTGCCAATTGTTGACAGCACTGTCGTGAGCAGAATCGTCGGCTTCATCAGCGGCAGCGTGATGCGTGTAAAGCGATCAAAGGCATCAGCGCCATCAAGCTCGGCGGCCTCATACAGATCGTAGGGAATGCTCTGGAGGCCAGCAAGGTAGATGACCATGTTATAGCCGGTCCAGCGCCACGTAATCGCCATCACCAGCGAGAACTTCGCGGCCCAAGCATCGGTCATCCAGTGAACAGGGGCAAAGCCAAGATTTTCAATCACATAGTTGATCAGGCCACGCTCCTCATCGAGCAGCAGGCGAAAGATCAGGGCCACGGCAAACAACGCGGTGATCGCAGGCAGAAAGTACACCAGCCGCAGCGCACCGCGAAATTTAACGAGCGCGCTGTTGAGCAGCACCGCCAAGATCATGGCTAGCGAGAGCTGCAGCGGCACCTGATACAGCAGCAGAAACACCGTATTAATCAGCGCCTTGCGGAAGAGTCGATCGTTCCACAGACGCCGATAGTTATCGAGACTTAAGCCTGTCTCGGGGTTGAGCTGGCTATGAAAGCTCAGCCATAGCGACGAGATAATCGGGTAGAGCATGAAGATCGCAAAGATCAACAGCGCAGGTAGCAAAAATAGGTAGGGCGTAGACTTACGTCGCCACTGTAGCCAACGCCCAGAAGATCGCCGAGGCTCCACTACATCAGATCGCATACATCCTCCTGTAAGGGCGGCAGCGACACGGGCATATCGCTGCCGCCACCACCTGCTACTGCGCGATCTCGCGACCAGTCTGATTGGCTAGGCTATCGGCGGCTTCTTTCAAAGCCTGCTCCGGTGCCATACCCTGCGTCAGAACCTTCGTCTGAGCCTCGGCGATTGCCGCCTGGCCTTTCGCGTAGTCCTTGGTATATGTCGCTGATGGGATTTTGCTCACCTCATCGGCAAACATCTTCCAGATCGGCTGGTTGTTGAAGTAGGCCACAGGCTGGCTATAAAGGTCAGCCTCGTAGGCGGGGATGAAGCTCGGCCACAGACCAAACTTCTCCATCATGATGTTCTGGCCCTCTTTGGAGGCCAGCGCATGCTCGACGAAGGCCCAGGCGGCGTCGATGTTCTTCGATGACGCGGGAATCGCCAGCGTTGAGCCGCCGAGGTTGGCGGCGCGGTTGCCACCTTTCTCGAAGGCGGGCAGCAGCATCACATCCCACTTGCCGCTCAGATCAGGCGCTTGATCCATAATCGTGCCGCTGTACCAGACGCCAAAGGGCACGGTGGCCACATCGCCATTCTTGGTCGCACCCACCACGCCATCCCAGCCACTGATGTTGGCAATCAGGCCTTTATCGTACATCTCTTTGAGCTTGGTCATGGCCATGACGGACTCTTTGTTGGTGACGTTGATCTTGCCTTCAGGGGTGAAGTAGCAGCAGACGCCTAGCTCGCTGGTCATCATGCGGAAGCCAGCATCATCGGCGACGATATCAACAGGCAGCAGCTTCACCTTGCCACCAGTGGCCGCGTTGATCTTCTCACCAGCGGCGATCAAATCGTCCCAGGTCTCGATGCTCTTAGGATCGACACCAGCCTGCTCGAAGTAGTCTGTGCGATACCACAAGCCGGTCGGTCCACTATCCCAGGGAATTGAGCGAATCTTGCCGTTGATCTCTGACTGTGCCCACTTGGAGGGGTCAAACTGATCTTTGTACTTGCCAGCCTTGTCGGTTAGGTCCGCAAAGCCATCGGGGAAGGCCGAGGTATAGACGTCCATACGATCAGACTCAACCTGCACCACATCGGGCAGGCCAGCGCCACCGCCTTGGAGGCCAGCGGTCAGCTTATCGTAGACATCGAGACGTCCGACGTCCTCAACATTGACTTTGACATTGGGATACTTTTTATTGAAATCTTCAACCGTGGCTTTGAGGCCTTCGGCGGCAACATTCCAGCCCCAGACGGTGATCTCACCGCTCAGTTCCGAGGCGTTCGAGGAAGAGTTGGTGTTGGTCGCACCAGAGTCCGTAGCGCCAGATGCGGGGGTTGACGTTGCCTCATCGGTGCCACATGCAGACAGCAGCATGGTTGATAGCAGCACAACCAGCAGCATAGCTCCCATCTTACGAACCATCATCGGTCTCCTTGCGCTTCAATGCGCACTATTCATGCCTTTACAGTAAGGGGCTAAAAGGGGCGGGTAGTGGCACGTATGTAGCCTAGCGACGCTAACTGGATATCACTTCAGCCCACTATTGGTTGGTCGCCATCATACCACTACCCACAGGTGCCTGGTTTGGGCACTCAATCGATTGCGCGTGTGGCTTTAGCCCGCAACGTGTGCAGCGCTGGCTGCGCCGGTTGTCGGCGGCGTCGATTGAGCTGTGCCACAGCCTGCCAGGAGCAAGGTTGTGAGCAGCAAAGCCAACAGCAGGGCGGTTTGCATTCTGCGATTCATCCTAGACCTCTTTCCCTAAAAGCACTTCGGTGTCCACACAACAGTTTCTGCTAAAAGCGTAGAAAACCTCCTTTCTTAAGCAGTGCTTGATCGTAATCAAGCCCTAGAGAGGCCAGTATATTTCAGGATATGCGGCGCTGCTTAACAGGAACTTAATACGCTCTGAGTAAAAAAATACTGGAGCCACAGCGGCCCCAGTGTTAACGTGCTAGCCACGACCAGGCAGCGGGTCGTCCATGGGCACAAGGCGCTGGCGCAAAGCATAGATAGCGGCCTGCGTGCGATCAGCAAGGTGGAGCTTGGAGAGGATATTTGAGACGTGAGTCTTGACGGTTTTTTCGCTAATGATCAAGGCTTCGGCGATTTCACGGTTGGAGTGGCCGCGGGCGATCAAGCGCAGCACATCCATCTCGCGCTCGGTAAGCGACTCGGCCTCGTTCTCGGGGGCGCGCGGCGTGGAGAACTCCTGCATCAGCTTCGCTGCCACTTCGGGGTGCAGAACAGCCTCGCCGCGCTTGGCAGCGCGCACAGCGCGGGCAAGATCAAGCGGGCTAACATCTTTCAACAAATACGAGATTGCACCAGCTTTAATTGCCGGAAACACCTTGTCGTCGTCGGCAAACGAGGTGAGCACAATCACCTGTGTGCTCGGGCTAATCGCTTTAACGCGGCGGGTGGCCTCGACACCGTCGATCTCAGGCATCACCAAATCCATAATCACCACATCGGGCAGCAGCTGTTTGACAAACTGCACCGCCTCGATGCCTGACGACGCCTCGCCGACCACATCGATACCATCTTGCAGCTCAAGAAAATCACGTAGCCCTTGGCGGACCACTTGATGATCATCAACAAGAAAGACGCTAATTGGTTCCATCGGACGATCCTTTCTGTAGGAGTGGGTTGGCTGTATTGTAGCCGAGGTTAGACGAAGTGGGCGCAGCAGGGGTTAGAGCCGCACCTTCACCGTCAGTGTTGTACCATTACCAGGCTGTGTTGCTAAATCAAAGGAGCCACCAAGCTCCGCTGCGCGCTCGGCCATGCTCGTAAGGCCCAAGTGGCGACCGCCGCGCTCAAGCGAGGCAGGATCGAAGCCCAGGCCATCGTCGCACACTTGCAGCTCTAGCTCATGCGGTTGAAGGTTGAGGTTCACAATAATGTGGTGCGCCTCGGCGTGGCGCAGCGCATTGGCGATCGCCTCCTGCGCAATCCGGTAGAACCCTGCGGCCTGCTGTTTGACATTGCGATCATCGCCAGCGACATTGAGGGTAATCTGAACATCGCGAGCATTGAGAGTGGAGATATGATCGCGGAGAGCTTTGACGAGGCCATGTTCCTGCAGGGGCGTTGGGCGCAGCTGAAGCAGCAGCTCGCGCATCTCGCCGAGCGATTGATGGGCAGCGGCCTTGAGGCGGTCAATCTGCAACGCAGCGCGCTCGGGATTACGATCAATCTGGGCACGAGCGGCCTCAGCGGTCAGGGTCATGCTAAACAGCGTCTGCGTGACCGAGTCGTGCAGCTCACGAGCTAGGCGCGAGCGCTCCTCGACCTGCGCGGCGCGGCGCGCCTGATCATAGAGGCGTGCATGCTCAATTGCCAGCGCCGCCGAGGTAGCCAAGCCTTCAGCTAGAACAAGCTGCTGTGGCCCCCAGGCAGCATCGCCATCTGGCGTTGCCACAAGCACAACACCAAGCACCTGGTCCTTGATGCTGAGGGGCAGGGCCAGCAGTGTCGCGTAGGGGATGGTCGGCGAAACGGTGTGCATAACCCGAGCGCAGCCCTGCTGAATCACCTTGGCCAGCGATGGCTCCTGCTCCAACAGCGTCGGGCCAGGCCAGCGCTCGCGCAGATAGCTCGTTGCGCCGGTTGCACCAGCTTGCGGGATCAAGCGCTCGCCTAGCTCATCAAGCAAGAGGATCACGACATCGTCGGCATGGAGCGCCTCGCCGATTGCGGCCGCCGCGCGCAGCAGCACCTCAGGCAGATGCAGCGACGACCCGACAGTGCGCGTCATCTCAAGGAGCAGGCTCGTCTCGGCAGCCCGTCGCTCGGACTCGGCGTAGAGATGCGCATTATGCAATGACAAAGCCGCCTGGCTGGCGAAGTTGGCCACCAAGCGCGCATCTTCGGCGGAGTACGCGCCGCACTCATAGTTATCGACAGTTAGAACGCCCACTGTGCGCTCGCCGACGCGCAGCGCCACGCCAATCCACGAGCGAATTGGCGTCTGCTTGAGCACAAACGATGACTCATCGCGCACATCAGCAAGCACAATCGGCGCAGACGAGGCCAGCACACGCCGAGCCAGCTCATTCTCATGCAGCGCAAGGCGCAGATTATAGATATCGGACGTGAGACCGCGGGCAGCAATCACCTGCAGCTCATCATCGACCAGCTGCAAGACAGCGGCGCTGTCAAAGGCAACCACACGCTCTAGCTGGCGCAGAATACAGGTGAGCACCTCGTTGCGGTCAAGCGTGGCATTCAGGGCTGTGGCCATATCGTTGAGTGCGGCGAGCTGCGCAGCGTGGGAGAGACTCTCATCGAGCAAGCGCTGAAGCTGATTGGTCTTCTGGTCGCGCTCGACAGTGCGCTCATCGACGCAGCGCTCAAGGGTGGCATAGGCGGCCTGTAGCTCATCAAAGACACGCTCCAACGTAGCATAGTCGGCCTGTAGCGCGCCGTACTCGGCATCAAGGCGACTATGGCGCAAGGCCAGATCATGCCGTTGCTGCTGCAGGGTGCGAAATGTCCACCATGCGGTCGCGGCGGCACACATCACCGCGCAGCCAATCACCACAAGGCCCCATGTCGATGCGCCTTGCAGCACCAGCACAGCACCAATAATCAACAGCCCGCCAGCCAGAGCCAGACCAGCCGAGGCAGGAGCAACCACAATACGCTGTACAGGAGGCGAGGTTGGTTGTTCAAGCACGGTCATGATGTTCTCCTTCCTGAGAAACCAGCGTAGGAATAGCGCGCCAGGCCTGCTCGACCTGGGCGCGCGTCGCCGCAAGCGTGCCGCTATTGTCAATGACGACGTCAGCGTGAGCAAGCTTAGCGGCCTGTGGCGGCTGGGCGGCGATACGCTGCTGCGCATCGGCCACGCTCATGCCACGGGTTTCGATTAAGCGCCGGAGCTGCTGCTCGGGCGTCGATGTAACCACCCAGACAGCATTGCAGATAGCGGTCCAGCCGCCCTCAATCAGCTTAATCGCGTCGATAACCGCCACCGGCACCTTGGCGGCAATCTGCGCCTGGAGCCAGGCTTGAATCTGCTCTCGCACAAGCGGATGCACAATCGCCTCGAGGCGTGTGAGCTGTGCTGGATCGGCAAAGACCAAGCGGCCCAGTGCGGCACGATCCAGCGGTGCGCCTGGCTGTTGTGCCGTGAGCACCGCTGGTCCAAACGCAGCCACAATTGGTTTATAGGCGGGACCAGCGGGGGCCTGCACATCGTGTACCACGGCATCGGCATCGCAGACCGCCGCCCCAAGCTCTGCGAGCATAGCGACGACCGTGCTTTTGCCACAGGCAATATTGCCTGTAAGGCCGATAAGGTACATCAGGCTACCTCCAGCGTGGCCGCCAGCTCGGCCCAACGATCATAGCAATCGGCGAGCTGTGCTTCGAGCGCGCTGTACTCAAGCCCAAGCTCGCCAACGCGATCGCTGTGCTGCTTGGCGGCAGCGGCGTTGATCGCGCCGTTAAGCTCCTCCTTGCGCTCTTCGAGCTGGGCAATTTGAGCTTCGAGCTGCTGCAGCTGCTTGCGCTCGCGCCCACCATTTTGGGAAACAGCAGCGGAGCCATTGCGCTTGGCCTGCTCGGCGGCGCGCTTGGCCTCCAGGGCGGCCTGCTCGGCGGCGCGGCGCTCGGCCTCGCGCTGAGCTTGCCAGGCCGAATAGTTGCCACCAAAGCGGCCAATCTGGCCATCCTCAACGATCCAGAGCGCGTCGGCGACCGCATCGATGAAGTAGCGATCGTGCGAGACAAACATAATGGTGCCGTTATACTCGTTGAGCACCATCTCAAGGGCCTCACGGGCTTGAATATCGAGGTGATTGGTTGGCTCGTCGAGGATGAGCAGGCTACCACCGCCAAGCATCAGCTGAGCGAGAGCCACCCGTGAGCGCTCGCCGCCGGAGAGATCGCGGATCTGCTTATGCACATCATCGTTGGAGAACAGAAAGCGCCCTAAGATGGTGCGCGCGGCAGTTTCACCAAGCAAAGGATGTGCGCTCAGCAGCTGATCAAGCACGGTGCGCTCAAAGTTCAGGCCCTCGTGGCCCTGAGCGTAGTAGCCAATAACGACATTGGCCCCTAGCTCCCAAGCGCCGCTGAGCGGCGGCAGCTGATTGACCAAGGTGCGCAGCAGCGTTGACTTGCCGCTGCCATTGGGGCCAAGGATGGCCACGCGCTCACCGCGCTCGATCTGCACATCCTCCAGCGTGAGCAGCTGCGAGACTTCGGTTTGCGAGTCGCGATAGCCAACTTGCAGCTGATCGATGGCCAGCACAACATCGCCAGTGCGCAGATCGGTTTTAATGCTAAATTTCAGCTCTTTGCGGCGCTCTGGCGCTTTGAGCGCGCCAGGAACGTGGCCGCGCACCGAGTCCCAGCCGTACTTGAGACGATTGAGGCGCTTCTCGCGGCCCTTGGCCTCCTTGGAGCGCTGACCGGCCTTATAGCGCCGAATAAACTCCTCGGTTTTCGCAATGAACTGCTGCTGGGCCTCGTACTCCTTGATATACTGCTCCATGCGCTCGGCCTTGAGCGCGTGGTACTTGGAGTAGGGGGCCAGATAATCTTGCAGATGGCCAAACTCCAGATCCCAGGTGCGTGTTGTAACACGATCAAGGAAATAGCGATCGTGGGAGATCACCAAGAGCGTGCCATACCAAGCGCGAAGAAAATCTTCGAGCCACTCGAGAGCCTCCATATCGAGATGGTTGGTTGGCTCATCGAGCAGGAGAACATCGGGATCGCCGAGCAGTGCCAGAGCGAGGGCGGCGCGAGTACGCTGACCACCGCTGAACTGCTCTAGCGGCTGCTCCCACTGCTCGGGACGAAAGCCGAGGCCGTGGAGGGTGCGCTCGATGCGATTATGTTTCTCGTAGCCGCCGGCGTGCTCATAGCGATGCTGAAGCTCGCCGTAGCGATCCATTGTGTGTTGCCAATCGGCGGCCGCCGAGTCGGCCATCTTCGCCTCCAGCTCGCGCATTTCGGCCTCGATGGCGGCGAGGTGGGCGAGGGCGCTCTCGGCCTCGCGCCAGAGATTACTGCCAGCGGGAAACTGCGCCTCCTGGGCCTGATAGGTTAGGCGCAGGCCACGCGAGCGGCTGAGCTGGCCTTCGGTGGCCTCATCGATGCCAGCGATAATCTTCATCAGCGTAGACTTACCGGCACCGTTGGGGCCAACGAGTGCTATTTTATCGCCACGGGCGACCTGAAAATCGATGCTATCAAAAATATGTTCCGCCCCGAACCACTTGCCGAGGCCTTGTGCTACCAACAAGGACATGCCATGCTCCTCACGATGATTTTTTTTATCATACCATCAATAGCTCACTCTGCTCATCGGTCTGGAGAAGGCTTTCGTAGACCGTCGCATGGGGCACGGGGAGTATTAAAAAGCCGTGAACGGTGCCCATCCGCTCACGGCAATCCACAGCAGCAGCGTGACTACTCGGCCAAGCGATAGCCAACGCCCCACTCGGTTAGCAAGAGCTTGGGCTGGCGCGGATTATCTTCCAGCTTGCGGCGCAGATGCCAGATATAGACCTTGAGCGAGTCGTGATCGGACTCTTTGCCACTGCCCCAGATCGTGCTAAGCAGCTTCTCGTGGGGCACGACCTCGCCGACATGTTCGGCGAGCAGGGTCAAGAGCTGATACTCGGTGGGTGTGAGATCGATCACGCGCTCCTCGACGCGCAGCTCGCGCCGCTGCCGATCGAGCTTGAGCGAACCATCGCCAGCCACAATAATATTCTTTGGCGACGGTGCCCGGCGCAGCAGCGCACGCACACGTGCAAGCAGCTGAATCGGGCTATATGGCTTCGTCACATAATCGTCGGCACCGCTATCGAGGCCGACAGCGACATCTTGATCACCTTGAGCACGGGCCGTAAGCATAAGAATAGGCACATTGCTAAACTCACGAATGCGCTGACAAACCTCGAAGCCGCTCATCTGCGGCATCATCACATCCAGAATGATTAAATTTGGTTCCAATGTACGGCATTGATCAATAGCGGTGGGGCCATCCAGCGCAATCTGCACCCGATACCCTTCGCTTGAGAGCTGAAGCGACAGCAGCTGGGCCACATCAGGCTCATCATCGACTACCAAGATCAAGGGTTGCTCCATACCGATACCGCCTGCTCCGGTCACCAGACACAGAAGTGCGGCCTCCTCCTTTCAGAAAACAATACTTGCGCTTTTGGCGGAGCCCTCACACGATCTTTCTCTCAGAGACAGCGCACAACGCACTATCGTGTTATTGGAGTTCTTGCAACACTCGCTCAATATCTGATCGAGAGACAATATTAATGCGAGTATAACGGATTCGCCCTTTAGAATCAATAAAGTAGCTGTGAGGAATCCAGTACACGCCAAATGCTTGCTGCCATGAGCCGTTTTCATCTAACGTCACCGGATAGTTGACGCCGTAGCGCTGAGCAAACCGCCGCACATCATCAAGATTTTTTTCCTGATCCGTTAAGTTAACGCCAACCACCTCAAAGCCTTGATCTTTCAGATCGGCGTAGGCTTGCACAATATCGGGCGTTTCGGTTTTACACGGCTCACACCATGTCGCCCAGAAATTAACGAGCACCACGTTGCCCTGCAGCTCAGATAAGCGCAGCGTCTGGCCATCTAAGGTCGTTGCAGTCAGATCGGGGGCTTGCCGATCCATCGCCACGAGGCCAGCATCGGGTTGAGCGGTATTCCCGCGTGTCAGCACTGCGACGATACCGATAATGAGCAGCGCCACCAGCACGCCGCCGCCAAGCCACAGCCATTCGCGGCGGCTCGACTTGGGCGCAGCAGCGGCCAGCAGGGCATCGCGGGCAGCTGTCAGCGCGCGGCGCTGCTCGGCGGCCACCGCCAGCAGATCAGGCGGCGTGTCGCGAGGCAAATCGTACTGGCGCAGGCGCAACTGGTAGGCCGCCTCGATCTGCGCGGGCGTGGCATCTGGAGCAACGTTGAGCAGGTCAGCGGGCGATGTGCTCATGGGTTCGCTCCTTCGAGCAGACGCTGGGCGAGGGCGGCCTCGGGGCTGTTGGGGACGAGCGTTAGCACCTGCTGCCACAGCTCGCGGGCGCGCTCTGGCTGTGGCGGATCGGCGAGGGCAAAGGCACGTCCAACGTTGACCAGCACCTGCGGCGTCTGATTATCGTCGCGCAGCGCCCGCTGGGCCTCGGCAAAGCCTTGGGCGACCACCTGGGGATTATGCATCCCTGCACCATAGCGCATCATGGCCAGGGCCAAATCCGAGCGCACTGTCGGCTGAAATGGATCAAGCTGGAGCGCCTCGGTGTAGGCCTCGGTGGCCTTCTGCCAGCGATCCAGATTGAGCGCATAGGCTTGGCCGTCGGGCGCTTGCTCATAGATCGTCTGGATGAAATCATAGTGCGCGTTGCCGAGCATGGTCCAGGCCGTTGATGAGCGCGGGTCTTGGCGCACTTGGGCCTGCGCTTGAGCCGCAGCGGCATCAAGCGACAACAGCTGATCACGCACCCGCTGATCGGGGATCTCCTGCAGGATCAACGCGGCGAAGAGCGGCATATTGGCAGGCTGCTGGGCCTGCGGCGGGCGCAGGCCAGCCCAGACGAGGGCGGCCGTCCCAGCGAGCGACAGCAGACAGCCAAGCGCTAGCAGCACCCAGCCATTGAGCCAGCGCCAGCGCTGACGATCAGCCGCCAATACAGCCGTTCCAGCCGCAGACAGCGGGCGGTAGTCCAGCTCGGCCTCGGGGGCGGACTGCTCCAGACGCTCATCGTAGGCGGCGCGGGCCGTCGGATCGTGCAGCGTGGCATAGGCCGAGGACACAGCGGCGTAGCGCTGGGCCGCTGCTGCGCGCACCTCAGGCGGCGCAGCGCGCCAGCGAGCCGGATCGTACTGGGCGCTGAGACGCTCGTAGGCGGCGCTGATTTCCTCGGGCGAGGCATCGGCGGTCAGATCGAGCGCAGCGTAGAGGCTCGCATCAGCGGATTGAACGAGCGGTCCAGACATAGTTAGCTCAGACATGTTGTTCGGCTCCGATGGGGACTGGACGGCGGGCGCGGTGGCGCTGGGCGTTATCGATAAAGCGGCGCGTTGCGGCTAGTGAGCCACCGAGGGTCATCACCAGCGTGCCCCACCAGACCAGCGCCACAGCAGGCTTGGTGCTGACAAAGATGTCGGCGCGTGCTGGCTGGATCGGCAGATCAAGGCCATTGACCGTCAGCAGAACCTGGCCGGCCTCAAGGCTCAGCGCATCGAGCTGCACTGTATTGCCATCGGGCAGCTCAACCGGGATGGCCTGATTGCCAACATTGGCCACAGCATGCAGCTGTGGCGTGAGTGTGGTGGCGCTGCCATCCTCAGCATAGAAGGTTAGGCGGGCGATAATCGTGACCTCATCGCTGGTGTCGGCGTGATCATCGGGCACGCTGTAGTCGAACTGCTGAAAGGTAAAGCGATAGGGGCCGACGGAGCCAGTTTGGCCCAAGCCAAGGGTCACCTGGTTCGGGTTGGACTCGCCGAGGTACTCACCAGGCGAGATGTAGACATCGCCCCACCACTCGCGAATAATCGCCGGATTGCGAATCCACTGGCCGTCGCGTGGGTTGAGATAGAGCTGTGGCTCAGCGGGCTGTGTTTTGCTGCTGCCAACGCGCTGCACCGTCATGCCCAGCACGCCCTTCTCGGCACCCTGGGCGTTGGTGCGCGTGGCATAGCCGTTGAAGGTGATCGCGTGGCCGTAGACCTGCTGCGTTTCACCAACGGGAATCGACAAGCGCTCCTCGGGCGTGCTGTAGGCAGCCGAGCCAACGAAGCCGATGACCAGCAGTGCCGCACCGATATGCGCGACATAGCCGCCGATACGCATCCAGCCGCCGCGCAGCGTGCGCACGAGCATCACCGCATTGCAGCCAAGGGCAAAGACGCCAAAGCCAATATAGGCCAGATCAAGCGGACGGCGCACGTCGAGCAGCAGCGCAGCCACAGCAGCGACCGTAGCGGCCAGCAACGGCCAGCGCAGCGCACGGGCAAACAGGCGCAGATTGCCGCCACGCCAGCCGAGCAGCGGTGCCAGCGTCATCAGCACGATGATCACCAAGCCAAACGGCGGCGTTGTAGCCCGGAAGAAGGTGGGCTGAAGACTAAAGCGGCCGTCCTGGCTGGCCTTGATATCAAACGCGCTGCTAAACGTATCACGCAGGGTTACGCCGAGGCCAGGGATGCGCGAGAGCAGTGGCATTGACGTGCCGATAGCCACGATGACCATCACAATCACAAACGTGAGCATCCCCAAAACAAAAAAGCTATCGCGCGAGAGCAGGCGCGCCGATAGGCGGTTAATCGGCACCGTGCGCCAGTGGCGGACCAACAGCCAGAGGCTCAGCGCCAAGCCGAGAACCAGCACAGAGGCCATGATGCGCCCAAGGCCATCCTCGGTGAACGAGTGCACCGAAAAATCGCCGAGCACGCCAGAGCGCGTTAGATACGACGCGTACATGACCAGGCCGTAGGTGACAACAGCGAGCGTGAGATTAGCGCGGCGCAGACCGCCATGGGCGCGCTGGAGAACCAAGCCGTGGAGCAGCGCGGAGGCGGTGAGCCAGGGCAGAAACGAGGCATTTTCGACCGGGTCCCAGGCCCAGTAGCCGCCCCAGCCGAGCGTCTCGTAGGCCCAGTAGCCGCCGAGGGTGAGCGCCGTGGAGAGCACAACCCAGGCGGTGAGCGTCCAGGGCAGAGCCGCCCGCGCCCAGCCGTCATAGTCGCGCCGCCACATGCCGGCGATGGCATAGGCAAAGGGCACGGCGAGCAGACCGTAGCCAGTAAAGAGAATCGGCGGATGGATGACCATCCAGGGATTGTGCAGCAGCTCGTTGAGGCCGCGGCCATCGGTAGCGGCGATCACCTGACCGGCCGCATCAAGGCGCAGCATAAAGGGATTGCGGAAGAGCATAAAGCCAAGGATGCTGGCCTGAATTGCCATCAGCGGAGCGAGCACAAAAGGCTCGAACGCACGCGAGCGCCGGATCAGCAGCGGCGCTGCCAGCAGGCCGACAAGCGCCCACAGCAAAAATGAGCCTTGCTGCCCAGCCCAGAGCGCTGCAAACTTATAGCGCGTCTCCAGATCAACCGACGAATAGTTATAGACATAGTCGAACTCATAGTGCCCAGTGAGGAACAGCCAGACAAGTATTGCAGCGGCTGTCAGCGCTGCTGCGGCGGCGATGCGCACAGCCCAGCGGCCCCAGCGCAGCGCAGGGCGACGGCCAGCGACCAGCGCGACATACGCGCCGCAGGCCACGACAGCTGCAACCAGCGCCGTGACCAACAGCAGTGTTCCAACAACAAAAATGGTCATCCTCGCCTCCTGCGACTGAGTGAAACCGAGCGTGCCAGCGCTAGCGCCCGCCAGCAGGAGCGCCCTGCTCCTGGTACTTCGAGGGACACTTGACCAGCAGATCATCGGCGACAAACACATCGCGAGACGGATCGAACGAGCCGACAGCAACCACGCTCACCGCCTGATCGAAGTTGCCGGGCTTGGGCTGATGGTACTCAACCGTAATCGGCTGGCCCTGCTCATCCTCCATGGTGAAGCGAAACACGCCATTATCAATAGCGCCACTGCCGCGGGGGAAGCCCATCACCTGCACAGCACCATTGGCTGAGCGGGCCTCGGCAACATTAACATAGGGCGTGAGCGACTCGCCGAGGGCATTGAAGCCCAACACCAGTGCCAAAACAATCAAGCCGAGACCGACAAGATAGAGCGGCTTAATGCCACCTTCGCGGGTTGGATGAATCATTTCAAACTCTGTCATAGCAGATACCTACTCCTTTGAACGTGCGGCCGATGACAGACGCTCTGGGCGCACGGGGGCAACATCAGAATCGGGGACAGACGGCGTACGCTGATCAAGCTGACGGCGTAGGGAGCGCGCCAGCCCGTCGATGCGCCAGAGATAGGCCCAAATACCGAGCCAGACCACAACAGCCACAGCGGCGGCCACATACAAGGCAACACCGGGATCGATCAATGCACTCATGCGTTCCATCCTTGAACGTGGGCTTGGAGGCCGAGCAGCAGCGCACGCAGCCGCCACACCCAGATAAATAAGGCAGTAAAGCCAAGCAAAGACACAAGAAATGTGATCAGGGTGCGCTGATCGGTCAGCAGCCCAATGTTGCCGACGTTGGCCAGCGCCACCTCGATGGTGCGGGCGCTCGCTGTGCCGCTGACCCGCTTAATCTGCACCTCGCGCAGCGTGTCGGGCACGCGCTCGATCGCCTTGGGCTGACCGCTGACCAGATCAAAAGACGGCTGGAGCGTTGTCAGGGTTCCGCTGGCCGGATCGCGCACCTCAATCGTTGCAGTCAGCAGCGTATCGCTCTCCTGCACATCGAGCAGCTTCAGCCGAAAGTCATCGACCTGGCCCTGGATGCGACCGTCGGCGGTGAGTGCCAAGCCAGCGCAGTTGGGCGTGTTAAGAATTGCGCAGTTCGGGTGCAGCGTGCTATCGGTGACCCGTGGGATCACAAAGATCAAAAATGGCACCGACACGGAGGCCAGCAGCGCGTAGATCGCACTGAGGCGGCGCTGGCGCACGCCGGGCACGAGCGAGGTGCGTAAAGCAAAGTAGGCCGCGTAGATCAGCATCAGAACGGCAATCGCCGTCTCGCGCGGGTCCCAGTTCCAGAACGTACCCCAGACAACTTTGGCGAAGATAGCGCCAGTGACCGTCGAGAGCAAGCTAAACAGCAGGCCCAGCTCGGTGGCGGCGACAGCATTCGCATCGTCGCTTAAGCGCCCGCGCCGAAGATACAGCAGGCTGTAGAGCGCCGAGACAAGAAAGGCCACGCAGGTGAGCCATCCTGTTGGCACGTGGACAATCACAATCCGGCCCACATTGCCCAAACCCTCGTGAGCGGGCACCCAGAGAAACATCGCGGCTGCTACAAAGGACAGCAGCAGGCCAGTTGAAATTTTGGCAGGAGTCGCCAGCTGGCGGATCATGGTCACCTCAGATAGAGCGGCATAGCACATACCAGTGAACAATTAATGATTTATGTCAACTTTACTATTATAGCGCTTAACTTTCCCATGTGCGCTCGAACAACAGCAGCGAGGCGGCCAGCTCGGCCAAGGTGTAGGCAGCGAGCAAGCGCAGGCCAGGCGCGGCCTGTGCCCAGCCAGAGCCAGCAAGCGCAACCTCGGTTGTCTCGACGGCCACAATCAGCAGCGGCAACAGCAGCGGAAAGGCCAGGACAGTAAACAAGGCGCTCTTACCATCGGCCTTGGCCACGAGCGCCGCGATGATCGTTGTGGCCACCGCCAAGCCTAGGCCGCCCAGGCTTAGCGTCAGTGCAAACAGGCCCGGCTGCGCAATGCGTGCGTTCATCAACGCCACAAACAGCAGCGTAACCAGCAGCTCTAGCGCCACGAGCAGCAGCAGATTGATCAAGAGCTTGCCCAGATACACAGCCAGCGGCGGCGTAGTGAGGCGCAGGAGCGCGGCGGTACGCATCTCCTCCTCGCGCACAAAGGTGCGAGACAGGCCATTCAGCGCAGCAAAAAAAATAGCGACCCACAGCAGCACCGCCAACGTTGTGGCCGCCTGACGATCACGGCTTAGGCCGAGCGGCCCAAGGCGAAAGCTGACGAGCACCGCTGTAACAACAGCAAAGAGCAGCATGGCGTTGAGCGCATAGCGGGTGCGCAGCTCGATTTGCCAATCTTTACGGGCCACGGCGAGCGCAGCGCGAAAAAAATGTCGCATAGCGTGTTGCGCCCCCAGCACCTAGGCCGATCCAGCCTTGAGCAGCAGATCACCCCAGGCTAGCTCGCGGGCATCGTTGGTGGCGATCACCGTGATACCGCGCTGGCGCTGGGCGGTGATGATGTGCTCGACCAACGTGCGGCCAGCAGCATCGAACATCGCCGTTGGCTCATCGAGCAGCAGCACTGTTGGCTGCTGGATCAGAGCCACGGCGTACTTCAGGCGCAGCACCATGCCTGACGAAAACGCCGCCACCTGGTCGTGGGCGCGCTCAAGGAGGCCAACCTGAGCGAGCTGGGTGTGCAGCTGCTCGCTGCTGACCGATTGGCCGCGGGCGGTGGCAAAAAAATGCACATTCTCCAGCGCCGTTAGCTCGCGGTAGACAGCGATATCCGGGGCGACAACGCCAATAAACGGGCGCATCTGGGTTGGCGTCCAGCGCTGGCCGCGCCACTCGTAGATAATCGAGCCAGCGTCGGCAGTTTCGAGGCCACACAGCAGGCGCAGGAGGGTTGACTTCCCGGCACCATTGGGGCCGCTCACCACCAGCACCTCGCCGTGGGACAGCTCGCCTTCGAGGTGCTGCCAGACAGGGCGCGCGCCGTAGTGTTTGGCCAAATTATGCCATGTGAGTCGTAGCGTTTGTGAGCCTGTTACATTCATCACAGGGCATTGTATCATAAGCCAGTCGGCGAGGCGCAGCAATTGAAGCCTGATCTAGGCAGTCAAGAATCAAGCGTATGTATACACTGATAGAACGAGATGGAGCGAGCTGAGGGTGGGGTGCAAAGGGTACACGGGCGCGGGCTGCCGCTAGGGCAACTCAGGCCCGTGTAGCGGCAAAGATCTCGAGGATTTCAGCCAAGGCGCGCTCTTGATCGGCGGAGTCGCTTGAGCGAATCGCCTCTGTGACACAGTGATGCAGGTGCCGATCAAGCACGAGCGCATCGAACTTCTCGAGCGCCCGCCGGATGGCCAGGGTTTGGCGCAGGATATCGATACAGTACGCGCCCTCATCAACCATGCGCTGAACCCCACGCACGTGTCCTTCGACAATTTTCAGACGTTTAACAAGATCGACAGTTTCTTCGGACACAGTATTCACCTTTGACTTTAGGCTGCATCGACAACGCGCTCGTTTTGCGGACGCTTGAGAAATGTCTGCAGCACTTTATTGAACTGGCCAGGCTCATCGAGAAATGGGAAGTGGCGGCTCTCGGCCATAACAAAGACCTGAACATTGGACATATCGCGCTGGAGGAAAATATCGGCCTGGTTGGGGTTAACGATATCGTCGCGTGCGCCGTGAACAATGAGCGTCGGAATAGCGAGCTGCTCTAGCTCTGGGCGGAGATCTGTGCGCATCATCGAGCCAACGGCGCGGCGGAGACTCTCCTCGGTGGGCTTGACGCTATCGTCGAGGATTTCACCGTACGATGTATCGTTGATATTGCCCAAGAACCAGCGAAATAAAAATTTCGTGACAACCGGAACACGCGCCATGGCGCGCGAGACATACTGGTTATCGGTCAGCTTCAACAGGCCCGACAGCGAGGTACCGACGATTGGCGCACCAACAGCGGCGACCCGTGTAATCCGATCAGGGTAGCGGATGGCGGTTTTTAGCGCAACCATGCCGCCCATCGAGTGCCCAACCAGCGGCACCTTCTCGATACCCATGGCATCCAAAAAGCGAATCACCTGATCGGAAAAGTTCGAGATACTGATCAGCGAAGACTTATTGGAATCACCAAAGCCCCAGAAATCGAAGGAGTAGGTGCGAAAATCTTGCGACACAAACTCCATCGTCGGCATCCAGTAGCGCCAAGAGCCCAGCCAGCCGTGGAGAAAGAGGACGGGACGCCCGCGGCCAAAGGTTTCGTAGTGGACGACTTGATCATCAATAACAATTACGCTCATGCTGGTACTTCCATTTGTGCGGTTAGATGGGCCTAAACTATACCACGAAACGGGCTGCTGTAAAAGCGCCGCTCCAGTCTCCTTCCAGTGTGCACATTGCGCGCCAAAGCAGGAGCGACAAGCCTTGCGCTGTGCAGGAGCGCAGCCCATGCATGCCAGACAAGCACGGGCAGGCCACTACCTCGCGTTCAACGCTGTTCCCCAGACCTACGCCTTCAGCCAGCACCAAGCTCCGTATGCCAGCGCAGCCAGCACCACACACGGGACACCCAGCCATCGTGCGCGAGTATAAGCGACGATCCAGCAGGGCTGAACATCGCACTTGGAAGGCGCGATGTTCATGCTGAAACGGCATACAAAGAAACAGGAAATGAGTAATAAAACTCAAAGGCTTGGTAACTAATACAAATAGCAGCACGTGCGCACATCATTCTATAGGCCGTACAACTCGACATTCGGCAAAAACAAGCTACACAGACGAGGGGAACCACCATGGCCACATACTTTAACTGCGTGGGAGTGCCAATCTATTCACCGACGGACATGCGACCGTTTCTTGACGCAACGGTGCTAACAGGCGAGCCGCACCAACTGATCAGGGCGTGTATATGCGCTTAAATATGGGTGGTGGCGTTGCATGCTGGGCACAGGCCAACAACGAGGGCGGCGCAATCGACAACTTCATCCCGGCATTCACAGGCAAAACACAGGTGCTGATGCGGCTTGAGTGGCGCAAGGCCCTGACATCAAATGGCCTCAGTGGTGGCTTCTGTGGCTCCCTGGTAGCATCGGATGCCAGCGCTAGCATCAATAGAATCTTCTTTGAGGCGCCTAACTTTGCTGAGTATGAGCACGCACCAGAGACAAAAGCACCGCATGTGGCGCAGGTACAGCTGACGGGCTTTGTCGATGAGCTGGTTGTGAGCGACCACGTCTACGATACAAGCACGCTGTTTGCACAGGCGTTGATGAATGTGCATACGCTGGTGCCGATGAAGCTCTACGATCCACACACAGGCGGATTTGTCGATGATCCTGCGCCACAGGTCCATGTAACAGGCAGCGTGATAAGCGCGCAGCGCATGACCAACCCAAGTACCTACGCGCAGTTCTGGTGGCTCGTGGTGCGCATCGCCGGCGGCGCAATCGATATTGTGGCTGATCTCCACGCGCTCAAAGCCGCTCCAGCAGTGGGAGCACGCATTGACTGTCGCTGCTGGCTGACTGGGCGCATCCTCTAAGCTCACAGCGACGCAGACACACAAGCAGGCCGCGCAGACGCCACCGGAGCCAACCGGCCTGGCGTCTACGCGGCCTTGGTGCTGGTAGCGTGCGCTGGCTAGCGCGATGGCGGCGAGCGGCGGGCGCGCCAGCGCCGCCACAAGCCAGGGCGCGTCACATCCAGCTCGCGGCGCAGGCCCTCGCTGAGCAGCGTCCAGCCGATTAACATCAGCACAACCAACACGCCAGCAAAGATCGGCTCCCAGGGTGTGCGGTTGAGCTGGCCGAAGAAATCCGAGAGCATCTGGCCTAGCTCCGGTCGACTTTGCTGCGGAATCAGGAAGTCGGGCGGCCCGAAATCGCTCACATAGTCGGCGTAGATAAACGCGCCACCAAGGTACAGGCCAAGGTAGCCCAGCTCGGCGATGAGCAAGGTCACAGCGCTTAGCTCCGAGGCGAGCAGCAGCGGCACAAGTGGCCAGATCTGCGGCATCACGTGGCGGGTGAAGATGCCCCAGCGGCGCTGGCCAACCGCCACCGCGCTTTCGATAAACGGCGAGCGCATAATCAAGCGCACGCGATTTTGCACCAGCACAGCGGTCGGAATCCAGCCAAGTGCTGTCAGCGCCACGAGAAACAGCGGGAGGCCTGCAGCGTTGGGCCGAAACAGCACCACCGCCATCGCCAGAAGCAGGCTCGGGATGGCCCCGCTGAGGCTAAGCAGCAGATCGACCAGCCCGGCAAGTCGGCTGCCAAATGCGCCGATCAGCAGCCCCACACCAACACCGATCAGCATACGGAGCACGGCGGCCATGCCGCACAGCAGCAGCGTTGGCCGCACAGCCCAGAGCAGACGGCTCAGCACATCACGGCTGATACGATCGTGGCCCAGTGGGAACTCCGGGCTGGTCAGCGGCGGCAAAGCCCGCAGTGGAGGGCCGCCGTAGGAAACACCGGCGTACACAAACGAGCGGTTGGTCGCCATCGGATCGTGGGGGGCGAGGCTGGGGCCGAACAGCGCCAGAAACACGATCACAGCCGCGATCAGCGCGCCAAAAAACAACGGTCGATTCTGTAGCTTCATGCGTGGCTCCGTTGCTCTAGGCGCGTGTCGAGCGCGTAGGCCAGCACACGTGGCAGCGTATCGACCAGCAGCATCACCACCCCAAAGAGCGGCAGGAGCACCGCGAGCAGATGCTCGTTCATAATAAACTCGTTGGCATAGCTGCGGCGATTATCAAAAAAAACCGCCACCAGCAGCCAGCCGATGCCGCGCCAGTCAAACAGCGGCTCAATCAGGATCAAGCCGCCGATCACAAACTGCAGCGCCTGCCCAAGCGCAACGAGCGTGGTTGCGCGCACGTTGGGAAAGGCATGGCGACGAAGAACTTGGCCCCAGCGCAGGCCCTTGCTGCGGGCGACCTGCACATAGTCCTGCTGTAGCTCGTGCTCAAGCAGCCCGGCGGTTACCCCGGCCACATACATCACCGGGCGCAGCGCCAGCACGGCTACCGGCAAGATCATGTGCTTGTCGAAGCCCATGCCCTGGATTGGAATGAGGTAGCCGCGGGCGGTGTACCAGCCCTGGCGCTTGCCAACCACAAGCAGCCACATCGCCAGCGTCGCCAGAAAGAACCCCGGCAGTGAAGAGCCAAGGGCAAACAGCGACACCGCGCTTGGCCGCACCCGCCGCGTGCGTCGATTAAGCGCCAGCAGACCACACAGCGGCCCCAGCAGCACGACCACCAGCAGCGTTATGCCCAGCAGTTGACCGCTGGCAAGCGCAAAGCGCCGCACAGGAATGCGATCAAGGCCCCAGTCGCCAGCCAAGCCCTGCCGCAGATAGTCGACGTACTGGCTGGTGAGCGAAGGTTGCTCCACGGCTCCAACGTGCGTGACCATCTGCCCATCTTGAAAGTGGACTACCTTACCGAACGAATCATACACAAGCGGCTGGGCGCGCATGGCATAGACATAGCCTGCCGCATTGAGCAGCGGCACCAGCAGCAGCAACAGCAGCACGCGCCGCATCAGCAATCGCAGCATTCTGTTCTCCCTGTTCTAGCTGTTGACAACGAAGAGGAGAGCGAGCAGGGCACAGCAGTCACACCCCAAAAGGACAGGCCCTGCTCGGTGACTATACACCGCAGCAGGGCCTAAAGTTCATTGCTGGTGGCAGCGAGATCTGCGTCAGAGGCTAGCTGAAGACGCTGTCGAGCAGGGCGGCGCTGGCCTTCTCGGCGGAGGTAAGCTCCTCGTTGGCCTTGCGCAGCTCATTGCCGAGCGTCTCCATCTGGCGGCGGATATCGCTAAACGAGCTAGCGCTGAGGATGATCTCGGTGATGCGCACGTCGAGGCTCTGCTGCTCGTGCATGAAGGTCAGCATTGCATCGATCTCGCCGATCACGGTTTGGAACATATCGATCTTACCGGTCAGCACATGCAGGATATACTCCTCGATGGTGCCGCTCAGCACCAGCGTGCTGATCTCGACCGGGCGCTCCTGGCCATAGCGATGGATGCGGCCAATGCGCTGCTCGATGCGCATCGGGTTCCAGGGCAGGTCATAGTTGACGAGACGGTGGCAGAACTGGAGGTTTAAGCCCTGGCCGCCGCTTTCGGTGGAGAGCAAGACCTGGGCATCGCCGTCGCGGAAGCGCTCGACAGCCAGGCGTTTCTGAATGCCAGTGAGACCGCCGTGGAAGAGCACCGAGGAGATACCGTGATCGGTTAAAAAATTGCGCAGGTACTCCAGCGTGGCGATAAACTCGGTGTAGACGATGATCTTGCTATCGTCGGCGGTGATCAGGTGCAGCAGCTTGCGCGCCTTCGAGATCAGGCTCATTGCGGAGGCCTGGTCGAGCAAGTTAGCCAGCTCGGTGCGATCAGCGGCGGCCAGCTCGCCCATGCGGCCAGACATCGCCCCTTGCAAGGTTTGGCGCACAGCCTGGGGGCTAGAGGTCATCTCCTTGAGCAAGATCATCAGCACCAGCACCAGCTTCGGCACGGCCGCGCGCGTGTCGACGCCTTCGAGCACAATATCACCCTCGACATAGCGGGCATAGATGCGCTTACAGAAGCGCACGACAGCGTCGTGGAAGTGATGCTCCTCATCGGTAAGCGGGATGGCATAGTGGGTGATGCGGCGCGGCGGCAGCTCGGTGAGCGTATTGGAGCGCCGATTGCGGATCATCACCTCGTTGAGCAAGGCGCGCAGGTGCTCCACGTTGCGGGCGTGGCGGCGATCCTCCATAAAGAGCTTCTGGAACTGGCGCGGGCCTTTGAGGTGGCCAGGCCGGGCGACGGTGATGAGGTTGTACAGCTCGCGCAGCTCATTCTGCACTGGCGTGGCCGAGAGCAGCAGACAGTGCTTGCGGCTCAGATTGAATACAAACTTGAAGCGCCCAGTGCGGTGATTTTTCAAAATGTGGCACTCATCAACGACGACCATATCCCAGGTGCGCTCCTGGAGGGCCTTACGATACGAGGCTTTGGCGCGATCAATCGAGCCGACGATCAGCTGAAAGGGACCGATATCTTGGGCATCGCCGAGGCGATGAAACTGCATACCAAACTTATCCTGCATCTCCTCGAGCCACTGATCGACCAGCGGCGCAGGTGTGAGAATCAAGCACGAGCGGATCATCTCGCGCAGGTGGTACTCCTTGATGATCAGGCCGACCTCGATGGTCTTGCCCAAGCCGACCTCATCGGCCAAGATGGCGTTGCCGTGCATCTCGGCGAGCACGCGGCGCACAGCGCGCAGCTGATACTCCTTGGCATCGATCGTGGCGTACTCCAGAGCCAGCAGTTGATCGAAGCCGCCCTTGAGCGTGTAGTGCTCGGCCTGCTCGCGCACGGCCCAGCGGTCGGCGGGGGTGACATAGCCGCTAAGCAAGCGGGTGCGCTCGCCATCGGAGGGTGGGCGGTAGCGCAGCGTTGGCAGGATCGGGGACTGCGCATCGATGACTGGCGGCGGGCCGATGACGATGACCGGCTTGGGCGCAGCCTTGGCTGTCTCAAACGCCTCCAGCGCGCTACGCAGAGCGGAGCGATCGATCTGATCGAGGTGATCGAAGCCGAGCGCCTGCAGATCGGCGCGCACCGTTGTTGGGGGCAGATCATCCAGAGCCATCACCAAATCGCTCAGCGCCACCACGCCGGAGCCGTGCTCGTCTAGGGCCGCGAGATACGCAGAACGCCGCATCTCATCCATCAACGTACCTCCTGCTGTTGCTGCCACTCGGCGAGGCGCTGACGCGCCAAGGGCAGCAGCTGTCTGGCTGGGCTATGGGGATCGAGCTCGTGGGCGCGGCGCAAGAAGGCGACAGCCACCGGCACAGAGCCTTGTTCGAGCGCAGTTACGCCATGGGCAAGGTAGACAGGAACAAGCGCCGGATCATCGCCGAGCTGCTGGTAGATCGCCTCGGCGGGGCCATCGCCAGCGTTGAGCGGCAGCTCGGCCAGCTCGGCGCGCTCGGCGGCCAGCTCATCGGCGGACATGCGGGCGCTGCGCGGGGCGCTGCGGCGCTCGAGCTTGATCTGCTCCTGGGCGGTGCGGGCGATATCAGCGGCCACCTGCACGCCGCTCAGACGCCGTCGGCGCACGCGGCCAAAGCCCACAGCGGCAGGCGGCAGATCGAACAGCGGCCCGTTCTGCTCCTCCCACTCGGCCAGCAGCTGCTCAGCGCGCTCGGCGATCTGGTCGAAGCACTCGCGGGTGAGCGGCGTATGGTTGAAGCCGCCAGAGCGGGCCACATTCAGCAGGCCGCGGCCAAGCAGCTGGCCGCCGGCCTCCCAGAGCAGGCCGAGCATCCGTGGACCCTGATCGATGCTGAGCGGGATACGATCAAAGGCCGCGGTGGCGCGCTCGGACTCGCCATGCTCGGCGTAGAGCGGCATCAGGATATCGAGCGCTGCGCGACCGAGCGCCTCGTCGGTGGAGCTTTTGAACAGCGCCTCGATCAGGTAGACGAGGTTGGCGTCATCGGCCGCATCGTGCCGCCACAGGGCCACCTGTTTGCGCCGCTCGGCGGCGGAGAGCGCATAGAATGCGGCCTCAAGGCCCTTGAAGCGCACGGCCTGAAAGATTGGCAGCGGCTCGACATCGACGCCAGCGAGCCAGTCCAGGTACCACCAGCGCTGCTCCGGCGTCAGCGCGCGGTAGGCAGAGCCGGCATAGGTTGGCGGCGAGGGCACATTCCAGGGCTGGGGCGAGGAGGGCGTCTTGATCGGCAGCTCGCGGATGATCGCCGCGTCCGGGGCCGGCAGATCACGGCCGCCCCAGGGCGCGTAGGCCTCCCACTCCTCCTTGACAATGGTGATGCCAGGCAGATCGGCGATCTCGCGCAGCTTGGACTGGAGGGCGCGCTGCTCGGCGGGCTTCATCTCGTAGGGCGCGGAGCCAGAGAGATCGAACTGCACCACATTGCCATCGCCGTTGAGGATGCCGTTGAGCAGCTCCAGGCCGTCGAGGGGCTGCGCGCCTTTGCGCTGCGAGCGAACTTGCTCTTGGGCGGCAGCGGCGAGGCCACGCAGCAGATCGGCCTCCGCCGAGCGCTCATAGACAAACGAACCTTGGGGGATGCCCAAGGTGCGCGCCGTCCACATCACCAGCGTGTCGGAGTAGCCGTGCATGCCGGGAACCACCGGCGTGTGCTCGGCGAAGGTGCTGATAACCGTCGCGTGGCTTTGCGCGCTCCAGCGGGCGGCGATCTCGACCATGGTGGTTTCGATCTGTTCGCGGCGGCTGCTGAGGCCGCGGCCAAGCTTAAAATTGCAGCGCGTGGCTAGCTCCAGCAGCAGCTTGCCAGGGGCCTCGCGTGAGGAGAGCGCATAGCAGCGGGCCTGGAGATCGAGGGCCAGGGCGGCGGTTGGCTCAAACACAGTCAGCCACTCATCGAGCTTGGGCTGACTGGTCGCGGCGTAGGCCAGCGTCAGGATGTTGCCGATGGCCGCCTGGGCCACCGTGTCGTTCTGGCTGCGCTCGTAGAGATCGCGCAGGGCGACGACGGCCTCGTCGCGGCGTGTGCCGCCAAGCTCGCTGCACAGCGCGTGCAGGCGCATGATCCGAAAGAGCTGGATGCCCAGCGCCTCCTCGCCAGCCAGCCAGGCGACGTAGTTCCAGCGCTGCTCTGGCGAGAGCGCGGCGTAGGTTGGCGAGTAGGTGAAATAGCCACCCCAGGCAGCGGAGGAGCGCTGCGGGCGGGCAACAGGAAAGCGCGTCAGGTCGAGCAGAATGCGCGTATCCAGAATAAACGGGTACGGCTGTTTGTTGACATGAACACCAACTTTGGGCGCAATGTAGTCGATCAACTGATCGAACACGGCACGATCGGCGGGCGCGAGTGTTTTTTGTGGAATATTGCGAGTGTTTCGAGCCATAGTTATGCGTAGAAATTTAAGCAGTCTTTATTGTACCACAGGCTCAGGCCGACTGCGCCACACTCGGCTTAGGGCGGCGCGAGACATACCAGGTCACGCCGCCGAGCACCAGGGCTGCGCCAACGATCTGCGCCCAGGAGTGCAGCTCTTCGCCAAGCAGCAGCGCACCAAGCAGCAGCGCGGCCACAAGGCGAATGCCGATGAGCGAGGAGAAGCGAGCGGTGGGAATGCGCGCCAGCGCAGCGATCTGCACAAGATTGCCGCCAAGCAGGTTGACGCCAACAAAAACGGCAAACAGGCCCCAGGTGCTAAGCGAGAGCTGACCGAGCGCAGGCATGTGCTCGCCGCCAACCAAGGCCCCAGCTGCGCCGAACACGGCCAGCGCCGCCGCCTGATGCACAAACACATGCTGGCTGGCCTCGCCATCGCTCTTCTGGCGAAAGCGGGTGAGCAGCATGTACAGCGCGAGGCAGATCGTCGAGACAGCGGCGAGCGACACGCCGACCCAGTCGTTATGGGTCCAGCGCAGCGTGCTGCTGTTGCCGCCACCAAGCATCAGCAGGGAGCCAAGGGTGCAGATAAGCAGCGCTGGATAGGTGCGCGGCGGCACATCCTCGCTGAACAGCGCCTTGCCCAGCAGCGCCACCGCAAACGGCGTCGAGAGATAGATCAGCTGCGCGTAGATCGCGAGGGTGAAGCGCACAGCAAGAATGTTCGTCGCCGCCCGCGCCATCACGACGATCAGCAGCAGCCACCAGCTGCGCTGATGCCATGGCCGTGAGTGAAAGGCGCGCGGCCACAGCAGCATGCCGATCAGCAGCGCCAGCGCGTAGCCGACGCCCAGCAGCAGCAGCGGCGGAACATCAAGCAGCAGCCGCTTGGTGATGACAGGGTATGTGCCCCAGATGAAGTGCGCCAGCAACCCTAGACCGATTCCGGCGAACGCCGCCGACTCGTTGGCAGCGGTGGTGGACTTTGACGATGCACTCTGCATTGACGGGTGTGCTCCTTACCTGGCAAAAGCAACGAGGCCGCCGCATACTGAGACGGCGACCCCGCTAAATTCTTGTGTGTATTGTACTCCAATTGCCAGGTTAAGCTATGCACATATGGGCATTTTGCAGAACGAGCCGCGCCAAGTGCGCCGCAGCCGCGCTAGGCCCACGCCAACGCCAGCCCGCACTGCCGCCGGTGAGCGAGCGAGACGGCACCAGCGCTGGTGCGTGCCGCCGCAGCCGCAGCACTTAACCACAGGCGATTCTTTTTCAAAAAACAGCAGCACACGCCGCCAGCTAGCGCATCAACTGCGGCAGGTAGACCGAGAACTGGCTGATGGTTGCGACAAGGCGCACCTGGTCGATGGCGGTCGAGCCGCTGCTGGCGGCGGGCCACTGGAGATCGTAGCCCCAGACCTGCGTCAGATCGAGGCCAGCGTTGGGCGCACCGACGGGCTGCTGGTCGGCGCGGGTGAACTGGCTGAAGGGCAGCGTGATTTTGCGCCAGCCGCTGAAGTCATCGCTGAAGCTAGCGCTAAAGCGCTCGGCGGTGTCGGGGGCCTGATAGAGCCGCACATAGTCGACAAGCATCTCCTGTGGGAAGGTGGTGTCGGGGCCAAGCGCGCCGCCAAAGTTGCCGCCAGCGGCCAAATTCAGCAGCATAAAGAAATCGTGATTGTAGACCCACTCGTTGGGCGCGACATCGGCGGGCGTGGCGCTGTGGAAGAGCGCGCCATCAAAGTACCAGCGAATCAGATTCGGCTGCCACTCGATGCTAAACGTGTGATAGGCGTCGGCCACCGGCGCGCCAACATCGAAGGCGTTACCAAAGCCAGCGGCCCCAGAGTAGCCTGGCCCGTGGATGGTGCCATAGACCAGGTTGGGCTGGCGCGAAACGTTCTCCATGATGTCGATCTCGCCGCTCTGCGGCCAGGGCGTTGTGCCAATATTGGAGCCGAGCATCCAGAAGGCCGGCCACAGCCCAGGCGCGTTGGCTCCACCTGCGCCGCCAGCGGGCACCTTGACGCGCGCCTCCAGCTTGCCATACTCGATATTGAAGCGGTTCTTGCTCAGCAGGCGGGCGGATGTGACCGCGCAGGGGCCGTACCAGCAGACCAAGTCGGTGTCTGGAGCAGTGGCACGGGCGCGGATCACCAGGTTGCCCTGACCGTCGGTCGCCACGTTGGCTGGGTCGCTAGTGTAGTACTCTAGCTCGCTGTTGCCCCAGCCAGGGATGTACTCAAGCAGGCCGTCGCCACGGTCAAAGCCCCAGGTGTTGGGGTTGGGCGGCGTGCCTGCGGGAGCGTTGAACTCATCGGACCAGACGGGCACCCACTCGGTCGGCGTGAGCGCGGCGGTAGTGGCGGCCATGGTGCTGTGCAGATCGAGCGTGACCTGCTGGCCGCTGTTGGAGCCGTAGTACCAGAAGCTCAGGCCAGCGGCAGCGCTCCAGTCCTGGGCCTGGGCGAAGCGGCGTGTGGCCGGACCGGACGGCTGGGCGTAGTCAATGCTGAGCACGTGCTCGTAGTCGCCTTGGCCGGGCAGCGCCATAGGTGAGGCAGCGGCTAGCTCGGTGGTGGTGAGGCTCAGGCCAGCGCTGGCGCTGAGGGGATGGAAGCCGGTAAAGTCGTCGATGAGCAGCGGATCGGGGGACTCATCGTCGTCGATAGCCAAGAGGGCGCGCATAAACGAGCCAGGCACCGCGCCCTGTGGGTCGGTCAGGTTGACAACGATGCGGCGCTGCTCCGGCGCGAACTTCGTATCGTCGAGCAGCTGGACGGCGATGGTGCTGGAGAGCGTGCCAGGCGCGATGACCAGCGTGCCGCTGACTGGCACATAGTCGCGGTATGGCTCGGCCTTGGCCTCGGCAGTGGCATAGGTGAGTGTAACGGGCAGTGTCGAGGTGATGTTGAGACTGACCGTCAGCGTGGCGAGCGTGCCCTCGGGGGCGCTGTAGTCGCTCTGGGTGAAGCCTGCGCGCACAACCGGCGCGGCCTGACGCACACCATAGAGGCTCACATCGTCGATGAGCAGCGCGCCAGGGCCGGTCGCCAGCGTCAGGTCAAAGAGCCAGGCTTTCATCTGATCGAGGGTCAGCTGGTGATCGTTGGGGCCGGGCTGGTAGTCCTGGCGGAACTGGAAGGTGGCGAAGGGCAGCGCGACATAGCGCCAGCCGCTGAAGCTATCGCTGAAGCTGGTGTTCCAGCGCTCCGGCTCGGTGCTCACATCGGGGGTGTCTTGTAGCTCGACGCGATAGACCTTGCCGGTGTTCTGGCCGAAGAACCAGAAGCCGATGCCCTCGGACGTGCTCCAGTCCTGCAGGGCGTCGTAGGCATTGCCAAAGCCGGCGTAGTCGCCAACATTGAAGGCGGCCGAGAGCACGGTGGTAGCGCTGATCTGGCCAGGCAGCGCCAGGGGATCGGTGGGCGAGATCGTCGGCGTCTGGACGGTGACCGAGGACGCGCCGCCGTTGTACTGGAACCAGCCAGCGGGCACAGCTGGCTCGAAGTCGGCAAAGGGCGTGGGATTGACGAGCGCCAGATTGTCGATGGCCAGCGCGCCTGCGCCGGAGCCGTTGGCAGGAGCCAGATCGATCAGCCAGCCCCACATCGCGTCGCCGTTGAAGCCATCGTCGGGCGCGCCGGCGTCCTGGTAGGCCGAGCGGCCAAAGAGCACAAAGGGGATGACGAGCTGCTGCCAGCCGCTGGTATCGTCGACGAAGCGATAATCAAAGCGCTCGTAGGCTCCGCTGTCGCCGTTGAGGCGGTTGTCGAAGACCTCGACCTCATAGGCGTTGCCCGAGGCGTGGCCATAGAACCAGAAGCTGAGGCCGCTGAAGGCGCTCCAATCCTGCGGCTGGCTATACAGATCGCCAAAGCCAGCGTAGGAGCCAGACGGCAGGTCGAACGTCGCCGACAGCACCGTGTTCGCGCCAAGCTGGCCAGGCAGAGCCAGCGCGGCCTGGGCATCGACGACCTGGAGCGCAGGCGTGATGCCGGCACCGTTGCCGTTGTACTGGAACCAGCCGGTGGGCAGCCCGGCCTCGAAGTCATTGAGGAGCGGCAGGTCAGAGGGAGCGGCGAACTGGTTGGCGGCGGCCGGGGGCGGTCGCAGCAGCCAGCTGGTGTTGATGAGCAGTAGGGCGCAGATGAGCAGCAGGCCGACGCGGGCAAAGCGTGAGGACAGCATCGTGCATTCTCCTTTGCGTGGGGCGGGGAACTCCTACGGTGTTCCTGACGACAGTCATGGTCGATATGTAAGCGTTTACAGAATATTGAAAGCGCTTACAATATTAATAGAAGTTCAGCAAAAGATCAAGCAGCATGTAGCGGCATTTTCAAGCGTGATGGCAACAGTACTAGTACGGGTGGCGGCAAGTGGGCGGCGAGGAGTTAATGAAATCGTTTTCAAAAGCGCTGCTAAAAATCTGACGGCAGGGGAAATGAACTTTTAGGCGGGCTTATCGGTATGTATAAGCAAGCAACACAACGCGCGGTCGCCCTCGTCTTGCAAACACTGGCGGCCGCGCGCAACCTAGATCGCTCTTTAACAATCTAGCGTCTTCTATTGTACTGTACTTTCGCTGCTTGGTGCAAAAACCACTCCGCAGCCCCAACACCATGAGCCACGCTAGACACCCCGTCGCATGCCATCCCCCACAGGCATGCACCACAGCACCATAGCAGCCTAGACTACCGCAGCGTTTCCTAGCGCTTTCTTTTGGCAGCTCGCGTTGCCCGCCTGGGTGCGGGAGGACGCAGTGTGCACATAAGCCCTACGCTTATGTCAATAGATTCTCTTTTTTCCCAAGGAGGTCGCTATGCGATCACACCGCTCATGGATGGGCCTGGTGCTCATCCTCGTGCTCATCGTGCCGCTGCTGGCGGCATGTGGCGGCAGCACGCCAGCCACCAACACCGCCGCGCCGCCGACCGAGGCCAGCGCCAACACCGAGCCAACAGCCGCCCCGACGGAAGCAGTAGCAGATGCCCCCACCGATACCGCCGCGCCAGCCGAGCCAACGGCCGCGCCAACCGAGGAGCCGCCGCCAAGCAGCACGGCCAGCGATAAGATCGTGATCGTGGGCATGAACCAGTTCCCCGACACACTCTTCGCGATTGAGTCGCAGTCGAGCGCCACCACGCAGGTGATCGAGGCCATCCAGCCAGTCTGCATCACCACACTCAGCTATGAGTACCAGCCGGTGTGCTTCGAGAACGTGCCCGACTTCGCCAACGGCGACGCCGTGACCGAGGTCGTAACCGTCGATAACACCTACCCCGGCAGCATCGTCATCGACAACGAGCTGATCACCGACACCAGCACGCTCAGCGCGCCCATCGAGCTAGAGCAGGTGCAGGTGACATGGAAGCTGCGCGACGACCTGATGTGGGAGGATGGCACGCCGCTCACCGCCGACGACTTCGTGTTCGCCTACGAACTGTACAAAAACCCTGGCATTCAGATCACCACCCGCTTTGTGCTTGATCGCACCGCGAAGTTCGAGGCTCCCGACCCGCTGACGCTGGTGTGGTACGCTGCGCCAGGCTACACCGACGCCACCTACTTCCTAAACTACTACGGCCCCGAGCCGAAGCACGTGCTGGAGAGCATGGACCCGGCCGAGATCGGCAGCAGCGACTACGCCAACAAGCCGCTGGCCTACGGCCCCTACAAGATCGTCGAGAACGTGCCGCAGGAGAGCACCACCCTGGTCGCCAACCCGTACTACTGGCGCGCCGACGAGGGCCTGCCGAAGATCGGCAACGTGGTGTTCAAGTATCTGACCAGCGAAGATCAGATTATGCAGCAGCTAGAGGGCAATGAGATCGACGTGGTCGGCTCAATCGGCCTGACGCTGGCGCAGGCTCCAGCCCTCGACGACCTAGAGGCGCAGGGCATCCTCAAGGCCCAGTATGTGCCGCGCACGAGCTGGGAGCACATGGACTTTGGCGTGCAGCGCGGCGATGACCAGCCCTCCTTCTTTGACGATGTGCGCGTGCGCCAAGCGGTGGCCTACGGCATTGATCGCCAAGCGCTGATCGATCAGATCCTATTTGGCAAGACCACGGTGATGAACAGCATCCTGCCCGCCGACCACTGGGCCTACCCGCCGAACGGCGCGGGGCTGAACACCTACGACTATGACCCAGACAAAGCCAAGCAGCTGCTCGACGAGGCCGGCTGGGCGGTGGGAGCGGACGGCATTCGCGAGAAGGACGGCCGCAAGTTCCAGATCCAGTTCTACACCACCGAGAACAACGAGACACGCCAGTCCGTGGCACAGATCATTCAAGAAAACCTTAAGCAGGTCGGCATTGATCTCCAGCTGAACTTCGTGCCTGGCACCGCTGTGCTGTTCAAGAACGGCGCTGACGGCATCCTCACTGGTCGCACCTTCGATCTGGCAATGTACGGCTTCACCAGCAGCCCCGACCCGAACATGAGCCTGTACCTGTGCAATCAGATCCCATCGGCGGACAACAACTACGATGGGCAGAACAACCCCGGCTACTGCTCGGCGGAGTTCGACGAGGTGGCGCTGGCCGCCAACGCCAGCACCAACCGCACCGAGCGCATCCCGCTGGTCATCAAGGCGCAGCAGATCATCAACGCCGACCTGCCGACGCTGCCGCTGTACCAGCGCGTGACCGTCGGCGCTGCGCGCACCGGCGTGACAGGGCTGAAGATCGACCCAACCAGCCAGCAGGACTTCTATAACATCGCAACGTGGGATATCGAGCAGTAAGGTATGTGGGGCGCGCCCCACGCCCCGTGGCGCTCCGCGCCGCACCGTGGGAGCGCAAGCAGGCACGTTTGTGGGGTGCGCCCCACGCCCCGTGGCGCTTCGCGCCGCACCGTGGGAGCGCAAGCAGCAGGTTTGTGGCCGCGCCCCGTGGCGCTCCGCGCCGCACCGTGGGAGCGCAAGCAGCAGGTTTATGGGCGCGCCCCACGCCCCGTGGCGCTCCGCGCCTGAAGAGGTTCCATCGAGCGAGAAGGTTTGAGGGGGCGCGTGGGATTCCTGCTCACGCGCTCCCGGCAGCGCTATTTTTTCCTCCTCAAGTACTGCTAGCCCGACGTGCTGTGGGAGCGCGTCGGGCTAGCTTTATTGTATGTGCGCTGTGGCGCTAGGGGCGCAGCACAAAGACCTTGCCGCCGGAGCCAGGCACCTCGACCGACTGCGGCCCGGCGGCGTAGTCGGCGTCGTAGTTGTAGACCCACTCGTGCCAAGTGCCAGCGCGCGGGAAGGGCACATCGACATAGGTTGTCTCGATGCCGAAGTTGAGCACCGTGACCACAAAACAGCTCTCATCATCGCTCCAGCGCTGGTAGGCCATGAGCTTGCGCTCGCCATCGAGGACCAGCGGCGTAATATTGTTGCCAACGAGCGCCGAGCACGCGGTGCGCAGCTGGATCATCCCGCGATAGAAGGCGTGTAAATCCTGGCCATCCTGCTGCTCCAGCAGCTGCCACTGGAGCCGATTTGAGTCGATGGTGCGCTCGGTCCACATGCCAAACTCCTGGCCGTGGTAGAGCATGGGCACGCCAGCGGCGGTGAACAGCGCAATTGCGCCGAGCTTCGACTTGAGGTGCGCCGTGTCGGGGTGGATGTTGGGATTGCAGGTGACCTCGTAGATCACGCGCTGCTCATCGTGGGACTCGAGGAAGTTGATCGCCTGCGCGTTATCGCTATAGCCAGCGCTGCGGAAGTCCAGCTCGCGCATGGTCGCCTCGACATCGCCGTACTGACGGTCAGAGAACTCCTGCTCGCTGAGATCGGCGATCAGCTGGTACTTGAACGAGACGTGCCATGAGGCGTCGGCCTCGGTCTGCTCAACCATGGTGGTGTAGTCGTCGGTATTTTCGACGATCAGATAGGCGTGGGGCTTGACCTGGCGCGCCTGCCATGTCAAAAACGAGATGCCGTTTTCGCCGTCGAAGCCGATGCCAGGCGCGTAGTCATAGCGCAGGCCATCGATGTGCATATCGACCAGCCAGAAGGTCTGCACATCGGCAAGCAGCTGCTTGCAGGCGTCGTTCCAGTGGTTGAGGTCGGGAAAGCCCCACGGGTTGCCATCGCTGCTGAAAAACGGATTCTGATCATAGGGATAGAGGTAGGAGATCGGCGATGACGCATCGACGTGGTTGAAGACCACATCGAGGATGATGCCGATGCCGTGCTGATGGGCCTGATCGATCAGCGCGCGCAGATCGTCGAGCGAGCCGTAGGACGACTCGGGGCAGAAGAAGAAGGCCGGATTGTAGCCCCAGGAGTGGGAGCCAGGATACTCAAAGATGGGCATCAGCTCCAGCGACGTCACGCCAAGGTCGCGCAGGTAGGGCAGGCGCTCGATCATGCCTTGAAAGGTGCCCGCAGGGCTAAAGTCGCCAACGTGGGTCTCGTAAATCACCTGCTCGTTGAGCGGGCGCATATGAAAGCCGTCATCGCCCCACTGGTAGGGCGCAGCCCCGACGGTGAGCAGCGAGTGCGGCTGCTCGCTGCCCTCGATCCAGCGAATGGCGCGGCTGTAGGGATCGGCGATGAATGTTGCGCCATCGATGACAAACTGATACTCGTAGGAGCCAGCGGGCAGCTGCTTCTCGATCCACCAAATGCCCTGATCGGAGACCTGGAGCGGATCGGCGGCGGCGTCCCAAGCGTTGAAGGAGCCAACTACAGCGACATGTTTTTTCCAGGGAGCATAGAGCGCAAAGCTAACCCGGCCAGCGCCGTGGTCCTGGGCACCAAGCCAGACACCAGCGGGCAGATCAGCGGACGGTGTGGTACGCTCAAGTGTATCGCTCGTCATACAGACCTCAAACTACAAAGAGGAGGCAGTTGTGCCTCCTCCAAGCAGCTATAGCACAAGCTATGCCACGTGCTATGAGCCAGGCGTGCAGGCCAGCTCCGAGCGATCCCAGACGCGCTTGCCAAGCGCCGACAGGGCGATCTCGACGGCGAGGGTGCCGGTGATATTGCGCTCATCGAGGATGGGATTGACCTCGACAAGGTCCATGCCGATCAGCTCGCCGCACTCGGCGATCATCTCAACGGCGAGGTGGCCCTCGCGGTAGGTAAGGCCGCCGGGCACAGGGGTGCCAACGCCAGGCGCAACGGCGGGATCGAACACATCCAGATCAAAGCTAGCGTAGATGCCGTCGTGGGCCGCCCCGGCCACCTCGATCGCGCGGCACATCGTCTCATACATACCGTGGCGGTCGATGTACTCGGTGGCGAAGACGTGGACGCCGGCCTCAGCCAGCAGGCGACGCTCGCCAGGATCAAGCTCGCGCACAGCGACCAAGGCCACCTTACGCGGATCGACCATCGAGTCCGGCAGGCGCTGGCCCTGCAGCGAGATCAGCCGCTCATCGCCGTAGCCGCACAGCGCAGCGAGGGGCATGCCGTGGATATTGCCGGATGGCGAGGTCTGCGGCGTGTTGAAGTCGCCGTGGGCATCGATCCAGATCACGCCGATGTCGCGTCGGCTGGCCGCGCCGCTGATCGAGCCGAGCGCGATGCTGTGATCGCCGCCGAGCACCACCGGCACGTGTTTGTTTTGGAGCGATACATCGACAAGCCGGGCGAGCTGCACAAGCGCCACCTGGATCGGCTCCAAGTAGCGCAGCTGCGGGTCGCCGACCGCGCCCACCTCGGCGATGGGCACCTCCACATTGCCCAGGTCGTTGACGGTATGACCAAGCGCCGCCAGCTGGCGACAGAGGCCGGCGTAGCGCATCGCACTTGGCCCCATATCCACACCACGGCGTCCAGCGCCAAGATCAAGCGGCACACCGATTAGGTCGATAAGCACTGCAACCTCCTGTGAGTCTAAAAACCCACGAGCGCCGTTGCGCGTGGGAGTAGCGCTATTGTACTCGATGGGCAGGCGCGGCGCAAAGGTGCCAGCGGCTGTGTCACCCAGCATCCAGCGCTGGGCAATCGCAAAAAAGCCGCGCCCGTGCAGGGCCTGGCCCTGACGGCTGAGCCGTAGCAACACAGCAGCGACGATTCTTTTTCTAAAAAACAAACGCCTGCATGCGCTAGGGCTGCGGGCGTTTGTTTATGAAAAGATCACCGTGTAGGTTAACGACAGCGGGCGAGCCAGCGCCTGCTCTGGTGCTGGCTCGCCCGCTCACAGGCGCAGGGCCGCAGTGGCCCGGCCTACAGCCCACGTGCGACAAACACAGCGTGGGCTATTTCTTGGACTGCGCGCCGTCCTCCGGCTCGCCGCTGGTGTCGCGCTCCAGCTCGTCCTCGAACGAGCCGACGGGCTGATCGCGGTTGAGATGCGGCGGCGTCTGCGTCAGCTGGTGTTTGTAGCGGTCCTGCAGGATGTCGTCGCCAGGGCGGGTGCGGCCAGCGGTCTTGTAGTGATCAGGGTGGACGTTGTTTTTCTTACTCATGGATGGATCTCCTGACTGTGGCTAGATGACAAATAAGTTATGCGGGGGTGACCCGCGCCTCGGTGGCTGCGCCACGGCCTTCGTTTGGCGGGGAGGCCCCGCGTCTCGGTGGCGACCGCCGTTGGTTATGCGGGGGCACCCCGCGCCCCGGTGGCTGCGCCACGGCCTTCGTTTGGCGGGGAGGCCCCGCGTCTCGGTGGCGACCGCCGTTGGTTGTGCGGGGGTGACCCGCGCCCCGGTGGCTGCGCCACGGCCTTCGTTTGGCGGGGAGGCCCCGCGTCTCGGTGGCTACCGCCGTTGGTTATGCGGGGGTGACCCGCGCCCCGGTGGCTGCGCCACGGCTTGGGCTTTGTGCGCGACCCCGCGCCATGGGCGGAGACCGCCTTTGGCTCGGCGGGGCAGTCTGCGCCAGGTGTGGCGTAGTCGACGGGCTAGGACTGGGTGCGCCAGCGCAGGATGGCACCGACGCCGCCGACATTTTCGAGCAGATCGGCGTCCTCGATGAACGTGATCGCGGCTCCGGTCTGGCGGGCCTTGGTGACAAGCTCGTCGGTAATCTCCAGGCGGTCGTCGGCGACACCGGGCGCAGTATCGGCGGCGGCCTGGTAGTTCTCGATCGTCTTGGCGAGCTTTTTGTTATCGGCGTTGATCGACTGCGCGACAGCGCTGATGATCAGGGTATCGACCTGGCCGTTGTTGAGCGCGGCCAGCGTATCGGCCACGCCGACAACGCCGAGGCCACCGCCGCCGGCGCGGTAGGCGTTGAACAGCCGCTCAACCTGCTCCTGATCAGTGTGCGCATCGTGCTCGCGCAGGGACTCGAGCGTGCGCTGGAGCACCTGGTGCTCGGGGGTGTTCTGATCGAGGCTGAGCACATCGATGACCTTGGCGGCCAGACTTTCGGGCAGGTGCTCGCGCAGGGTGGGCATAGTGACCGGATCACCGGAGAGGATGATCTTGTCGATATTTTCGGCGCAGACAACCTGATTGAGCCGATTGATCGACTCCTTGATATGGTCGAGGCGAATATCGTCGATGTGGCGCTGGAAGCGGGCCTGGGACCAGCCGCCGTTATCGGAGCGGCTGGTGTGCAGGCCTTCCACCTCGGCGGTATCGACCGTTTGCATGCCGCTGAAGACAAACAAGCGCGCCGAGCGCGAGTCAACCAGCAGCGCGGCATAGCGCGGGTACTGATCGTAGATCTGGGCCAGCGGGTAGAGGTGCGGCTGGTTGTAGACGAAGATCTGATTGGCATCGATGGGCGCATCGAGCTGGATAGTCGCCCAGAAGTCGTCGCAGCCGGCGCAGGCGAAGATCGCGACGCCGTTGGCGGAGGGATCGATCTGGCCGAGGTAGGCGAAGATGCGCTCGCGGTCGCGCTCGAAGCTGGCGTGCGCGGGCGTGTGCGGCTCGAAGGTGCGCAGGCGGTCGGTCAGCTCCTTGCGCACAAACGGCTCGTACTGATCGCGGCCAACCTGATTGGCCTGAGCGTTGAGATAGAGGCTGATCACTGGCAGCGAGGTTGGCTCGAATGCGGCCAGCCGATCAAGCAGCGTGGCGAGTTTTTGTTCCGTCATATAGCCTCCTTATGGTTTTAGCATTACTGCCAACGTTTTGTCGCACGTTTCGTACCAAAAGAAAGCCAGCCTGCCCTTGCAGCAGTGTGCAGCAGTGCGCGCCAGCTGTAGGCTACCTCGGTAGGCGCGGCTATGGTATGCTGAAAGCGGCAGAAGAGCTTCGGGGGAGTCGCGGTTTCAGCATCCACCTACGTACAGTTTCTGAGGAAAAGAGCATCTATGACGAGCGACTGGACCATCGAGCTGGTTGATCAACTGCTGCGGCACCCTGAGCTTATGGTCGACGATCCAGTTTGGCAGCAGCGCATCCAACGCTACGGCGGACTGGCCGCGCTGCAGGACCAGCTGCGTGCGCTGCCGCTCAAGCCGCACCTACGCAAGCTCTTGGAGCTGCTGCTTGATGACCCACAGGCCAGCGGCGCGGACTACGCCCAGCGCCTGAATGTCCACCGCACCACCTTTCACCGCCACTACAGCAGCTTGTGCAAAATCCTGCTCAGCGCCTTCACCCAGGCGCGCATCCAGCCACTCGCACCTAGCCCAGCACCTATGGCCGCTGCTGCGCCGCCGCTCAACCTGCCCAAACCTGCCAGCCAACTGATTGGGCGCAGCGCCGAGCTAGCGCAGCTCAGCGCCCTGATCGCCGACCCGGCCATCCATCTGATCACCATGCTTGGACCAGGCGGCGTGGGCAAGACGCGCCTAGCGCTGCAGCTCGGTTGGGAGCAGCGGCAGCAGCAGCGCGTCGTGTGGGTTGAGTTGGCACCACTCACCAGCGCCGAGCTGGTGCTGCCGACGATCGCGCGCAGCCTGGGCCTTACGCCAGCAGCCACGACCGCCGAGCTGGTCACCCAAATTCAAGCGGCGCTGGCGGAAACCCCTAGCCTGCTGATCCTCGACAACATGGAGCATGTGATCGCTGCGGCCACAGACATTGGCCACCTGCTTGATGCACCGGCAACGCTGACCATGCTCTGCACCAGCCGCGTGCAGCTTGGCTGCGCTGGCGAGTGTGTTGTACCCGTCCCCAGCCTCAGCTATGCCCTTGATGCTCAGCACGTGAGCCTCGCCGACTACCAGCAGCTTGATGCTGTGGCCCTGTTTCTAGCGCACGCCCAGCGCACGGGTGTGCCGCTCCAGCGCGACCACGAGCAGCTGGCGCTGGTGCAGGCCATCTGTCAGCAGCTCGATGGTTTGCCGCTGGCGATTGAGCTAGCCGCCGCCCAGGTGCGCCAGCACACGCTGGCCTATATTCTGGAGCAGCTGGAGGAGCGTTTTCAGCTGCTCCAGGCGCGGCAGCCCATCAATGAACCGCGCCACCAAACGCTGTGGGCGACCATCGACTGGAGCTATCAGCTGCTCGACGCCAGCGCGCAGCAGCTCTTTATCCGGCTAGGCGTATTTCACGGTGGCTGGGAGGAGCGCGAGCTACAGGCGCTGTGCGCCGACTGGCACCCGGCCGAAACGACGCTGGCGCTGCGCACGCTGCAGGACTACCAGCTCGTTGTGCGCATCGCCAGCAGCAGCGCCTCGCGCTACGGCATGCTCGAGACCATCCGCGCCTACTGTACAACAAAGCTTGAAACCACAGCAGAGCATCCGCTACTTCAGCAGCGCCATGCGCAGATCTATAACGCGCTCGCGCAGCAGGAAACACAACATACCAGCAGCTCGTTCACACGTTTGGTGCGTGAGTACGATAATCTGCGGGCAGTGCTGCGCTGGAGCCACGAGCGTGCGCAGCCTAGGCATGGCGTGCAGCTATGTGGGCTGCTGTGGCGCTTTTGGGTCTACAGTCTCTTCAGCATGGAGGGCTGGGAGTGGATCGAACGCTTTCGCGCTGATGTTGACAGCCTTGATACGGAGCTTCAGGCGCACTATTGGCATGCCTATGGCTGTTTAGCGATCACACACAAGCAAACATACTTTAGCCAGGGACAGCAGGCGCTGAAGCGGAGTTTAGCCCTGTTTGAGCAGCTCGACGAGCGCGCAGCACAGGCCAATGTGCTCAATACTTTAGGTGTCAGCGCCCTCTTCCAAGAAGATACCGCGTCCGCTGAAATATTTTATCGGCGGAGCTTAGAGCTGTATCGAGGACTTGAGGACAGTGCCGCAGTTGCACGCCAGCTGTATAACTTAGGCTTGATGGCGAACCTTCAGCAGCGGCTGACCGAAGCAGAGCACTACTATCTGGAGAGCTTACAGCTTTGCGAACAGGAGCACAATCTGACAGGACTAGGCGATGTGTACTACGGCCTAGGCAACTTGTATATCGAAAAACATGAGTTTGCAGCAGCACGCAGCTATCTCACAAAAACGATCGAGCTACAGCAGCAGAATAATCACATTAGTACTGATCCCTTCCTTATGATTACAAAGCTCAATATTCTAGAACAAGAGTATGCCCAAGCTCTCCAGTCGCTAATCACAGCAACCCGCTTACAGCTCATACGCCAAGAAGATCGCATCAGACTCTATGTGCTGCAACTATGGAAACTGCTGCTCGAGCAGCTTGGAGAGTCGCTGCTACTCAGCTTAGTTCATGGCGCATTGGCCAGAGCCTACGCCGATAACCCGCAGCTGCTCAGATCAAAGCTCTATCCCAATCCAGCGGTCCCAGAAAGATCAACCCTTGACGAGCCACAACAAGCCGAGTGGGAGCGCGGCTTTCAGCTCGGCGTTAAGCAGACCATCCAGGTTATTTTTACAGCGGCGCAGGCGCTACAGTAGTGGAGCAGGCAGAATGCATTTGTTTTTTTCGGTCTATGCAGTAGCATGACCTATCATCACAGCCCAAGCGCGACGATTACAGGCTGCATAGCAGGCGAATACAATGATATACAAGGAGAGACCCGTGAATCAGGCAGCAAACAGCACGGCTGAGCCGGAGCTCGTCCCACCAGGCCCCAGTGGCCTACCAGTCGTTGGCAATCTGCTCCAGGCCCGCTCGAGCAGCTCGATGCAGCGGCAGATGGAGCTGTGGCGCACGTATGGCGACATCGTGCACCTCAAGGTCGGCCCAATGCACATCTACACGCTCTACAGCCCAGAGTATGTGAACCATGTGCTGGTGAAAAATCAGAAGAACTACATCAAGGGCATCGGCTATGACGGATTTCGACTGCTGGTGGGCCAGGGCCTCGTCACCAGCGATGGCGATCTCTGGCGGCACCAGCGGCGGCTGATGCAGCCGTCGTTCACACCAGCGGCGATCACACAGTTCTCCACCATGATGGTCGATCTGACCCACCGTATGCTTGTGCGCTGGGATGCCTTCGCCGAGCAGGGCACGCCGCTGGTGATGGACGCCGAGATGCTGCGCTTGACGATGAGCATTATCGGCCAAGCGATGTTTGGCATCGACCTCGGCGAGGAGCTGACCGAGGTTGGCCATGCGCTCGAGTCGGTGTTTGGCTTCATCCCTGGCCGCACCGCCAACCCGCTCGCGCCGCCGCTGTCCCTGCCATTGCCCGCGCACCGCCAGTTCCGCAGCGATATGCAGATCATCGAGGCGTTTATCGCCGAGCGCATCGCCGATGGCCACCGCAACCCCGACCAGAACACGCTGCTGGCGCTGCTGCTGCAGGCGCGCGACGAGGAGACCGGCCAGCCTATGAGCGACAAGCAGCTGCGCGACGAGGTGGTGACGCTGTTCTTCGCTGGCTTCGAGACCACCGCACGCAGCCTCACCTGGGGCTGGTATCTGCTGGCCAAGCATCCCGAGGTGCAGGAGCGGCTGGCGGACGAGGCGCAGCAGGTGCTCGGCGGCCGCCACCCGCAGGTCAGCGATCTGTTTGCGCTGACCTACACGCGCCAGGTCATCGACGAGGTGCTGCGCATCTACCCGCCGACGGCGCTGCTGGCGCGGCAGAACATCAACGCCGACGAGATCGGCGGCTATCCTATCCCCCCGAAGTCGATGATTGTGCTCGCGCCCTACTGTGTGCACCGCTATCCGGGCATCTGGAGCGATCCAGAGCGCTTTGACCCCGACCGCTTCAGCGCCGAGGCGGCGGCGGAGCGACCGAAGGCGGCCTACATCCCCTTTGCCGCTGGGCCGCGCGTGTGCTTGGGCAACAACTTTGCGCTCCAGGAGATGGCCTACGCCTTTGCGATGGCGGCGGCGCGCTTCCGCGTCGAGATCGTTGGCGAGCGCGAGATACCCTTCGAGGTTGTCGGCACGATTCGGCCGCTCAAGCCGCTGCGCGTGCGGCTGCACAAGCGCTAGCAACCCTGGGGCGGCGTGTGGATCGCTGATGCGCACGCCGCCAAGTTGCACCGCCCCCAGCGAAACACTATAATACTTTTAACGAAACCATAACCAATAACCACCACCACGAGGCTGGCTATGCATCAAGTAATCGACGCATTTCGACACCGCCTGCCTGACTTCGTTGAGAACGTTGCGACGCAGATCCAGGCCGCGCACGTCCCAGTCTATGCTGAGCTTCCGCAACATCATGTCAAAGAGGCGCTCTACCAGGCCATGTGCTCGCTCGGCGCGGATATCGCCGCTGGCAGCGCGCAGTCCTACGCCGACTACTGGCGCACCGTGGCGATCGAGCGCGCCCAGCAGGGCGTGCTGCCATCACATAGCATGCAGGTCACCTACCTTTCCAGCGAGGTGATGACCGGCTATGTCAAACAAGATTTCGCCGAGCAGCCCGAGGCGCTGATCTGGTGGCTCGAGCGGCTGCACCTGGTAATCTCGCAGGGCATGCTGGCAATGACCGAGGCGCGGCTGTATGCGCTGCGCCAGCTAGGAATGCTGCAAGCGCCCGAGCAGCCGCTGTCGCCGACGCTGTGGCCGCAGCCGAGCACTCGCCCTGCCCTTGTGCCACAGCGCCAGCTCTGGACCAGCGTGCAGCTTGATGTGCCGCTGCTGGTTGTGCAAACGCTGGGGGCCTTCGACGTGACCTGCGGCGGCCAGCCGATCAGCGCCTGGGGTCGGCGCTCGGCTCCGCTGCTGCTGGCGCTGCTGGCGATCCACGCCGACGGCTGGCTGCAGCGCGAGCAGATCTGCGATATTTTCTGGCCCGAGCTAGAGCTGAGCGCCGCCGAGGCGCGCTTCAAAGTCACGCTCAATGCGCTGATGCAGGCGCTCAGCCCACAGCGCAGCGCGCGCCAGCCATCGCCCTACATCGAGCGCCAGGGCAGCGCCTACCGCCTGGCCAGCAGCCAGCCCTTCATTCAAATCGACTATCGCCAGTTTCTGCAGGCGCTCGATGTCGCCGAGGCCACCAGCGACCAGGCCACCGCCGTGCTGCGCCTCACCAGCGCCCTCCAGCGCTACGCCGAGTTTCTACCCCACTGCCTCTATGCCGACTGGACCAGCCACATTCGCGACCGGCTGCGCATGCGCTACGTCAGCGGGGCCACGCGCCTCGCCGAGCTGCTGATCGCGCAGCAGGACTATGCCGCCGCGCGCCGCTGGGCCGAGGCCGCGCTGAGCGCCGACTCCTGCTGGGAGCCAGCCTATCAGGCTCTGCTGCATGCATGGCACGCCGAGGGCAACCTGGTGCAGGTCGAGCGCACCTACGCCCGCTGCAGCGCCACCCTGCAGCAGGAGCTGGACCTGCCGCCCAGCGAGGCGATCAGCGCGCTCTATCGCCAGCTGTGCGGATAGCAGCGCGCGTGTAACTCCACTGTAACTGTGCCCCTGTAGGCTGCTGGGAAAACCAGATAGCTCGAAGGAGGCACAGCCGCTATGATGCGCCGAATTGCAGCGTTGCTGCTGCTGTTGATCGTGGTCAACGTGTTGACCGCCTGCAGCAGCGGCACCGGACAAGAGTCCACCGCCACCCCCGCCACGTCCGCTCAGCCCACCGCGAACACCAGCTCAACCGACGCCCAGCCAACGACTGAAACCACGAGCGCAACAGATACTCAGCCCACCGACGCGCCAGCAACCGACGCGCCAGCTGCCGACGCCAAGCCGCTCAAGATTGGCCTGATCACCGACCAGTCCAAGGCGCTGTCGATCTACGGCACGCAGGAGATCAACGGCTTCAAGCTGGGCCTAGAGTACGCCACCAACGGCACGATGGAGGTCGCCGGCCGCCCGATCGAGGTGCTTGTCCGCGATGACGAGAACAACCCCGACCGCGCCCGCCAGCTGGCCCGCGAGCTAATCGAGAAAGATGGTGTCGAGCTGCTTCAGTGCTGCGCCTCCACCTCCTCGGCGCTGACCGTCATCGAGGTCGCCAAGGAGAACAAAGTGGTGGCCATGATCGACCCGGCGGCTGGCCCGCAGGTCACCGGCTCGAACTTCAACCGCTATGTCTTCCGCACTGGGCGCAACACGCTGCAGGACGCGCTGACCGCTGGCCCGTACATGGTCGAGAGCGTCGGCACCAACTTTGTGCAGCTGGCCCCCGACACCGACTTTGGCAAAGGCTCGGCGGCCTCGTGGCGCACCATCGTCGAGAGCAACGGCGGCACCTTCGTGGCCGACGACGTGCTCATCCCCGCCGACACCACCGACTTCACGCCGTACCTCCAGAAAATCCTTGACGCCGCCGACCAGCAGGGAGCCAAGGTGCTGCTCGTCACCTGGGCCGGGGCCAACTTCCCACGCTTGTTCCAGCAGATGCAGGAGCAGGGCGTGCTCGATAAGCTCACGCTCGCCACCGGCTTCGGCGACAACGCCACCCTGCCGCTGGTCTACACCGATGCGGTCGGCGCAGTCGGCATGATCGCCTACCACTACACGCTGCCCAAGAACGAGGTCAACGACTGGCTCGTCGAGCACCACAAGGCCGAGTACGGCTCGCCGCCGGACCTGTTCACCGCCGGTGGCATGGCCGCAGCTATCGCCCTCGTTCAGGGCCTCGAAAAAACCAACGGCTCCACCGATCCCGAGCAGCTGATCCCCGTGCTGGAAGGCATGAGCTTCGCGGGACCAAAGGGCACCTACACCTTCCGCAAAGAGGACCATCAGGCGCTTCAGCCGATGTACATGGTCAAGCTGGTCAACATCGACGATCCTGAGGCGCGCTTCTACGAGCTGCTACAGGAGCGCACGGCCGAGCAGACTGCGCCGCCGATCTTGGTGCAGCAGTAGGAGCACACCCATGAGCTTGAGCACACCCATCCTGCAGACTGAACATGTGTCGCGCGCCTTCGGCGGCCTGCAGGCCGTGCGCGATATCTCGATCAGCGTCGATCCGGACTGCGTCTACGCAATTATTGGGCCGAACGGCGCGGGCAAAACGACGTTCTTCAATATTGTCAGTGGACGCATCCGCCCCGACACAGGCCGGGTGCTGTTCAAGGGCCGCAACATCACCAGCACGCCGGTGCGGCGCATGGCCCATCTGGGCATTGGGCGCGCCTTTCAGATCACCAGCCTGTTTCCGCAGCTGTCGGTGCTGGAGAATGTGCGGCTGGCGGCGCAGGCGCGCGGCGGCGACACATGGCGCTTCTGGCGCAGCTACCGCGCCTTTCCACACTACATCGAGCAGGCCGAGACGGTGCTCAGCCAGGTTGGCCTGCTCGCCCACGCCGACCTGCCCGCCCGCTCGCTGTCCCACGGCGATCAGCGCAAGCTTGAGCTGGCGATCCTGCTCGCTGGCGATCCCGAGCTGCTGCTGCTCGATGAGCCGACCGCCGGCATGGCCTCCAATCAGGTGCCCGAGCTGCTGACGATCATCGAGCGTATTCGCCAGACGAGCGGGCGCACCATCTTGCTCGTCGAGCACCGCATGGATGTGGTGATGCGCGTGGCCAACCGAATTATGGTGATGCACGGCGGGGCGCTGCTGGCCGAGGGCACGCCCGCCGAGATCGCCAGCAACGAGCAGGTTCAGCAAGCCTATCTCGGCGGACTATACGAGGATGTGCTGCATGGCTCCAGTGCTTGAGATCACCAATTTACGCACGGCAATCGGCCAGTATCAGTAGATCACAGGATTGGCTCGGGTGGCGTGTAGGGTCGGTACGGTGCGAGCGGGATAGCCCGAACCATGCCGTAGATGGCCGTTACGGC
>JABXJS010000236.1 GCA_013538855.1 Herpetosiphonaceae bacterium
CGGTTCCTTTCTTGGTTGGCACCACAAAGGATACCGCACGATTCGGCCGCCACACCGTTTACCCTGGCCCCAGGGAGTCCTGTGATCTACTGAGTATAGTAATGCCTACGCAGAGGGATCGGGACTAAATAGTGTCCGACAAACGGATGCACCTACTGTCCGAATTGCACAGGTAGAGTATCGTCCAACTTCGAGTGTTTATATTGATAAATGGGCACAATAGGTAGGAGGTCACCCAATCACTGCTAGCTCTAGCAGTGATTGGGTATTTATATGAAACGAGTCATCTACATGAGCGCTGTGCTCTTGCTAGCTGCGTGCAGCAGCGCTGCACCACGGCGCACGACACCTGTACATTGGATTGAAGCTACACGGACGTTGACGCAGCTTTCTGCGAACCACAATGGTCTGTTTAGTGAGTATAACCCGACGATTGACGCTGACCCCTATGCAACCTACTATGCACTGCGCACGCTCACACTGCTCAATGCACCTATTCCGCACCAAGCAACAACACAGCGCTGGCTGCTAGACGAGCTTACGCGAGATTTAGAGCAATTTGAAACCAGCATCAACGCGCTAGGTGATATCTACTACGTGCTACAAGCGCTGAAACTGCTTGATGTCGATCTGCAAGGGCTAGATGCACAGACACAGGCAACAATTCGCGAGCGCGTAGAATCACTTTTTATGGATGCAGGCTACTTTGTCGGATCACTGGACGAGCGTCAGCTTGAGCCAAACTTCTCCTTTGCGATCACAACCTACCAAGCGGTTACAGTCCTAGACCTGCTTGGCTACCGACCTACGTATGCCGATGCTGTGATCACCTGGCTCAATACTCTCTGGGAGCAGGCCTATGCGCAAAATCCGCCCGATGTACCGCTGCTAGCGCAAGTCTACCGCACGCTAAACTTGCTTGTCGATGATATCGCTGGATATGCTGAAGGAGCCATTTTCAATCGCGCTCAAGCAGATCCGGCCCAGCCACTCATCTATGCACAGAACCTTGTAGCGTTAGCTCAAGCCACCCAGCACCCGGTTCAGATTGACACATCTGTGCTCGAAGCTATCGTTGCCAGCCAAAACCGCGATGGTGGCTTTGGGCCTTTGCCTGATACACCATCGGATATGCTCGGCTGTACGCTGGCAGTGGAGGTTCTACAGTATGCCGGGAAGCTTGACGCGATTGATATCGCAGCACTGCGCAATCTCATCCTTTCACGTGAGTTTGAGTCAGGCGGCTTTGCGAATATCGTCGCGCAAGAGCCAAACTATGCAGTGACCTACTACATCTACCGCTATGAGAGTATCTTCGCTGCTGGTGTGCAGAATACCACAGTCGCGCTACCACGCACATTTGAATCCACCTATAGCGCGTACCACGCTACACTACTCGCCAAACTGCTCGACCTACCAGCAGTGTCCCTGCCTAGGCTTGATGTTCAAGCGGGCCTTGGCACCATATACTTCTATCTGTTGCAAGCCGAAGCACTGGATCAGCCAGTTGAGCCGGCAATTAAGGCCGAGATCAGGCGCTTTATGGCCCAACACTATGCGCTCGATGCGCTGTTCAACAATCAGCAGGACTTGCGTGTTGATACTGCGGCGCTGGTTTTAACCGTCTATGCGATACTCGACCAGCACAGCGTCAGCACCAGGCAGTTGCATCAACTGGATCAGCTTATTCAGACTCGGCTCAAGCCAAACATGCTTGGCCTTGATGAACTCCATCGCGCCCTGCTGCTGATGCAGCGCTACGACTATCAGCCTACAGCACCAGCCATGCTGCGCCAGTGGATTCTCGACTGCTTTACGCCACAGGGAGGCGTCGCCCCACAGCCAATAGCCTATAGCACCAGCACGCCATCGCTCTACCTCACAGGTCTGGCGCTGGAAAGTCTTGGCTGGCTTGGTGCCGATCCAACAGCAGCCCACATTAGGACCATGCTTCAGCAGGAGCCATGAACTTCAGACCGCAGCAAACATCCATCTTTGTTTAGCCCAGACGGCGACGCGGCCAAGGCGCTTGAGCTGCGCTACCGCCGCGCCGCCTAGCCAGCTGCGTCGCTGCGGCGCCGTCACCTAGGCGGCGCCGCGGCCAACCTGCTCGTAGAGATCGAGGATACCGAGGCCGGTGTTGGCCCAGACGAAGTGGGCGGCCTGGCGCGGGCCGGCGGCCTTGGCCCACGCTTGCAGCTCCGGCTCGGTCAGCGCGCGGCGCAGGGCGTGGGCGATCGAGGCGACCGAGTGCGGATCGACCAGCAGCGCGGCGTCGCCGGCGATCTCGGGCATGCTGGAGACCGCCGAGGTGATCGTCAGCGTGCCGCAGGCCTGGGCCTCGCAGATCGGCACGCCAAAGCCCTCGTAGAGCGAGGGGTAGGCCAGCGCCAGCGCGCCAGAGTAGAGCCGCGGCAGGTCGTCGTCGCTCACAAAGTCGAGGAAGCGCACCTGCTCGTGCAGGCCGAAGCGCTCCACGGCGGCGTAGATCGGCTCGGCCAGCCAGCCGCGCTTGCCAGCGATGACCAGCGGGGTGTCGGCGGCCAGCTCGCGCACGCTGGCGTAGGCCGCGATCAGGCGCTCGACGTTTTTGCGCGGCTGCACGGTGCCGACATTGAGCAGATAGCGCGGCGGCAGATCGAGGCGCTGGCGCATCGCGGCGATCTCGGCCGCGTCGCGGCGGTAGAAATCGTTGCCGCTGCCGGAGTAGATGATGGTGGACTTGGCGTGCGGCACGCCGAGCAGGCGCTCCATATCGCGCTGGGTGGCGATCGAGTTGACGTGGATATGGTCGGCGCGGCGCACATTGCGCGGCACAGCGCGGCTGAGGTAGCGGCGCAGCTCGGGGCGGGCCGTCTCGGGGTGGATGATATAGGCGAAGTCGTGGATCGAGAGCAGCGTGCGGGCGCGCGTGGGCGGCAGCACAAAGTCGGTGCCGTGGACCACATCGACGGGGCCGACGACGGCCTCGACCGGCAGCGGCAGGCGTGCGCGCTGCCAGAGGATCGTGAGCAGGCGCTCGCTCAGCGGCAGCGGGCGCGGCGTGACATTTTTCAGGCGGCGGCACAGCGCGGCGAACTCGCGCATGGGGCCGCTGGCTGGATCGAGGCCACGGGCGGCGTACCAGAGCGAGAAGCGGTGCTGTGGGGCGGCGGCGGCGGCGATGCGCGTAATCTCGCGCACAAAGCGCCCGATGCCGCCGCCCTGGCGCACAGCAGCGTTGTAGTCGATGGCGATGTGCATTATGACTTCGCCGCCTCGGCGGTTGGGCGCTGCGGCGCGCGCTGGCTGATCCACAGATACAGCACAAAGCCGATGATGATAATGCTCCAGAAGTTGATGATGCGGTCGAGCAGCGTGATCGCCGCGCCGGCGGTGTTGCTCACGCCAAGCAAGCCGAGCACGCCGATCATGCCGCCCTCGACGAGGCCGATGCCGCCGGGCAGCGCAGGCACCGCCGTGAGCAGCGAGCTGGCCAGGGCCACGAAGATCACCGCCGACAGCGACAGATTGACGCCGCCGATCGCCAGCACCACCAGATAGAGCCGATATGCCTCGCCGAGCCAGATAATCACCGACAGCAGCAGCAGTCCTGGCAGCAGCCCTGGCCGGAACGAGGCCAGCGTGCCCTCTTCAAAGCGCGCATAGAAATCGTGGAAGCGGTTGGGGATGATGCGGCGGATGAACGGGCTAAGAAAGCGCATTGACATCAGGCCAACAATCAGCACCACCGTCAGCAGCACGCCAACAATAAACAGCGCCTCGACCCACTTGGTCTGCGAGTCGCCGAGATGGCCGCGAAACACCAGCAGGCCCGAGACGACGAGCAGGCCAAACAGCACGATCATGTCGATGATGCGCTCGGCAAAGATAGTGCCAAAGGTGCGCGAGAACGACGCGCCGGAGTTCTTGCGGATGAGATAGCCGCGATAGGCGTCGCCGAGCTTGGCGGGCACCACGCAGTTGGCAAACCACGATAGCCCGATCACCGTGCCAAGCGAGCGCACGCTGGCCCAGCCGTGGCGCGCCTGCGGCGTATCCACATCGAAGCCGGCGCTGCGCAGCAGAATGCGCCAGCGCAGCGCGCGCACCGGAAACAGCGCGTAGAAGGCGGCAAACGCCGCTACAAACAGCGGCAGGTTGACCTTGGTCAGCGCCTCCCAGACCTCGCTGAGCTTAACATCGGCGGTTCTAAAGACAAAAAACAGCAGCACAAAGGCCAGCGCAAACGAGGCCAGCGAGCGCAGGTTGAGCAGCTTGTCGCGCAGGGTAAAGCCACCGCCGCGCACATCGGCGATATCGGCGGGCAGCGCATCATCGGGCAGCGGCGCTGCCTCGGCGGCCTGCTCGACCAAGCGCTCGGCCTCAATCGAGGCGGCGGGCTGCGGCAGGCCCTGATCCTTATTCTTGGCGGACGGCGACGGGCGTGCCGCCGGAGAGCGATCATTCATTGAGCAATCCTTCGGTGGGTGCTAGCAGCTCATCGGTCAGCGCACAGTGCGCTGGTACCATTCCCAGTAGTGGCTCAGGCCATCGATCAACGAGGTGTGCGGCTGCCAGCCTAGCAAGCGTTGCGCTTTGGATGTATCGGCAAAGGTGATCGGCGGATCAGCGGCCGGCAGCGGCTGGGACTCGATCTGCGCCTGCATGCCGGTGATCTCCTCTAGCATATCAATAAATGTGCGCAGCATCACCGGCTGCGAGTTGCCCAGGTTGAAAATCTCGAAGGGCAGATCGCAGTCGAGCGCGGCCAAGACGCCGGCGACAATATCGGCGATGTAGGTCCAGTCGCGGTACACGCCCTCGCCGCCGTTGAACAGCGTGATCGGACGCTTGGCGCGCATGGCGTCGACAAAGAGCGTCGGCGTCATGTCGGGACGGCCGCGCGGGCCGTACACGGTAAAGAAGCGCACAATGCGCGCTGGAATCTGATACTGATAGTGGAAGGTATAGGCCAGCACCTCGGCGGCCTTCTTGGTCGCCGCGTAGGGCGAGAGCGGCCGGTCGGTTGGTGTTTCCTCGGTCCAGGGCGTGGGCGCAAGGCCATAGACCGAGGAGGTGCTGGCCTGGACGAACGCCCGCGTCTCATGGCGGATCGCCTGCTCCCACAGGTTGACCGAGCCTTCGACGTTGACCGCCGAGTAGAGCGCCGGATGCTGCAGCGAGTAGCGCGGGTTGGCCATGCCGCCAAGGTGGGCGATGTGGGTTGGCCGATGCTGATCCCAGAGCGCGGCCAGCGTCTCACGGTCGCGGAAGTCGCCCTCCCAGAGCACAAAGTTGGGCTGCTCAAGCAGGCGGGCGATATTCTGGCGCTTGCGCTGCGGGCTGTAGTAGTCGTTGAAGTTATCGAGCACCACGACCTTCTCGCCGCGCAGCAGCAGGGCCTCGCTCAAGTGCGAGCCGATAAAGCCGGCTCCGCCAGTTACTAAGTATGTCATGATTGCCATCCATTTTCTTGGACCAGTACCGTCAGCAGGCCCCACACCGCGCTCAGCTGGATGCCGAAGTTCAGCACGTGCAGGTTTTCGAACACGTTGTGGGCCTGAATGGCGGCTATGATACCACAGCCGCCAATGGCCACAATGGCCCAAACGGTGCCACGGGTGGCGCGCACCGCCCGCCAGCCCATCCAGCTGACCGCGCCGATCAGCAGCAGGTAGCTGAGCAGGCCGATCAGGCCAGCCTCGGCGGCGATATGAATGTAGTAGTTGTGGGCGTGGCCCTGCGAGATCGACCACTGGCCCACAAAAAACTCGGGATAGGCACGGTTGAAGTTGTCTGGCCCCACGCCAAGCACTGGATGGGCCAAGAACATACGCGCGCCGGCCTGCCAGTGCGCCATGCGCTCGACAATCGCGAAGTTGTCGTCGGTCACGGTCACGCGGCCAGCGTCAAAGATGCGCAGGTTTTCGGTGATGCTGGTGGCGCGCTCAGCGATGGCCGTCGGCAGCACGTTGGGCACGCTGATGACCAGCGCCGCCAGCAGGCCGCCGACGATCAGCCAGGGCAGCGCCCGCCGTCGCCAGGCCAGCGCCGCCATCACCACCAGGCTGACCAGCGCGCCAACCCAAGCGCCGCGCGAGAAGCTCACGCCAACGCCAGCGAGAATGATCAGGCCAGCGCCGCCAGCGCCAAGCGCCGCCAGCAGCAGCCCGACCTGGCGCTGATTGCGCCACCAGAGCCAGAGCAGCCCCAGGCCCAGCGCCACACCCAGCGGCCAACTCATGCCCAGAAAGCCAGCGAAGGTGTTGGGCTTGCCAATGGTGCCGTAGGCGCGCACCGCCTCGCCGATCGCAAACGGCCCGGCGGCGTTGATGTACTGCCAGATGCCCACCAGCGCCTCGGCCACCCCGGCCAGCAGCATGGTGATAATCAGGCCAGCGGCCTTGCGCGGCGTGCGCACTGTGGCCACGGTGATCACATAGGCCATAAAGGCCAGCAGCCAGCGCACCGTCTGCTTGAGCGCATCGACTGCGTTGTACTCGGTCAGGCCGGCCGACAGGATCAGCGCGCCCAGAAACAGGCCCCACGGCACAAGCAGATCGCGGGTGATATGGATATGGCGCTCGGCGCAGCCGTGCAGCAGCCACGCGCCCAGCGTGATCGCGCCAACGATGTGCGTCACCGTCAGGCCCAGCGGCAGCGGCACCAGCTCCTGCAGCAGCACCGTGCCCACCGTCACATACAGCCCAACGACTGGATCAATCAGCGTGCCGATGAGCACCGCCACGCCCAGCAGCAGCCCGGCGGCGAGCAGCGGCTGCACACTGGCGATCAGCGCCACGCACAGCAGCGCCGCAGTGCTCAGGCCCAGATCCAGCAGCGACCAGCTGGAGCGCCAGCGCGGGCGCAGGGCAATTCGTCGTTGCACAGCCTACCTACTTCTTCCATGCTTGGCGCACAGTAGCGCTACTTCAGCCCAAGCTGCTCGCGGAACCACGGGATCGTGCGCTCTAGGCCCTCCTCCAGCAGCACCTGCGGCTCCCAATCCAGCACCTGCTTGGCCTTGGTGATGTCGGGCTGGCGGTTCTGCGGGTCGTCGGTGATGCGCAGGTCGGGCTTCACGATGATGCCGGCGCTATTGCCGGTAACCTTGTTGACCAGCTCGGCAAACTCACGGATCGTAAACTCGTTGGGGTTGCCAATGTTAACCGGCTCCACCTCAGCGGAGTGCAGCAGGCGATAGATGCCCTCGACCAGATCGCTGACATACTGAAACGAGCGCGTCTGCTGCCCATCGCCGTACACCGTCAGCGGCTCACCGCGCAGCGCTTGCTGGATAAAGTTGGGCACCACCCGTCCGTCGGCCAGGCGCATACGCGCGCCGTAGGTGTTGAAGATGCGCACGATGCGCGTCTCGACGCCATGGCTGCGATGGTAGGCCAGCGTCATCGCCTCGGCAAAGCGCTTGGCCTCGTCGTACACACCGCGCGGGCCGATGGGATTGACGTGGCCCCAGTAGGTCTCTGGCTGCGGGTGCACCTGTGGATCGCCGTAGACCTCGGAGGTGGAGGCCAGCAAGAAGCGCGCGCCCTTGGCCTTGGCCAGGCCCAGCGCGTTGTGGGTGCCCAGCGCGCCCACCTTCAGCGTCTGAATCGGCAGCTCCAGGTAGTCGATCGGTGAGGCCGGCGAGGCAAAGTGCAAAATTGCATCGAGCTTGCCAGGCACAAAAATATAGTTGGTGACATCGTGGCGAATAAACTGAAAGCCGCTGCGGCCAGCCAGATGCGCGATGTTCGCCGTGTTGCCGGTGATCAAGTTGTCCATCGCGATGACTTCGTGGCCTTCGTCGAGAAAACGCTCGCATAGGTGCGAACCAATAAAGCCGGACCCGCCGGTGATCAAAACCCGCATACAGCCTCCATACAAACAAAAAGAAAAAGAACCACGCTAGACCTACACAGCGACGCACCTGTTCTGGTCGGCTGCCTCCATCCAGAACAGGCGCGTTGTTACGCAACACGCGGGCTACATCTAGTATGCGCCCCGCCCAAATAGCACAGCTGGAATCGTCAGCAGCAGAATGCGCACATCCAGCCAAAACGACCAGTGCTCAGTATAGTAGATATCGAGGCGCACCATATCATTAAATGTTGTGTTCGAGCGCCCGGTCGCCTGCCATAGCCCCGTCAGGCCCGGCAGAACCTCCAGGCGGCGGTAGTGCCACGGCTCATACTGCGCCACTTCGTCGGGCACCTGCGGGCGCGGGCCAACCAGGCTCATATCGCCCTTGAGCACATTGTAGAGCTGCGGCAGCTCGTCGATGCTCAGCTTGCGCAGCACGCGCCCGAGCCGCGTTACGCGCGGGTCATCCTTGATCTTGAACAGCGCGCCCTCGGCCTCGTTCTTGACCCGCAGCTGCTCCTTCAGCGCCTCGGCGTTGGGCACCATTGTGCGCAGCTTGTAGACGCGAAACTGGCGGCCATGGCGGCCAACGCGCACCTGGCTGAACATCGTCGGCGCGCGCGGATCGGTCAGCTTAATCAGCAGCGCAGCCAGGCCCCACACTGTGGCCCAAATCGGCGCAGCCAGCCCGATCAGCGCAATGTCGATGGCCCGCTTGATCACAAAGTTCCAGCCCTGGATGACGTTTTTCTTCAGATTGAGCAGCGGGATGTTGCTCAGGCGCTGGATGTTGATGCGGTCGAAGCTCAGCTCGTACAGGTCCGGCGCGACCCGAAAGTCAATATTATAGCGCCGACAGAGCTGCACCACCGCTGGCAGCCGATCATGCGCCCAGAAGGGCAGCGCCACGATCACCTGATCCACCCGGCGGTGGTTTAAGATGTTGCTCAAGTCCTCGAAGTGGCCAAGCCAGCGGTACTGCTCGTGCGGCTGCGCGAGGTCGTTGCGATCATCAGGCGGGCCGTCGATGTAGCCGATCAGGGTTGCGCCGTGCTGCTCGGAGTACTGGAGCTCGGCCATCACCTGCTTGGCCAGGCCGCGGTTGCCCACGACAAGCACATGGTCGAGCCAGCGCCCGCGCCGCCAGCCTGCGCGCACCACCGCGCTCAGCACCACCCGCGAGAGGATCAGCACCGCGCTGACAATCACCCACACAAACACCATGATCAGCCGCGACCATGTGCTCAGGCGCAGCGCGAACATGCCGATGATCACCAGCGCGAGCGCCGTGGTCACGCTGCCCACAACCACACGCGCATAGTCAAACCAGTTCGCCGAGCGCGGCAGCCGATAAAAACCCTTGATGTGCAGCGTCACGATCAGCGTCAGCGTAAATGCGCCAATCATTGGATAGAACGCCGACAGATAGCGGTAGGAGGCTGGATCGTAGATATCGCGGCCAAGGCGCACGTCGTAGCGCAGCCAGTGGGCAAACGCAAAGCCAGCCACAATCAGCAGCACATCCAATCCGGCCAGCAGCACATGCACCGCCAGCCGCCGCCAGTCACGGGCCGATACAATTGTCTCGCTCAGCGGAATGTCGATCATCTGGTCGAGTCTTCGTTCCATACCAGCTCAGCCTTCTCGATACGCACAAAGTCGCCGTTTTTAACGCCGGCGGCCTCAAGCGCCTCGATAATGCCCATTGCTTTCATCACCCGCTGCAGGCGGGCCAGTGCTTCGTACTGGGCGAAGTTTGTCATAGAGACAAGCCGCTCGATCTTGACGCCGTGGACGCGCATCACGCCGTCCTCCTCCTCCTCCAGCCAGAAGTCGTTGGGGTCAACCTCGGTGAACTGGAAGGTGAGCACATCGTCGGAGGTTGGCAGGCTGGCGTGCGGCGAGGGCAGCTCCTGCAGCACGGCCACAACCCGCGTGATCAGCGGCTCGATGCCCTGGCGCGTGGCGGCTGAGATGGTAAAGATATTGGCTGGGTCGATGCCCCACGCGACGATCTGTGGTGTCAGCAGCTCGTCGTAGGCTTGGGCGTCGGGCAGGTCGTGCTTGTTCAGGGCCACGAGCTGCGGGCGGGCGGCCAGCTCAGGCGAGTAGGCCTGTAGCTCGGCGTTGATGGTCACAAAGTCTTCGTAGGGGTCGCGGCCCTCGGTGCCCGCCGCATCGACGACGTGCACCAGCACCCGCGTGCGCTCGATGTGGCGCAGAAAGTCGTGGCCTAGGCCAACGCCGGCGCTCGCGCCCTCGATCAGGCCCGGAATGTCGGCCATCACAAAGGTGAAGTCGTGCAGCTCGACGACGCCGAGGTTCGGCGTGAGCGTGGTAAACGGGTAGTGCGCGATCTTCGGGCGGGCGGCGCTCACCACCGACAGCAGCGTCGATTTGCCGGCATTCGGAAAGCCAACCAGGCCCACATCGGCGATCACCTTCAGCTCGAGGTGCAGTTCGCGCTCATCGCCTGGCTCGCCGAGCTCGGCGATGCGCGGCACCTGGTGCGTCGAGGTGGCGAAGTGCACATTGCCGAGGCCGCCCTTGCCGCCACGCGCCACCAGCAGCCGCTGGCCAGGGTACAGCAGATCGATCGTCTGCTGCTCGCCCTCGATCTCGGTGGTCACGCTGGTGCCCGGCGGCACGTCGATGATTAAATCCTCGCCGCTGCGCCCGGTCATGCGCTGACGGCCAGCGTTGTGACCATTCTCAGCGGCAAAGCGCGTCTGAAATTTAAATGGCAGCAGTGTGTTGAGATGCGGGCTGACCGCAAGGTACACATCGCCGCCGCGGCCGCCGTCGCCGCCATCGGGGCCGCCACGCGGCACATATTTTTCGCGACGAAACGTAGCCATCCCGTCGCCACCGTTGCCTGCTTTGACGGAAATCGTCACTTCATCGATAAAGTCTGGCATTATTGATCCAACCTCTGTTTGTGGATGATGGGCGATTGCGCAAGTGCACGCCCTTCGCGTGAAAACATCGCCCGCAGGCGATGCACTATGTAGCAGGATACAAGATCAACGCCACCCTGTCCAATTTTTTATGGCAACAACTCGGCAATTAAAGAAAGCGCGGGCCGATGCTCTCTAAACATCGCCCGCGCGTCGTCGCCCAGGAGGGGGTCCATGCAAACAACACTGCCCGGATCAAACGACGACTCTCCGCCTAGCCAGGTGTGATCTCGTCACGCGGGTCCACACCGGCATCCTCAGTCCCACCTTCTTCACGATCACCTGAGCGCGGGCCGCCAACGGGAACAAACTCGTCCTCTGTTGCGCCCTCCCCGTGGGAGTTGCCGCCCTCCGGGTGCTTGGTCAGGTCATCGTTTGTGGCGCGGTCGCCACGCTTGGGGTCGCTCATGGCTACCTCCTTGTACAACTATTCTGCGTGGCTCTCTTGCACGTTTGATGCCAGAAATGTTTGCGGCGCAGGCGGCTTACAACGGCCACTGTCAGCCCTGCGGCTTGGCCAGCGCGCACTCTGGCTGCCGAAAGATCACCCGCAGCGGCGCGCCAAGCCGCCTGCATAGCAGCTCAGCTGGCGTCTAGCTCGGTCCAGATGCGGTACACCGCCTGGCGCTCTAGGTTCAGCTCGCGCGCCACCTGCTTGGCGGCGCGGGTGCCGCTGTAGCCCTCCGCCCGCAGCGCCAGCAGCCGCTCGCGCACCAACTGCGGATCAACCGTCGCTGGCGCGTCCGTGCTGGCCATGGCGGCTGGCTCGGCCAGCGTCGCCGGGGCTGCCGCACGCGCACGGGTTGGCGCGGCCCCGGCGATAAGCAGCACGATCTCGCCACGGGGCGCTGTGGCCGCGAAGTGCTCCAGCAGCGCGCCCAGCGTGCCGCGCAGCACCTGCTCATGCAGCTTGGTCAGCTCGCGCGCCACCGCCGCCTCGCGCTCGCCAAGCACCGCCCGGCAATCCTCTAGCGTGGCCAGCAGCCGATGCGGTGCCTCGTAGAGCACCAGCGTCGCCGGTATTGTCGCCACCTCGCTGAGCCAGCGCTGGCGCTCGCGCGACCGCCGCGGCGCAAAGCCCAAGAACAGAAAGCGCTCGGTCGGCAGCCCCGAGGCGATCAGCCCTGCCACAGCGGCGCATGGCCCCGGCACCGGCACCACCGGAAACCCCGCCGCGATCACCGACTGCACCAGCTCGTAGCCTGGGTCGGAGATCGCCGGCGTGCCCGCGTCGCTCACCAGCGCCACATCCTGGCTGTTGGCCAGCGCCAGCAAAATATCGTCCAGCCGCGCGAGCTTGTTGTGCTCGTGGTACGAGATCACGCTCTGCTCGATGTTGTAGCGGCTCAGCAGCTTGCGCGTGTGGCGCGTGTCCTCGGCCGCGATCAGCGCCACCTCGCGCAAAATCCGCAGCGCGCGCATGGTAATATCCTCAAGGTTGCCTATCGGCGTTGCAACCAGATACAGCGTTGCCATCGCCCATCCTTTGCTAAGCTTCATTCACCCGCCATGGTACAGGCTTGGCCCGCGCTTGCCAAACCGCGCCCGCAGAGCGCAGTTTATCCTTCAGTTGCCTGCTGCTGCTTTTAGAAATGAGCGAGCTGCATAATAGTCAGGTAGGCTGACTAAATATCCGCGCATACTGTTACTTACTACAGACCATACTCAGTAGATCACAGGATTGGCTCGGGTGGCGTGTAGGGTCGGTACGGTGCGAGCGGGATAGCCCGAACCATGCCGTAGATGGCCGTTACGGCA
>JABXJS010000237.1 GCA_013538855.1 Herpetosiphonaceae bacterium
CAACCCGGCCGCGCGCTCGATCACCACGCTGCGCGCAACTGGCTCGGAGCCGTATCGCCTGGGCAGCCGCACCATCCTGCTGCCGACGCCGCCAATCGTTGTCACCGATGGTGAGACGCAGACGGTCACGCTGCCGATCAGCGCCGGCCGCGCCTACGCCACCGCCTACAACGACGCGCTGTACATCTTCGTCGAGGAAGGCGCAGGCAGCCATCTCTGGCGCACCGACGGCACCGTTGTCGGCACCACCGATCTGGGCGCGAGCGCGCTGCCGGTCAACACCGAGGCCTACGCGATGTCGCCGGAGCCGTTCCAGCAGCTCGGCAGCAAGGTGCTGGTCTGGAACCACGAGACGCTGTGGGTGCACGACCTGGCAACCAATACGTCCAGCGCCTGGGCCTTTAGCCTGGGCAGTGGCACCTTTTTGATGGGGCAAACGTTTGTGATCGGTGATGTGCTGTACAGCATCTCCATCGGTGCAAACCAGGTGCTCTGGCGCAGCGACGGCACGCCGGGCGGCACGGCGACGCTGCTGAGCGCGCCGTCGGTGATCAAGGTGCTGGGCCAGGATGCGCAGTCGCTGTATGTGGCGGTCGGTGGCAGCGTGCAGCGCACCGATCCGGCCAGCACCAGCATGCAGCAGCTCGGCGATGTGGCCGGCATGATCGAGCAGCATCAGCAGCTGCCCAATGGGCGCATGGTGCTGATGGTGCACAGCGCAGGCGCAAACACCAACGCGCTGTGGGCGGTCGATAGCAGCGGTCTGCAGCAGCTGCTCGCGCCTACCAGCATGGCCTTTACGATGCCGTTCGGCAACTTGGGCACCACCCTGCTGTTCAAATGGGACGAGTCGAGCTATGGCAATGAGCTGTGGGTCACCGATGGCACCGTCGCGGGCACGCAGCGCCTGACCGATATCAACCCTGGTGCGGCGGACACATGGATCGACTTCGTGTTCTTTAGTCTGCTCAACAAGCAGCTATTCGTCGCCTCCACGGCGAGCGGCAACGCGCTGTGGGCCTCCGATGGCACGCCTGCTGGCACGGTCAAGCTCGCCGACATGTTCAGCGTGTCAATCAACGTCGTCGCCCAGCACATGGGCCAGCTCTACTTCACCATGAACGACACCGCCGGCGTGGCGGGCCTGTGGGTCACCGACGGCACCACCGCTGGCACACACCACCTGAGCGCTGTGGACTATGGCGCGCTGTCAGGCAATGCAACCTTCCTCGGCATCGTTGGCTCCGCTGTTCTGTTCAGCATTGAGACCGAGACCCATGGCCATGAGCTGTGGAGCGCGCAGGCTGGCGCGGCCACGATCAGCCAGCTCGGCGACATCTACCCTGGCCCCGCTGGCTCCGCACCGGAGCTGCTGGCCAGCGCTGCTCCGCGTGCCTTCTTCAGCGCCGACGACGGCACCCACGGCCGCGAACTGTACGTCACCGACGGCACGCCCGCTGGCACCGTCGCGCTCGGCGACCTCAACCCCGGCCCCCGTGGCTCTGCCGTGACCTTCGCCACGCTGCTTGATGATCAGCTGTTCTTCGCCGCCGACGACGGCACCCACGGCCTGGAGCCGTGGATCAGCGACGGCACGCCCGCTGGCACGTCCATGCTCGCCGATGTGGCCCCTGGCGTCGTCAGCTCCATCGACGAGCCAGCGCGGCGCTTCGACAGCGATAGCGCCGCCGCGTTCACGCCGGAGGCCAGCTTCCAGCTCTTCACCCTGGTGGGCGGCTATGTGACCTTCACGGCCAACGATCTGGTGCACGGCTTCGAGCCGCACGCCATCGCCCTTGATCAAGCGCCGAGCATCAGCGCGCCCGATCACGGCTTTGCGCCGTCCTCCGGCCTGGCCCGGCTGCCGATCGCGCTGCATGCTGGTCTTACGCCAATCTCCGGCACAGTCACGGTGATGCTGACGCTCGATCCGGCGCTGACCTACGTGGACGACACCGCGAGCGTGACGCCGACGCTCAACGGCACCACGCTGACGTGGGTGTTCGCAACGCCGCCGCTCGACCAGCGGTGGCAGGCGCGGGTGCAGCTGCCCGCTGCGCCGCTCGGCACGGCCTACACGCTCCAGTGGCGTGTCGCGACCAGCGCTGGCACGCTGACGCAGGATGTGACGCTCACGAGCGCCGCCCAGGTGTTCCTGCCTAGCGTCCGCCGCTAAGCACCATTGTTTGTCCGTAGGCCGCCCAGCGCCATCCTCCAGCGCTGGGCGGTTTGCTTGGATGGGCCGTCTAGCGCATACGCTGGCGGAGCTGCATGGATGGTGTGTAAGCCGCAGTCGCACACTTTGCGCACACGTGCAGCGCAGTTTTTAGACCAGATGTAATGTTTCAGGTTGCGCACGAGTCTTAATCATCGCAGCATGCATCGCAGCATAAGATACGCAGATTATTGATACGCTCTCCGTCCTGATTCATGCACGCCTACCATGCTGCGGCCGTCGGCTAGAAAGACGGCCACACTGCTCACTTGCACCGTCTTTGCGACGGATCATGTTTAAGGAGATTCACTGATGCGCTTTCGTTTTGCAGTGCACCGACAATTGAGCGCCATGGTTTGTCTAGTGGTGCTCGCTCTGCTGCTACCGCCGGATCTGCGGGCGCAGCCAGCCCAACCAGCAGCACTCCCACTCGACCCGATCCAAGAGTTTCTCATCGACGACTACACCACTACGCCGCTGAGTGCTGCCGATGTGCGCGCGCAGCCTGCCGACTTTACGCCGCTCGACGCCAATCGCGCGCTGTTCAGCGCGCTGGACAGCGCCAGTGGCCGTGAGCTGTGGCTGACCGACGGCAGCAGCACCACGCTGGTGCAGGACCTTGTGCCCGGCGTCGCCAGCGGCGATCCGCAGCACTTCTACGCCAGCGGCGGCGTGGCCTGGTTCTGGGCCAACGCGAGCGCCGACGGCCCGCGCCAG
>JABXJS010000238.1 GCA_013538855.1 Herpetosiphonaceae bacterium
CGGCATGCGCCAGGCCACGCCATCGCGCACGGGCGTGGCGGCGCAGGGCCGGATTGAGCGGCACGGGCTGCGGAAAGAGCACGGCGCAGTGGTTCGACATAATGTTGGTTGTGGTGAGGCCAATAGCTCGCTGAACCTATGCTATACTGATGGTTCTGTGCGCATATGCGCATAGTCTTATTTTTAGCAACAGGAGCGGTATGCTGATCACACTATGGCTCTGCGGGTTTGCCATGCTGGCTGGCTTTATCGACGCAGTGAGCGGCGGCGGCGGCCTGATCCAACTGCCAGCGCTGTTTATCTTGCGCAGCGATCTGCCGATCCCGATGCTGCTGGGCACGAACAAGCTGTCGTCGATTGCGGGCACCAGCATGGCGACGGCCACCTATCTGCGCAAAATCACGATTAACTGGCCCTTGCTGCTGCCGGCGGTGGTGGCCGCACTGATCGGCTCGCGGCTTGGCTCTGAGACAACCAGTCTGATCAGTCCAGACGTAGCGCGGCCGCTGATGCTGGTGCTACTGGTTGCGATGGCGCTCTACACCTACTTTAAGCCCGATCTGGGCCAGATTCGGCGGGCGCATCCAGAGGGTCTGCGCGGTGGGCTGATTATGCTGGGCATCGGTGGCAGCATTGGCTTCTACGATGGCTTTTTTGGCCCGGGGACGGGCAGCCTGCTGGTTTTTTTGCTGGTTGGCCTGATGGGCTTTGATTTTCTTCAGGCGACGGTGAATGCGAAGGTGCTGAACTTTTGTACCAACCTGGCGGCGCTGAGCCATTTTATCCCCAGCCACCTTGTGCTCTACTCGCTGGCAGTGCCGATGGCGGCGTGCAATATTCTTGGCGGCCTGATTGGCTCACATATGGCGCTGCGGCGTGGAATCGGCTTTATTCGCGTGGTATTTTTGACCGTGGTGATCGCGCTCATCGCCCGCTACGGCTACGACATTATGCTCGCTATGGCGGCCTAACCGATGTCTCAAGGAGGACACAAAAATGCAATGTGACATCTTGCGCGGGCGGCTGCTGCGCTTGGGCACACTGACAGAGGAGGACCTGCCGCTCGTGGAGCGCTGGTATAGCGATGGCCTGTTTCTGCGCCAGCTTGATCTGCGCGCTGCCCGTCCGCGCACAGCGGCCGAGCTGTGCGAGTGGATCAAGGCGGGCAATGGAGCCACCAGCTACCTGTTTGGCCTGCGCCAGATCACCACTGATGAGCTCGTTGGCTGGGTGGAGCTAGATGGTATCCTGTGGCATGCAGGCTGTGCCTGGCTGGGCCTGGCGATTGGCCCCGGTGGGCAGCAGGGGCGCGGCTTTGGGCGCGAAGGACTCCAGCTTGCACTGCGCTACGCGTTCAATGAGCTGAATCTGTGGCGTGTGCAGCTATCGGTGTTCAGCTACAACACGCGCGCAATCGCCCTCTACGAGAGCTGTGGCTTTGTGCGTGAGGGCACCCAGCGCGAGATCGGCTGCCGCGATGGCGCGCGCTTTGACATGCACCTGTACGGGCTGCTGCGGCGTGAGTGGCAGAACAGCGAGAGCGCCACATCTGCGGAGTGATGTGGCGCTTGACGCGCTGCTATTCGTTGGTGGAGCGCTGTTCCTGCGCGCGCTGTTTATGGTAGCGGTGCATTGCGCGGCCCCACTCTTTTTGCTTTTGGCGGCGGTCATTGGGGTTGGGCGGAGCCGCTGCCTTTTTCTTGCGTGGCTGAAACTCGTTCAGCTCCTCGTCATCGTCATTCCACTCGGCCTCAAGAAAGTGGCGGGTTGAAGCTTTCATTGGTTTGCAAACTCCACAGTAGAAAATTCAAGCCTTGAACGATCGCCATGGAGCGGCCCCAGGCGGGAGCCGATGTTTAGCGGCGCGCCTGAGGCCCGCACGCAGTGAGCTGCAACATCATACATGACCTCCTTATGTGTATGCTGTCATTATGCCAACAGCTGCCGCAGCGGCCATCAGCCGTAGGGCCGAATAGCGGCCCGCTTAGGCCGCAGATGACGCAGGAATCAAAAAATGATTGACGGTGGCGAGCAGATCTTGGATATTGAAAGGCTTCAGCAGAAATGTCGAGTTGGGAAACTGCCGCTTGAGGCGCTGGTTGGCTGCGCTGATCAAGATAATCGGCACATCCTCATAGTGGGGGTTGGCGCGCACAATGTGGCACATCTTGCGGCCGTCGAGCGCCGGCATCATAATATCGCAAATGATTAAATCAGGGCGCACCAGTGCGAGGCAGGCCAGCCCCTCCTGGCCATCTTTGGCCGTCAGCACGTGGTAGCCCACATCCTCAAGCACATCTCGAATAAGCTCAAGTATAGCAATGTCGTCTTCAATAACAGCGATGGTTTTCATGATAGCCTCAGCGATGACAAGTTCGGTTGCTTAATGATCAAGCAATAGTTATACCGACACTCATCAAAAAGAGGTTAAAAAAACACCCGCCACTCCGGAGAGTGACGGGTGCAGCGGGCGACGATTTAGCTCTCGACGGTGAACTCACCCTCGACGACGCCCTCGTCGTTGGTGTTGTCGCTGCTAGCGCTGCCACCGCTCGCCTGCTCGTTTTGGGCACCGCTGTAGGTGGCCTGGCCGATCTGCATCAGCGTCTGCTGCAGCGTCTGCATCGAGGCGCGGATGCCCTCGGTGTCCTCGTTGGCGATCTGCTCGCGCAGGGTCGCAACCTGCGACTCAGCGGTGCTCTTGAGGGTGCTGTCGATCTTATCGCCCTCGTCGGTCAAGGTTTTCTCGACCTGGTAGGCGAGGTTATCGGCCTGGTTTTTCAGCTCGACCCGCTCGCGGCGCGACTTATCCTCAGCGGCGTGCTCCTGCGCATTCTTGACCATGCGCTCCACGTCGTCTTTGCTGAGGTTGGTGCTGGCCGTGATCGTAATCTTCTGCTCTTTGCCGGTGTTCTTATCTTTGGCCGAGACATTGATGATGCCGTTGGCGTCGATATCGAACGTCACCTCGATCTGCGGCACGCCACGCGGCGCAGGCGTGATGCCCTGGAGCTGGAAGCGCGCCAGCGTCATGTTATCGTTGGCCATCTCGCGCTCGCCCTGGAGCACGTGAATGTCAACGGCGGTCTGGCCATCGGCGGCGGTTGAGAACACCTCCGACTTGCGGGTCGGGATGGTCGTGTTGCGATCGATGAGCTTGGTCATCACGCCGCCGAGGGTTTCAACGCCCAGCGACAGCGGCGTCACGTCGAGCAGCAGCACGTCCTTGACCTCGCCGCCGAGCACGCCGGCCTGGATCGCCGCGCCAATCGCCACCACCTCATCGGGGTTGACGCCCTTGTGCGGGTCTTTGCCGGTGATCTTGCGCACCAGCTCCTGAACCACAGGCATACGCGTTGAGCCACCGACGAGCACGACCTCGTCGATCTCGGTGGCCTTCAAGCCCGCGTCCTTGAGCGCCTGGTTGAACGGGCCTTTGAGCCGCTCGGTCAGGTCGGCGGTGAGCTGCTCGAACTTCGAGCGGGTCAGCGTCATCTGCAGGTGCTTGGGGCCAGAGGCATCGGCGGTGATGAAGGGCAGGTTGATCTCTGTCTCCATCGTGCTCGACAGCTCCATCTTGGCCTTTTCGGCGGCCTCTTTGAGCCGCTGGAGCGCCTGCTTATCCTGCGACAGGTCGATGCCCTGATCCTTGCGGTACTCGTCGATAATCCAGTTGACGATGCGCTGGTCGTAGTCGTCGCCGCCAAGGTGGGTGTCGCCGTTGGTGGCCTTGACCTGGATCACGCCATCGCCGACCTCTAGCACGGAGACATCGAACGTACCACCGCCAAGGTCGAACACGAGAATCGTCTCGTCCTCTTGCTTATCGAGGCCATAGGCCAGGGCGGCGGCGGTTGGCTCGTTGATGATGCGCAGCACTTCGAGGCCGGCGATCTGGCCGGCGTCCTTGGTAGCCTGGCGCTGGGCGTCGTTGAAGTAGGCCGGAACGGTGATGACGGCCTGGCGCACTGGCTCACCGAGGTAGGCCTCGGCATCGGCCTTGAGCTTCTGCAGGATCATCGCCGAGATCTCCTGCGGCGTGTACTCCTTGCCGGTGCGCGGCAGCTTCACGCGGGCGTCGCCGCGCGGGCCGCGGGCAACCTCGTAGGGCACAATCTTGCGCTCGTCGGTGGTGTCATCGTACTCGCGGCCAATGAAGCGCTTAATCGAAAAGACGGTGTTATCGGGGTTGACCGTGGCTTGGCGCTTGGCCGTCTGGCCGACAAGGCGCTCGCCACCTTTGCTAAAGCCGACGATCGATGGGGTGGTGCGGCCGCCCTCGGCGTTGGGAATGACGGTCGGATCGCCCGCCTCCATCACTGCGACCACCGAGTTCGTCGTACCTAAATCAATACCTACAATCTTAGCCATTATTTCCTCCCTAGTGTTTGTTGCCATTGGTGTGTGGATCAGGCTACAGCGTGGTGTAACCTGCACTCTCGATTATACCGATCAAACGCTAGAAGGCTATTGGTTTGGTGTTAGCATTGTGTTAGATCATTAATGAATCAGCGGCCTCGCGCCTGTGCCGTGGTCGAATGTGGGCCATGGGCAGTGCCTGCTGGCACCCACATGGGCTAGGCGTCTGCCTTAATTTCTAGTATGATCAGAGCTAGAGATTTTAGGAAAAAGGAGGCCGATGATGGCGCGTGTTCAGCACGCACCTGGTCCGCAGCCGCGTGTGCCAGGTGCCGGATTGAAGCTGTTGCTGCAAGATCAACGTCGGTTTGTCGAAACCCTCGCCGGCTATGGCGATGTGAGCTGTTGGCCCCTCATTGGCGCGCTGCGCGTCTATCTCGTCAATCACCCCGCCTATGTTCAAGATGTGCTTGTGAAGCAGCGTGCCGCTCTGGGCAAGCATCCGCTGGAGGTTGAGATTCTGCAGCGCGTGCTGGGCAACGGGCTCGTCACCAACCAGGGCGCTGATCACAAGCGCCAGCGCAAGCTGATGCAGCCCGCCTTTCACATGCGTCGCCTCACGCAGTATGCCCAGACGATGGTGGACTACACGCAGCGCATGCTCGACACGTGGCAGCCGGGCCAGCTGCGCGATATCGCCGCCGACATGGAGACACTGACGCTGGAGATCGTCGTGCAGGTGCTGTTTAGCGCCAGCGTCTCCGACGCCGAGGCGCGCAGCGTTGGCATTGCGCTTGATCGGATGCAGGACGACCTGCTGCACCTGAGCCGCTTTCCCATCCCCTGGCCCGCCTGGCTGCCGCTGCCGATCAACCGGCGCATCCAGCATGAGACCAGCGTGATCGACGAGGTTGTGCTGCGGGTGATCAACGAGCGGCGTGGGCAGCCCAACCCGCCCGACGATCTGCTGACGATGCTGCTTGCGGCGCGCTACGACGATGGCTCGACGATGAGCATCGAGCAGGTGCGCGATGAGGTGATCACGGTGTTTTTGGCTGGGCAGGAGACCACCGCCAGCGCGCTGACCTGGATCTTCTACCTGCTCGCGCAGCACCCAGCCGCCGCGGCGCGCCTCTACGCCGAGGTCGATGCGGTGCTTGGCCAGCGCCCGCCCACCTTCGCCGACCTGCCACAGCTCACATGGACCGAGCAGGTGATCAAAGAGGCGCTGCGCCTGTACCCGCCCTCATGGCTGCTGAGCCTGCGCACGGCGGTGGAGCCGGTTACAGTTGGCGGCGTGACGATTGAGCCAGGCAGCATCATCATGATCTCGCCGCTGCTGCTGCATCACGATGCGCGCTGGTGGCCCGACCCGGAGCGCTTTGACCCAGATCGCTTCACGCCGGAGGCCGAGCGCGCGCGGTTGCGCCACGCCTTCATGCCCTTTGGCGCTGGTGATCGCTCGTGCATCGGCAGTGCCTTTGCCATGGCCGAGATGCAGCTGGTGCTGGCGACTGTCGCGCAGCGCGTGCGCTTCAGCCTCTATCCGCATCAGCAGGTGCGGGCGGCGACGCATATTACCCTTGGCCCGGCTGGCAGCGTTTGGCTCCAGATCGAGCCGCGCTAGCCGCTGCTGCTTGCAGGCGGCTCGTTTGGCGGGCCGCCTGTCGCTTTTTAAGCGTAGCGCTGTGCTAGCAGAGCAGGGCGCACGGTAACACTCGCTAACATCAACGGCCCGACTGCGGGGCCATTTGATGCTATGGTTTAAAGGGAAAGTCCAAGGTAAATTGATATACCTAAGTGCTAGGAGAGATATCTGATGACAGAACAAGCGTTGATCAGCGGGCCGGAGTACGCCTGGTTTGGCGCGGGCCTCAAAGAGCTGCGCCGTGATCGGCTGGAGTTCGTGCGCAACCTCGCGCAGTACGGCGACATCAGCCGCTGGCAGCTGATCGGGCCGATCCAGTTCTACATGCTCAACCATCCGGACTATGTGCACGAGGTGCTGGTGAAGCAGCGCGACGTGTTCATCAAAGAGCCAGAGGACCTTAAGCAGCTGCGGCGCTTTCTGGGCAACGGGCTGCTGACCAACGAGGGCGCGGATCATCGACGGCAGCGCAAGCTCATCCAGCCGGCCTTCCATCACCAGCGCCTGAAGAGCTATGCGGCCACCATGGTTGAGTTTGGCGAGGCGCTGCTGCGCACCTGGACCAGCGGCGCGGTGCTGAACATCGACGCCGAGATGACCAAGCTGACGCTGGAGATTGTGGCCAAGGTGCTGTTTAGCGCCAACGTATCGGAGGCCGAGGCGGCGGCGGTGAGCGCGGCGCTGGATGAGCTGCAGGCGGCCATGACCCAGCTTGAGCAGATGGTCGTGCCCGTGCCCGAGTGGGTGCCGATCCCGGCCAACCGGCGCATTCGCGCGGCAACCAGCATCATCGACAAGGTCGTGTATCGCGTGATCGAGGAGCGGCGCAGCAGCGGCGCGGAGCATGTGGATCTGCTCGATACGCTGCTGCACACGCGGTACGAGGATAATGGCGAACTCATGAGCGTCCAGCAGGTGCGCGACGAGGTGATCACGCTCTTCCTGGCTGGCCACGAGACCACCGCCAACGCGCTGACCTGGACCTTCTACCTGCTGGCGCAGCACCGCGACGCCGTCGAGCGCCTGCACGCCGAGCTAGACAGCGTGCTGGCTGGCCGCAGCCCGACCGTTGACGACCTGCCCAACCTCACATGGACCGAGATGATCATCAAAGAGTCGCTGCGGCTCTATCCGCCCGCCTGGGGCCTGAGCCTGCGCGTGAGCCAGACCGAGGTGCAGCTTGGCCCCTACACGCTGCCGGCCAAAAGCGCCGTCGGCATCTTCCCCTACACACTGCACCGCGATCCGCGCTGGTGGCCGAACCCGGAGCGCTTCGACCCCGAGCGGTTTACGCCCGAGGCCGAGCGCAGCCGACCGCGCTACGCCTACATCCCGTTCGGCGGCGGCGACCGCATCTGCATTGGCAACGCCTTTGCCATGATGGAGGCCACGCTGCTGCTGGCGACGCTGGCCCAGCGCTTCGACCTGTACCTCCAGCCCAACCAGACGGTCGAGCTGGAGCCGCTGATCACGCTCGGCCCGGCCGACGGCATCTGGATGCAGGCGCAGGCGCGCTAGCCAAACGCCGCCATCACGTGCCGATCGACCTGGCCGGTGATGTGATGCAGCGCCTCGGTGAGATGCTGCGGGTCCGAGAACAGCGTCAGCCGGTCGTTGGCCTGCAGGACGGTATCGCCGCGCGGGACGATCGTCTGGCGATTGCGCTCGACGGTGACGAGCAGGACGCCATCGGGCAGGTTGAGCGAGCGCACAGGCTTGCCCACGGCCGGATCGTCGGCATCAAGCTCGATGAGGTGATAGAAGACCGCCATCTCATCGAGGGCGTTCGATCCCATGACGGACTCAAAGGCGCGCATGCGGCGGAAGATCGGCTGGGCCTCGAGGGTCTCTTTGATCTCGCTGAAGGCTGGCGCGGTGGTCTCCTCATTGGTGTTGAGCACAGCGCTGGCCTGAGCGCGAATGATATCGCTCATGGTGAGCATGCCTACGAGCTTGCTGGGGCTGTTGCGCTCGACCACAGCGAGCTGGCGTGTTTCGCGCTGGTCCATCATCACCACCGCGCTGACCAGATTTTGATCAGGGTGGAGCGGCTTGCGCCGGTCGATGAGCGTCTGGATACGGCGATCACCGCCGCCCTCGGCGAGGGTGCGGCGCAGGCGAGCCTCGCTGACGAGACCCAGGAAGGCCCCATCGCTGTCGAGCAGCGGATACGACGAGACATTGGTGTTGGCGATAGCCTGCACCGCCTCGGCCACGGTGAGATTGGACGCCAGCGTGTGTAGCTGGGTGGTCATGGCGGCGGCTACGCTGACCTGCTCAAGCGCGTGGGTGATTGGGCGCTTGCCATGCGGCAGGTGGATGCCGTCCTGCTCCAGCAGCGCCTCGTAGACCGACAGCGGCTGCCAGTGGCGGGCGAGCGCATAGGCGATCATGTTGGCCAGCATCAGCGGCAGAATTAGCTCGTAGCCGTCGGTTAGCTCGAAGATGATCAGCACCGAGGTGATCGGGGCGCGGATGACGCCGGCGAACACCGCGCCCATGCCCACGAGCGCGAACGCGCCCAGCTCATTGGCATTGTGCAGGATGTTCAGGTCGAGCCAGCCAAACACGCCGCCGAGCATGCCGCCGATACACAAAACCGGCGCAAACAGGCCGCCGGCTCCACCACTGCTATACGAAAAGACGGTTGCTAGCAGCTTGCAGGTGCCAAAGACCAGCATCACGTGCCAGAGCAGCTTGCCTGACAACGCCAGCGAGAGCGTGTCGTAGCTGGCTCCGTTGACGCCGCCGACCTCATACTTTTGAAAAAAGTAGATGGTGATGATCGTCAGCGTCCCGGCCACAAGGCCGCCGACAGCCGGACGTGACCACGCTGGCAGCGCGCGCAGGCGCTGGAAGCGCTGGCGCAGCCACAGCAGCAGCGAGTTGAAGCAGACAGAGACGACAGCGGCGGCGACGCCAAGCAGCGCATACAGGAAGAGCGCCGAGAAATGGTGGAAGCCGTAGCTGTTCGGAATATCGAACACGGGGTGCTCGCCAAGCACCGAGCGCTCGATGGCGGCGGCCAGCGCGGCGGCGATGATCACGCCTGTCAGCACCGCTTGGTCCAAGTCGCCCATCAGCTCTTCGATCACAAAGGTGACGGCGGCGATTGGCGCATTGAAGGCGGCGGCGATACCGGCGGCAGCGCCAACCGGCAGCAGCATTTTCAAGCGGCGGCGGGGCAGCGCGGCGGCGCGGCCAAGCAGGCTGCTGATGCCTGCGCAGATCTGCACGGTCGGCCCCTCGCGGCCCAGCGAGGCCCCGGTGCCCATCTGCAGCACGCCGATTACAAACTTGCCGATGGCGGTGCGGAAGGGCATGCGTCCGCCGCGCACCTCGTAGGCCACTTTGACCTGCGGGATACCGCTGCCGCGCGCATCGGGCACAACGTAGTACAACAGTGCGCCTGAGATCAGCCCGCCCAGTACAGGCACAGCGATTGTCCAGAACATCCAGCCGCTGCGCGCGTGGATGGCCTGCTCGATCATCAGCTGTTCGGCCTTGGTGATGGCGATATGAAAGCCAACGGCTGCAATGCCACACAGTACGCCGATGATGACGGTGAGGACGAGCATCCGCTGGCGCTCGGAGGGAATAAAGCGAACAAACCAACCTAGCGTGCGCAGGTTCATGCGTTGAAAAAAACGCGGAACCGGAATTTGGGTTTTCATACAGCTCAGCAATTGAACACATAGCAAAGCCTAGGCGTGAGCACGTAGCTCACCCTGCTGGGCTATCTGCTCAGTAAGAAATCATTGCATCTAGGCCCTATTCTACACCCAATCGCCAGCTTGGCTGACAGCCGCTGCTATTCCAGCTCGGCCAGTGGCGCAGGATCAAGCCGCGCGCTGCTGTCGGACACAGCTTGCTCGTGGCGGAAACGGCGCATCCGCTCGGCCCACTCGTGGGCCAGGTGCTCCTCGCCGGTTGGACGAGCGCCGCGCGTCGCCTGCGCCAGCACATCGAGCGGGATTTTGGGCGTGCGGTCGGCGTAGAGCAGGCCGTTGGCCTCCTGATAGGTGTCGCTGAACTGGGTGTAGCAGAAGCCCGCGAAGATGGTGAGCGAGCGCACCACGTCGAGCAGGCGGGTGTAGGCGTCGGCGAACGCCTGCGCGTCGCTTTGGCGCGAGTAGCCCCACGTCTCCGCACTGTTGGCTGAGAAGGCGATGCCGCCAAACTCAGTTAAGATCATCGGCTGGCCGCTGTGCGGGTGCTGCTGTAGGGTGAGGATGCGCCCGCCTGGTCGCTCACGGGCGAAGATGCGCGGCAGATTCTCCTCGTCGCCGTAGCGCCGCAGCATGCGCGCCGGATCGTCGTCGTAGTCGTGGATGCCGATGAGATCGGTGGCGACGCTCTCCCAGCCGTCGTTGCCAAGCACTAGCCGCGTGGGGTCGAGCGTCTTGGTGAGGTGATAGAGCGCCTGCACATAGTTGCGCTGCGCCGGGCTGGTCGGCAGATCGGGCACGCCCCATGACTCGTTGAAGGGCACCCAGGCCACGATGCATGGATGGCTGTAGTCGCGCTTGAGCACCGCGATCCACTCGCTGGTGAGTCGCTCGGTCGAGTCGGCGGTGAAGCGATAGGCGCTCGGCATCTCCTCCCAGACCAACAAGCCTAGGCGGTCGGCCCAGTAGAGAAAGCGCGGGGCCTCGATCTTTTGATGCTTGCGCACGCCGTTGAATCCCATGGCCTTGGCCAGCTCAACATCGCGGCGCAGCGCAGCGTCGGACGGCGCAGTGAGGCCGCTCTCTGACCAGTAGCCTTGATCAAGCACGAGGCGCAGCCGATAGGGGCGACCGTTGAGCAGCACGCGGTCGCCATCGGTGGTCAACGAGCGCAGGGCTGTATAGCTGTGGACCGTATCGAGCAACTCGCCGCGGCGGCCCCACAGCTGTAGCTCGGCCTCGATCAGAGTTGGGCTAGGCGGACTCCAGAGCAGCTCGTTGCGATAGTCGTCGATGCCCGGATCGGACAGCATGATCCGGCGGCTGACCTCGCCAGCGACGATGCTGTAGGTGTCATCGGCGAGCAGCAGGTTGCCCACGTGGAGCTTAACGCGCAGGCGCAGATCAGAGCGATCGCTGCCGCCGATGCAGGCGTGCAGGCCGATTGTCCACTGCTCGGTGTAGGGTGTCCAGCGCAAATCCTTAATCCAGATTGCCGGCCGGTATTCAAGCCAGACCGTCTGCCAGATGCCGGTTGTGCGCGGGTACCAGATCGAGTGTGGATGCAGCAGCCAGTCCTGCTTGCCGCGCGGCTTGGCCAGATCGTGCGGGTCATCCTCCACGCGCACGCTGATGGTCTGCGCCGCCTGCTCGTGTAGATAGTCGGTGATATCGACAGCGAACGGCGTGTAGCCGCCGACGTGGGCGGCGACATTGAGACCATTGACCCAGACTGTTGCGGCGTAGTCGATGGCTCCAAAGTGCAAGATCAGCCGCTCATCTGGCGCAGGGCTAGGGAGCGCGAGGCTGCGCTGATACCAGCACGCACGAAAGAAGCTGGTGTCGCCGACGCCGCTCAGCGGCGTCTCGGGGGCGAACGGCACGGTGATGGTTGTCTGCCAACTGACGGCTGCGGGCGTGCTCCAGCGCGCCTCGGGATCGAGCGCGAACTGCCATGGGCCATTGCAGGAGATCCAGCGCTCGCGCACGAGCTGGGGGCGCGGGTAGCTGGGGTGGGGCTGGGCTGCTGTGCTCATGCTGGCTCCTTGGCTGACGTATGGCTGGGCTGGGCGAGGCTCAGCGTCTGTGGTTGGGCCAGCGGGTCTGTGATCAGACTCTGCATTGCGCTGGCGATATGCTCCCAGGTGTTGCGGGCAACAATCTGGCGCTCGCGGGCGTGGCGCTGCTGGCGCGCGGCGCTGGTTTCGGCCAGCACAGCGCTGATCTTGCGGCTGAAATCGTGCTGATCGCTGGCGATCCAGATGATATCGCTCCAGTTTGCCACGACATCGGGCACGGCGGTGCTGATGATCGGCTTGTGGGCGGCCATGTACTCCAGCGCCTTGGTTGGGCTAATCGAGCGCGTCGCGTCGTTGAGCGCGAAGGGCATCAGGCAAATGTCAAAGCGCTTGAGGTAGCGGGGCAGCTCGGCGTAGGGGCGCAGGCCGGTCCAGATGATGTTGGCGCGCTGCGGCAGATCGGCGCTGCTGATCTTGGCGGTTGGGCCAACCATCACGATGGTGGCGTCTGGCTGCTCCGCAGCGATGGTGTCGAGCAGCGCCAGATCGATGCGCTCGTCGATGACGCCGTAGTAGCCAAAGACTGGGCCGTCGCAGGCGCTGATCTCCGCAGCAGCGGGTGTGTTCGGGTGCAGCGCCTGCGCGAAGTGCTGCGGATCGACGCCGCTGGCAAAGAGGTGGATGTTGTGGTGGCGCGCCTTGCGCGCGTTGTAGATGCTGCGCCCGCCGGTGAAGACAATATCGGCTTGGGCGAGCAGCTGATCCTCCTGCTGTGGCAGCTCGCTGGCCGCATAGCGAAAGTTGGCCAGCTCATCCATCACATCGTAGACGATCAGGCTGGCAGGCAGGCGGGCGATGATATCAACGGGCGCAGGCGTGTAGAACCAGAGGATTAGCGGGCGGGTGGCAACCAGCCCGGCGCTGGTGCGTGTCGCCCAGCCAGCATCGATCAACTGCTGTTCAACCATGGCAAAGTACAGTGCCTGCCGCTGCTGCGCCGTACCTGCCGCAGGCGTGACCGGCTGATAGGCGCTGAGCTGTTGGACGTGGCCGACAGGCAGCAGCTCGGGCTGATTGCTTGCCGTGCTGCGCACCTGCATTTCGTTGATGTACAGCACTGGCATGTGCGCGGCGATGCGGGCGAGAATCTGCTGCGGGCGCTGCCACACAAAATCCCAGCCCAGGTGGGCCAAACAGACAATTCCCGGCAGTGGGCCGCTGGCTGAACTAGATGCTTGGGGGTTCATGGTGTGCTCCTTCTTGCTGGGCTGGCGTGATCGCCAGCGCCAGATCGTTGCCAAACGCTGGAATGCTGGCGCTAAGGCGGCGGCTGGCGTCCACGTGCGCGTGCAGCGTGGCGGCGCAGTGGCCGCGCAGGGTATCCCAGGCGCTGATGCTGTAGCTGCCAGGCTGGAGGCCATGCAGCTCCAGCTGGAGTGTGTCGCCGCGTGGCTGGGGCGGCAGCAGGCTACCGGGCGGATGGTCGGCGGGGGTAGCGCGCAGCAGCCAGATCAGCGCCTGCTGCGCGTCGGCGCTGCCAAACAGCAGCACCGTTGGCTGATCGATGCTGGCCAGCGGCGCTACGTCCTGCGGCCGAAAGCTGCGCCAGTCGATCAGGGCGCTGAACTTGGCCATGCTGCCGAGCGCCTGGCGCATGCCTGGCGTGAGCACGTGGGGGTGGCGGGCGGGCCAGCGCATGCCCGAGCCTGCGCCGCCGCTGGCCAGGTGCGCCCACATCAGATGGCGCTCGTACTCGTTATCGAAGTCCTCTGGCAGCCAGCGCTCGTGGTCGTTGAAGAGATGGATGGGGCCGTGCTCGCTATCGGTGAAAGGCCGATCGGCGGGCACGCGGTTGCAGGCGTAGCGTACCCACTGGGCCATGGTCTTGGCGGGCATCACGGTGTCGGCCGGATGGTCGATGGTGCCCTTGTGGTAGATGTGCGTGGTGGCGAAGTCCAGCGCTGGATGGCGGAAGATCAGGTCGGCGTATGCGCCCTGGGGATCGGGGCCGAAGACCGAGAGCGTCTGCGGGCGCACGCAGCCCCAGCTGCGCTCCTCGATCTCGCGCAGGATGGTCGATATGTGCGTGATGCTGGCCGCCTGCGCGTCTGCGTCGCCGCCCCAGTAGGGGTCGATCTCGTTGAAAAGATCCCAGGCCGCGATCACGCCCGAGCCGCCCCAGCGCTGCACCACGAAGCGCAGCCGCCGTGCGAGGCAGTCGAGCACCGCCGGTGTGGTCAAAAACTCCTGCGGCCGCGCACAGGGTCCGCCGTTGGCCTGGTTGTAGGGGTGGACGTGCCAGCGCCGCGACATCCAGAACGAGTCCCACGGCGTGAGCAGCACGCGCAGGCCCAGCTGCGCACAGCGGGCCAGGAGATCATCCCAAAGCTGCACCATCAGCGGGTTGAAGCTGCCGGGATGCGTTTCGAAATAGAAGCCGTCCTCGTGGGCGTACTCGAGCATCAGCCGGATGATGGTCACGCCGCTGGCGGCGTACTCGGCCAGATAGCGCTCGACGCTGGCGAGATCACGGCGCTCGTAGAGGCCGCGCAGGCCCGGCCAGGTGACGGCATCGTTGGCCCCGATAAACAGGAAGGGCTGACCATCTGCCGTCTCAAAGTAGCGCCCGCTGGGGGCGACGCGGATTGGCGCGAGATCTGCCGCCATAGTGCCATACTCCTTTTGCTTGAGCCGCTGTCGGCGCACGCTAGCACGCGCCGACAGCGCGCTCGTGCTGCTGTTGGCGCTGCTTGACGTGCTCGGCGGCGTTGCGCCCGGCCACAAAGGCGTGGTCGGAGTTGTAGTACTCCCACTCGCTGTAGCGTCCGGCCAGCACAATGTCGTGCTCGAGCAGCCAGGTGCGCAGCGCCTGCACCCGCGCCTGGCGGCCGTGGTCGTAGACGACATAGGCGTAGGGCATATCGACCTCGTTGGCAACCCAGACCTCGTCGTCGGGGGTGAAGATGCCGACGCGGTGGCAGTCCGCAATGCAGCGCTGGATCAGCGCCTGGCCGGTGCAGGGTAGCGGCTTGCTGGGCGCGTAGGTGATCTCGCAGGTGAGACCGAAGCCGCCAGGTGGGTTGCAGTGCGGGCTGGCGTTGCCCTGCACAAAAATACGGTGGAAGACGGTGTCCTCGGGATAGTAGATCCAGTGCTTCTCGGTGAGGTTTGGCCGTCCGATGCCAAGGTTAACGCAGCGCACCGAGATGTGCCGCAGGCCCTGGGCGGCGGCCTGAAGCTGTGGCGGCACCGCGTCGCCCATGAGCGCAATCAGGATCGGCAGCGGCATGGTGCTGATCAGGTGGTCGTAGGTCAGCGTGCGGCCATCGCTGAGGGTGACGCGGTGCAGGGCTGGCGCGATGGCCGTCACGGCCGTGCCAAGCGTCAGTTCACCAGCGAGATGCGGCAGAAATGCATCCATCAGCGCCTGAAAGCCGCCGTGCAGCGGGTAGCCGAAGCGCGCATTTGGTCCCATCGGCTTGGGGACAGGCTGAAGCGCACCATCGATGATCTCGGCGAGATCGGGCAGCGGCACCCGCCCGCCAAGCCACGATGTCTCCATCTCGCTAAGCGGTGTGGCCCACAGCTTGCGGTTGTAGGGGATCGCGAAATGTTTGGCGATGCCAGCGCCCCACACGTGGTAGATAAACTCCTCGAAGTTGCGCGGTGCGCCAGTGTGCGCTGGCTGGCGACAGGCAGCGGTGTGGCCGTTGGCCAGCTCAACCGTGCCATCGGCGCAGCAGTCGGTGATCTCAACATCTTTGCCGTCGCCTGCTGGCCGTGCGCTGTGGCCAGCGTCTTGAGTTGATGGCGCTGGCTGGGAGCCGTAGCGCGCCTCGATCGCGCCCATGATGCACTCTTTGATGACGTCGGCAGGCAGGCCGTACAACGCGCCCTGAAACGGGTAGCGCGTATAGACGCCCTTGCTAAAGACCCAAGCCTCGCGATCCTGCCAGTGCACGTTGTCGCCGAGCAGCAGCCGGTAGAGCTCGTGAACGTAGGGGTCTTTGGAAAACATAATATGTCCGGCCATGTCGAAGGTGAATCCGCCATCCTCAATCGAGCGACACAGGCCGCCGACGTGGGCATTGCGCTCAATCAGCATGGCGTTTGCGCCGAGATGGTAGGCCGCGCTTAGCCCGGTCGGGCCAGCTCCAATCACAACAGTAGGTGTTGTTTGCATAGCGTTGTCTTTCTAAACCAAGCGGAGATAATGGGCAGAAGCTAAGGTGAAAGAAGCGGGAGACGCCGTGAGGAGAGAGGAGGCTTACCCATAGCTTGCTCGCTGGTGCTCTTGCAACTTCTGCGCCACTACCGGACGATCTAGCTGTGCTGCTGATCACGCTCGCTCGCGACCTTTGACCCATGCATGGGGACGAAATTTTGCTATACTGAGGACAGAACCCAGAGCTACGTTTCCCTGCTCGAACCCACACCATAGCGATCGCTATTGAAAACCTAATCATTCGAGACGCTGCTCCCAGAGCGCATCTGCTGGGATTGCGCCTCAAGGATGCACGCGATGAAATGTCCCCAGTGCCAGACATCGAACCCTGACATCGCCCGTTTTTGCATGCAGTGCGGCCATGCGCTAGAGGCTGCGTCGACGGCTCCAGCGCCAGCGGTGGCGCAGCTGAGCGGCGAGCGCCGCGTGGTGACGGTGATGTTTGCTGATCTTGCAGGCTTTACCGCGCTGGCGGAGCGGATGGACCCTGAGGCCGTGCATACGCTGATCAACGCCTGCTTTGATCAGCTGGTGCCGGTGATCGAGCGCTACGGCGGCGTGATCGACAAGTTCATCGGCGACGAGGTGATGGCGCTATTTGGCGCGCCTGTCGCGCATGAGGATGACCCGCAGCGGGCGCTGCGGGCGGCGCTGGGCATGCTGCACGCGCTCGATCAATTCAACCGTGATCATGCGACGAGTTTGGATCTGCATGTGGGCATCAATACGGGCCTCGTGGTAGCGAGCGGTATTGGCTCGCAAGGCCGTCAGCAGTACTCGGTGATCGGCGACACGGTGAACCTGGCGGCGCGGCTCGCCTCGGCGGCGCAGCCGGGCCAGGTCTTGGTTGGCGAGGACACCTATCGGTCGACAGCGCCCCTGTTTGACTGGCTCGCGCTGCCGCCGATGCAGGTAAAAAACCGCGCCGAGGCGGTCAACTCCTTCCAGCTACTCGGCTTCAAACCACGCCCCGAGCGCTTGCGCGGCCTGCCGGGCCTGTTTAGCCCGCTGGTTGGCCGCGAGGCCGAGCTTGAGCAGTTGATGGCCCTGACGCACGCGCTGAGCGCTGGCAGCGCCCACTCAGCGCTGCTCATCGGCGAAGCTGGCATCGGCAAAAGCCGCCTGCTAGCTGAGTGGAATGATCGCATCTGCGCGCTTGAGCAGCCACCGCGCTGGGTAGAAGGCTACTGCGTGGGCTACGGCGAGGGGCTGGCCTATCATCTCGTGCGTGATCTCGTGCGTAACCTGATTGGCCTGAGCGCTAGCTCCAGCGATGGCGAGTCGCGGCGGCTGCTCAAGCGCCTGGCCAGCGTGATCGACAGCGAGACACTGCTGCTGCTCAAGCATCTGCTGGCACTACCACTGCCCGCTGCCGAAGAGCGCCGTCTGAGCGCGCTGGACCCGCTCAATCTGCAGTCGGCCTATGTGCGGGCGCTCGCCAGCCTGCTGACCGCCAGCGCCCGTGAGCAGGCGCTCGTGCTGGTGCTCGAAGACCTCCACTGGGCCGACGATGGCTCGGTTGAGTTGCTGGTGAAGCTGCTGCCACAGCTGCTCGATCTGTCGATCGTGCTGTGTGGTACAGCGCGTCCCGAGCACGACGTGTCCGGCTGGCGCTTGGTCACGGCCCTGCACGATTTTGGCGCATCGAGCGTCATCCTTGAGGTGCATAGCCTCTCCGACACGGCCAGCCGCCTGCTGATCGCCAACCTGCTGGAGATTGAGTCGCTGCCTGAGGCTGTGCGTGCGCTTATCCTCCAGCGGGCCGGCGGCAACCCATTTTTTGCCGAGGAGATCATTCGCTCGCTAATCGACGCGGGCCTGATTGTCCGCGATGGTGAGCGTTGGCTGGCGCAGTCAAACATCAGCACGCTCGATATTCCCGATCAGCTCCATGGGCTGCTGCTTGGGCGCATCGACCGTCTGCCGTCCGAGGTGCAGCAGACGCTGCGCGTGGCCGCTGTGATCGGCCGCCAATTCTCGCAGGTGGTGCTCAGCGCAGTGCTCAAGCTGCTGAGCGCAGAGGCGGCGCTGCCCGCGCAGCTAGAGCGGCTGTATGCCGCCGGTCTGATCTATCCGGCGCTTGATGGCGTCGATGAGTATCTGTTTCACCACGCCCTGATTCAAGAGGTGGCCTACGCATCGCTGCTGCGCGAGGAGCGGCGGCGCTTGCATCTGGCGGTTGGCACGGTGATCGAGCAGCTCTACCCTGAGCGCCACGCCGAGCTAGCCGCGACGCTGGCCAACCACTTTAGCCGCGCCGAGTCGGTGCGGGCGATTCCCTACTGGGTGTTGGCTGGCGATACAGCCTATCAGCAGTATGCGCTGGTTGAGGCGATTTTGGCCTACTCGCATGCGCTGGCGCTGGCGCAGGCCAACGCCGCTCCCCTCGACTGGCTGCACATCGTGCGGCGCTTGGGACGCGCGCAGGAGCTGCGTGGCCAGTATGATCAGGCCCAGGCGACATACCGGCTGCTTGCGGAGCGCGGCCAGCAGCACGGCGATGCAGCCTTGGAGTTGGTTGGCCTAACCGAGCAGGCCAAGCTCTATGCGCTGCCCCACAGCACGCATAATCCCGATCTAGCCCGTGCTGGTGTGGAGCATGCGCTGGCGCTGGCGCAGGCGCAGCAAGACCTTGCCGCCGAGGCGCGCCTGTACTGGGTGCTGGTGCTGCTGGCGAACTCGACAGGCCAGGCCGATCTAGGCGTCACCGTTGGCGAGCAGGCGCTGGACATCTGTCGTGCGCAAAACTTGCGTGAGCAGCTGGCCTATGTGCTGCACGATCTCCACCGCACCTACCGCGCGCAGCTGCGCTGGGTCGCTGCCGCGCAGCTCCTTGATGAGGCGGTCGAGCTGTGGCGTGCGTTCGATAACTGGCCCATGCTCGCCGATGCGCTGGCCTCGGCCGCCGATCTGGCCAGCGTGCAGCACAACTATGATCGCGCCGATACACTGGCGCAGGAGGCGCTGCACTACGCCCAGCTGAGCGATAACGGCTGGACGCTGGCCTTCGCCCATATGGTGATTGGCGAGGCCTCTGCCGAGCAGGGCCAGATCGATCGCGGCCTGGAGCATCTGCGGCTGGCCAGCCAGCTTAGCCATGAGTATGGCCCGGTGATCATCTACGGCCGATCTATGCTCGAGATCTGTCAGACGCTGATGCTGCTTGGCGCGCCTGAGCTTGCCCGCGAGCAGTTTCAGCGCATCGACTTTAGCAAGCTCGATAATTTCTTTAGCCGCCTTTTCAATGGCTACAGCCTGATGATCAAGATTCGCACCGAGTACTACGCTGGCAACATCGCGGCTGTCGAGCGCGACCTAGAGGATTTGCAGCAGCTGCTCACGGAGGAGCAGAGCATGAATTTGCGCTTCTTGCAGTGGGAGGAGCAGCGCCTACGCGTCGAGCTGGCAATCTACTATCAGCGCTGGGAGCAGGCGCAGGCGATCTTAGCACAGCAGGAGTCCCATGAGCTGACCCTGATGAGCAAGGCGCGTAATCTGCACCTGAGCGCTGAGGTTCAGCTTGGCCTTGGCCACTTCGACGCCGCCGAGCAGCTGCTGCAGCAGGTTATCGCGCTGGTTGAGCGCTGTCGGCTGCGTAACTTTCTCTGGCGCTTCTTAGAGACGTTTGTGCGCCTGGAGCTGCGGCGTGGCAATTTTGCGGCCGCTGCGCGCTATCAGCAGGCTGCGCTCGCTAATCTGCGCTTCATCAGTGACCACATCAGCGATCCGGCGCTCAATGCTGCGCTGTGGCAAATCGATAAGGTGCAGTTCTTGCTCACGCCGCTGGCCCCTACGCCAGAGGCGGATCTTCGCTGAATACCAGCAGGCTGCCGCTGCCAAGGCTGATCGTGGCCTGTGTGCCGAGAAATTCATTGCTGACGCCGCGGGCTGGGCCAAGCGCTAGCTCCTCGTGTGCCAGCGGGTAGCGCAGCCCGCTGGTGACAATGCCGCCTGCCTGACCCAGCGGGATGAGCGACACACGCAGTCCGGGCTGCCCCGCCAGCTCAATGCTGCCTGGCAGCAGTAGGCGGATCGTCCAGCCAGCATCACGAATCGCCACCTGGCAGCCGCTGAGCCGCTGGTGCGCTAGTAGCAGGTAGTTGGCCAGATGCATGTCCGGCCGCCCGCCTGATGCGGCGAGAATGCTAATCTCGGTTGCGCCATGCTCGACCGCCAGCAGCAGCGCCAGCTCTAGATCGGTCTCGTTTTTCGCGACCGGAAAGCGCTCGATGAGCACGCCATGCTGCTGAAGCTGCTCTAGCAGGGTGGCTGCCAGCGAGTCCAGATCGCCGATGACGATATGGGGCCAGAGATCGAGCTGGTGGTAGTAGTGTGCACCGCCATCGGCAGCGATGCGCAGGTCGGCCTGCTCCAGCAGCGCTCGGTAGCGCTGGAGATCGGCGTTTGGCGCATCGGCTACAACCACTGCATGCAGCCCCATCAGCGATTCTCCCACAGCGGCAGGTCGAGCAGGTCGGTTAGGGCGCTCACGGTGTAGTCGGCCTGCACATCGCGCTGCGGACCGATCGGCCGCCGCACGAGCACGGTCGTCATGCCGAAGGCCGCTGCGCCCTCTAGCTCCTGCGTGTCGCCATCGCCAACATAGACAGCGGTGCGCGGATCGATGTTGAGCTGGTCGATGGCCGCTTGATAGATGGCCGGGTCGGGCTTGGCCGCGCCCACCTCGCACGAGAGCGCCAGCGCATCGAAGTATTGCTCAAGCTCCAGCCGCTCTAGGGCGACGCTGGTCTCCGCCGAGCAGTTGGTGACGAGGCCCAGCCGGTGCCCGCGCTCGCGCAGCGCTGTCAGCGCTGGCCGCACATCCAGGTACAGCCGCAGCCCGTGGAAGTACTGCCAGCGATTGTGCACCAGTTGATCATAGATCGCAGGCGAGACGGTGCGCTCGAGCCGCACGAGCAGCTGGTCGATCACCTCCTCCGGTGTTTGCAGCACACCAATCATGCGATCATTGAATGAGGGGGCCGAGGCCGCCTCCAGGGCCGAAAGCTCAATGCCCAGCAGGTTGGCCGAGGCTTGATTCCATACGTGATGGTCTGGATCTGGCGCTAGCAAGGTATAATACAAATCGAGCAGCACTGGTCGTGGCATAGCGTCTCCTTCGCTACTGTTCGGTGATCGCGTGGTGGCGGCAAAATAGAATGATGCATGGATCGTAACCGCAGGGTTAATGTGGCAAACTCTATTCTAGGATAGGCCCTGGTTTTCAGCAACTTCGCTCCCGTACCTGGGCGCTGTTAGCGGCATACGCCTTGCTCTACCACTGGTTAGATATCACAAGGAGGAAGGCCATGACTGACCAAAAATCCTATCCCAAGGCGAATCCATCTGCTGATCGTGAGGCCCAGCTGGCCGATGGCGTGCTGGAGCGCGATCATGGCGAAGACTATAACCCCAACTCCGAGGCCGTCGTCGAGGCGCATCGCGAGCGCTTCGAGGCCATCAACGACGAGCTGCGCGAGCGCCGCGAGGCCATGGAGCATGATATTCTGCCGATCATGGATGAGATTGTGGAGGAGGCCAACGCCGCCGCCCACAACCCCGACCACACGGCCATGCTGCCGCACCAAAATGAGCATCTTATCTCCGATCCTGTTGCCAGCCACGCCGGCAAGGAGCACCGTGCGCCGATGCCGCCAGAGCTGCACGACGTAACACCCACACCGCAGCCACAGCGCGAAAGCACCGACATCGCCCACGAGGATGGCCCGGCCGTGCCTGTGCAAAGCCACTCGCTACGTAAAGATATGTAGCACTACTGCGGCGTGTGCTGCTCAACCTAGATCGTCAAAGCAGGCGGACTTCCAACGTCCGCCTGTTTGTGTGTGCGAGGGTGTATGACTGCGAAAACTCCGCTGCTGGAGCTGGCACGCCTATTCGGGCGCTTAGGACTGACGGCGTTTGGCGGCCCAGCCGCCCACATCGCTATGCTGCACACTGAGGTTGTCGAGCGCCGCCGCTGGCTCGCCGACAGCGAGTTTCTGGATTTGTTGGGCGCGACGAATCTGATTCCTGGCCCTAACTCCACCGAGATGGTGCTGCACATTGGGTTTCGGCAGGCGGGCTGGGCCGGGCTGCTGGTTGCAGGGGCTTGCTTTATCGGCCCGGCGTTTCTGCTGGTGCTGCTGTGTGCGTGGCTCTATACCCGCTATGGCACGCTACCGCAGGCGCAGGCGCTGCTCGATGGCCTGACGCCGGTCGTGATTGCAATTATCGCCGTTGCACTGATCAAGCTCGGCCGCACGGCGCTGCGCTCGTGGCTCACCTGGGCGCTGGCCCTGGCGGTCATCGGCGGCGCGCTGCTTGGCGTCAACGCGGTGCTGCTGCTGCTGCTCAGCGGCTGTGCTACGCTGCTGGCCTTTCAAGGATGGTCGCGCGCTCGAGCGCTGCTGCTCTTGCTGCCAGCGACCGCAGCTGGTGATCCCGAGCGCAGCTGGAGCCTCGGCGGCCTGTTCATGGTGTTCTTGAAAATCGGCGCGGTGCTGTATGGATCGGGCTATGTGCTGCTCGCCTTCCTGCGCGCCGATCTGGTTGATCGACTCGGCTGGCTCACCGATCAGCAGCTGCTCGATGCAATTGCTGTCGGCCAGTTTACGCCTGGCCCGGTCTTCACTACCGCCACCTTTATCGGCTACATCATCGGCGCACCGCACGGCCTTGGGCTGCTCGCCGCTAGCGTCGCGACCATCGGCATCTTTGCACCGGCCTTTGCCCTGGTTGGCGTGACCCAGCCACTGCTCGGTCGGCTAGTACAGATCGCGTGGCTGCGTGCGGTGCTCGATGGCGTCAATGCGGCCTCGCTCGGCCTGATGGCGGCGGTGCTCGCCCAGCTGACGTGGACAACGCTGGAGCGCTCGCTGCTGCCGCTGTGGATGATCTGCAGCCTTGCCGCAGCGGCCTTTGTGCTGCTGCAGGTTAAAAAAGTCAACGCCACCTGGCTGCTGCTTGGTGGCGCTGTGCTTGGTATGCTCTGGGCAGGCTAGTTGAGGCTGTCGAGCGCTAGCGCAAGCCCGCCAATCGCCACGGCGTCATGGCCCAGCGATGAGGCCACCACCGGAATATGGCGCTGCGGCGTCTGGGAGACCAGCGCGTTCACTTGGTGCTCGATGGCGCGCACAAACATGTCGCCGCCCTTGCGCGTCACGACGCCGCCGAGCACCAGCAGCGCTGGATCGATCAGCTGCACAATCCCCGCGAGGCCCACCGCTAGCAGCTCGATCGCTTCGCCGACAGTTTGCTGTCCTACGCCTGGATCGGCGAACAGCGTGGTCAGGTCTTCGGTGTGCAGACCTAGCTCGCTGGCGCGGCGCAGCAGGCCATTGATCGATAGAATGTCCTCAACTTCAACCGCTCCGCCTACTTTCAAGCGCGCATGGCCGATCTCGCCGGCGCTGGTGGTGACGCCGCGATGCAGCCGTCCGTCGAGCACAATCCCGCTACCTACGCCGCTGCTTAGGTGGAGGTAGAAGAGATCGCCGACGTCGCGCCCGACGCCAAACAGGTGTTCCCCAAAGGCGATCACGCTGGCGTCGTTCTCCAGCAGCGTCATGGCATCAAACGCATCTTCAAAGCGCTCGCGCACATTGAGGTTATCCCACCCCTGCATGCGGTACGAGCGGCGGGTAATGCCCTTGATTGAGTCGACCGGCCCACCGAATCCGACGCCGATGCGCACCAGGTGGTCCCGGCGCATGCCTTCCTCTTGCAGCAGGCCATGAATCATGGTCATCACATCATCAAGCACCATGCTGGCGTTAGAGCCAGGCCGCAGATCGGCGGCGCGATGCACAACATGGGTGCCGCGAATATCAGCCAGCACGGCCCGTAGCCCATAACTGCCGATATCCACACCTAGCGCGTAGGTGTTCGGTCCAAATAGGCCCCACTCGCGGCTTGCAATTTGGTCGGCTATTGTGGCAATAGGATCAGTCATGACGGGTCTCCTTTGGCTATGATGGCGGAATCTGCCACCATTATTCGCCCTTTGATTATAGCACGCTGCTTGTCGCTCAAGCGCCTAGAACTGCGGCACCTGCGGCTTGTTTAGCGCCTTGATGGCCGCAATGCCCTGATACATGGCGGCGATCATGATGACGCGGAAGATCAGGCCGCCAACCGGCGGAGTTTGGCTGCTGGAGGCGATGAGCACAATGCTGAGCACCCCATCAACCGCGTAGATGGCGATTGCTGCGATCAGCGCAGCCACCGAGCGCCGCTGCACCATGAAGCCTAGCCCCAGCATGATTGCGCCAAAGATGATCGTCGCCCAGCCAATCCCAAGGCTCTCCAAAAAGCGGGACTCGATCAGCAGCGCCACCACGCCTAGCAGCACGTTCAGTCCACCGACGAAGTAGACAATGCCATAGGCGACCTTGAGCTTTTGCTGCGGGTCAGCTGCCGAGCCGGGCAGCGGCTGTCCATTGCGCGTTACTCGCAGCTCGGTCGCCATGCCCGCGCGCACAAGCTGCACATGGACGGCTGAGCCATCTGGTAGCGGAAAGCTCTGCCCGGTGCGCAGCGCCTTTTGATCTGGGATAATGCCCAGCACGTGCCCGTCAAGGGCCACCTGCAGCGTTTTGTACATGCCCTTCCACGAGAGCGTGAGCCGCTTTGGTCCGTTTGGCTCCAATGCATAGCGTTGTGTTGGCATCCTCAACCTCCTAGTGTCGTTGCAGCGGTTGGCCTTGGTTGAGTATACAAAGAGCCGTGGCGGCTGTATAGATGCTCTTTCTTTCGCGTCATGGTCAAGCTTGTGGTACGCTGCTGGCTATGGAAACAATTGCACTATTCCACACTGTGTGAAAGGTTGCAGCATGAACATTGATGCCTTGTTTGACACATTCCCCGTCTTGTCTACCGAGCGCCTGCTGCTCCGCCAGCCGCGGCTGCGCGATGCCGATGATGTGTTCGCCTATGCCTCGAGCGCCGAGGTGTCGCGCTGGACAACATGGCCGCCGCACTCGTCGCCTGCTGTGAGCGCCGATGTGATCCAGATTTTTAATGCAACCTATCAGTCGCTGGCTGGGGTTGTGTGGCTGATAGAGCTGAAGGCTACGCAGCGTGTGGTTGGCTCGATTGGCCTGACGCTCAAGCCACGTGATCGCTACGCTGAGCTTGGCTATGCGCTTGGGCGTGCGCACTGGGGCTACGGCTATATGCCCGAGGCGATTAAGGCTGTGCTCGAGCTAGCGTTTGCGCAGGTGGGCCTCGTGCGGGTGCAGGCGCGCTGTCTGCCCGCTAACCAAGCTTCCGCGCGCGTGCTGGAGAAGACCGGCTTTGTCTACGAGGGGCTGCTGCGGCAGTCTATGGTGATTAAAGGCCAACCGCAGGATCTGCGAATGTACGCGATCCTGCGGCAGGATTGGCAGCAGACCAGCTAGGATATTTACTTGCGGCGGAACCAGCCCTTGCGCGATTTATTCTGCTCTAGCTCCGCGCGCAGGTCCGAGAAGTCGGCTGGGTTGCTGGGCTGGCTGCGCTCGCCGAGGTCCACAACGCCATCGGGGGTGTCGTGGTCGTCTGGTGCATCGAGCATCCAGCTTGGCACCTCTTCGATGCCAAACTCGGTTGGCGGCGGCTGCACAAGGCCCTCTTGTTCTAGGTCCTGGCGCAGCCACTCGGGCATATCGGCGGTGATGACTGGCTTGGTCGTGGGCTGCGGCTCGTCCTCCGGCGGGGCCTCTGGCGCAATCATGTGCACCGGTTCGACCGACATAGGCTCGCTGATTTGATATGGATTTGTGCTTGGCACAGCGCCAAGCTGCGCCATCCAGCCCCAGATCTGCGTGCGCCGCACCGCTGGATCAGCGCTAAGCTGGAGCGGTCGGCCGCGTGCGTCAATCACGACGCCAAGGATCGACCCCTCCAGCGCTGCAATATCAGACTGGACCTCGGCTCCTGGCTCATTGTCGCCGATGCGCACGGTGCGCGCTGGCCGCAGCACCAGCGTGCCACGCTGGCCACGTGGCAGCTCTAGATTGCGAATTTCGCCCTGGCGCACCTGGATGGTCTGTGGCTCACCGCCGACTGGGGTGAGCACAGCCTCAACAGCGATCTCGCCTGCGCGGCCTGGATCATTGATCACGATGCAGCTTGCCAGCATGCCCGTGCGCAGCGCATCCTGCTCTAGCACGCAGTACGCCGCCTCTGGGTGCTGCCAGCCAAGCGCGCCACAGAGCGGCAGCAGCATCTCGCGATCAAGGTAGATATCGGTGATCATCGGGCTGGCGGCGGCGGCCTCTGGCAGTGCATCGAGCACCATCAGCAGCGCCTCGGCTGGATGGGCCACGTGGGTGAGGCTGCCACCGCTGGCGATCACAAAGTCGAACAGCAGCTCCGGCTGCTCGTCGTGGAGCGCCTCCATACCGATTTTAAGCGCCTCACGCGCGAGCGCTTGGCTGAAGAAGAGATCTTCTTGGGTGATTGGGACGATCTGCGGGCGCAGCAAGATGTTCAGCACCCGCTCGCGCACCTGCTGCTCGGTTTGGGTAAATGGGAGCCAGCGACTGATGCCGCTCGTGCCCGCCTGATCGAGGATGCCCGCTGCACCGTAGCCTGTGCCGCAGTTGGCCAAGATCGCCAGCGCCTGCTTTTGTTCGTGCTCATGCGCATAGACTAGCGCGGTCGAGAGTGCCCCGACATCGAGCACCAGTACGGCGCGCTCGGTGTGGCGGCTCAGAAAGCGTGTAATTGGCAGCAGGCACTCTGCCGTTGTGCGTAGCGGCACCGTCGTCATGCTGCGCAATCGATTATAGCCCGGCAGATTGGGCAGCACCTTGTCATTGTAGATGCGCATCAGCTCATAGCGCGCTGGCATCAGCTGTTCGGTTTCGAGATCCGGGCGCACATTTGCGGCAACTGTAATCGGCACAATCGTTGAAAGCGCCTCTTCAACAATCGGATATGCGGCGCTGTTGCCGCTGAACAGCAGGTGCGCAAACTCACGATTGGTCGACTGATCGCGGCGCAGCAGGGTGAACCCGAGCATGTGGGCCAAGCGCTCAACCGGTGTGACGTTGCCGCCCTCGGTGCCGCCAGCCAGCAGCACGGTGGCTGCCGGCAGCCGCGCGAGCTGCGTGAGCTGGTGGTCAATCCAGCTCTCCCCCTCTGGGAGAATCTGATCGCGCTGCTCGTCGAGCGTGACGGTGCCCAGCAGGGTGGCATAGGTGGACTGCGCAACACGCTGAAGACTCGCGCCAGTTGTGTCCTGTGAGATGGCCGCGAGCACCACTGGCAGCGCACCGGCCGCGCTACTGATGAACACGGCCAGATCAACCCCGCTGCCATCAGGCCGATGTGGAGTGAGTGGCCCATATTCCGATATGAGCTGGCGCGCTGTGAGTGCTTCGATCTTTTTGAGCGCGGCTTGAATGCCGATCCAAGCGTCGGCTTCGGGCAATTCCAAGGTGGATAGAGCCTGGGCCTGAGCTACGGCGCGATAGTCGCCCGCTACTTGATCGATCAGCACCACATTGGTGAACAACGTGCCGATGTCAACCACCAGTAATGCAGATGGATCGGAGGCCATAATGTTTCCTCTGCCCGGCGGTCTAGCCTAGCCCAGACCAAGCTGCCGGGTAATAAACTGAACTCGGTCGATGAGTGCGGTCTGGTAGGTTAGCAGTGCGCCACCAAATGCAACGCCAAGGCTAATAACCAGCAGCCAGTGTCCAATGCTATGGATGCCGCTTGCCGCTGGTTGCTCACCTTCAGTTGGCTGTTTTGAGCGCGTGAATGAAAACGAGAGCAGCACCAAGACGACGCCGATAACCAGCACAATCTTGCCGATGACGACGCTGAGGTCAGGTGCGTTGGTGAAGGTGTTGATCGATACAAGCGAGTCGCTGATCTGTGGGAGCACAGTTCCAGCGATGGTTCCCATCAGCGCCACCGCTGCGCCGACCCCAAACAAAATCGCCAGTGGAAAGTTGGCCAGCCAGCTAAACTGTTGACTGCCGAGACGTGTGAACAACAGTACACTGAGCACAATCGGGATGAGCCAGATCGTCTGCCCGATACTTGGCCCTGCTTCGACCATACCGCGCGCTGGCTCGACCAGGACATTTGTGAGCAGCACGGTGACCGTGTAGCCCAGCCCTAGCCCCACAAAGAAGTACTGGCTAAAGCGAAACAGCGGGTTATCACCAAATGCACGACTAAGCACGATCAGTGTTAGTCCAAAGGCGATCCAGGGCCAGATCGCGTCCATCAATCGTTCTCCTTCTGCCGCCGTCGCTGAGCACGGCTGCGGACTCCGGCGATGCCGCCGCCTAGGACGATCACGACGATCATGAGACCACCTAGCGAGATGGCGTTTTCGGAAGCGTTGCTGTTGGCCGCTAGTCCAAGCTGATTCGCATAGGCTTGCATACCTGCTAGCCCGTTGATTTGGTACATTGCTGCGCCTTCAATATGAATGTAGGGCAGATTAAGCGGCGCGCTTTCGTTGGTTGTGAGCACCGCGACTGGCAATGTACGGTCAACAGCCCAAACTTGCTCGACCCACTGGCGCACGTCATCTGGGCTATCGGCTACGATGACGAGCAGATCGAAATCTTGCATGCTGCTGATGATTGGCCGCTCGAAGCGAATGCTGCTGCCTTGGCCTGTGACTTTCGAGAAAAAGCCGATGAAGTTGATATCGTTCGCCGAGTTGAGCTGTTTGATGCGGTCGCGTAGCACGTCGCGCGTGTGTTGGGCCAGATTGGCCAGCGCTGTGCTGCCGCCGGCAAAGTACGCTAGATTGATAAAGTCCGCGCCGGGAGTCAGCCCCGCTTGGCGTAGCTGGAGCGCTTCTCGATCTGCCACCAGCGTGCCTTGGACATCTGTTGACATAAGCAGCATCGGTGCATGTTGTGCTTGCAGGTGTTGCATCACAACATTGGTCAGCGGCTCTAGCTCGGCGCTACGGCGTAGATCGGCCTCGTAGGCGATCAACACGCGACTATCGCTGTTCAAGTCATTGATATAAGTGTACAGCCCCGCCACATCGCCGCCGAGCCGATTTGGCCCGGTAAGTGGCAGATCCTGAACCACAAACGGTGTCAAAATTGCCAAGAGCAGCAGGAGCGCAATGATCCGATCAATGCCCACCTTTTGCCACCAGCGCTTGGATACTGCTGCCTCCTCGGCAGCTGGCTCCGGCAGCGGCTGCATAATGATCTCGCGCAAGAGGTTGGCTGCGGCCAACCGCTCTGGCGACGGCTCGAATGTTGGCGGCAGCGGCACATCAGAGCGACGCGTCGGCTGCTCTGTTGCTACCTCGGCTGTTGGTGTTGTTTCCTCTGGTCCAAGCACGCGCAGCCAGTCTGGTGTCTCACTTGTCTCCGTCTCTGCCTCTGCGGATGGTGACGGCTGTTCTGGCTCTTTGACACTCTGGCGTAGCCAGGCTGGTAGGTCAACATTGCTCAACAAGCTGTCATCCACGGCAGCAGTCGAATCATCATCCAGCAACCAAGAGGGCGCAGTGGGCTGACTGCTTGGCTCATCGAGCCGAACTGTGGTGGCTGGTGCTGTTGGTAGATCCTCGCTCAACCAGCTTGGAGCTGCTGACTCGGCGTCGCTTGCGGCTTGCTCCACGTCGCCGACACCTGTTAGAGGCGCTTCAGGTGTGTCTTCTTCCGCCTGGAGCCAAGCCGGAATATCACTGGTACTTGCGAGTGTACCATCAACGTCGCGTAGCCACTCTGGTACTGTTTGCTGCTCTTGATGCGCAGGCCCTGTAGACGATTCTGCTGACTGCTCCACCTCCGCTGTCTCAGTGTCCTGCAGCCAGGGGGGCACATCGTCCTGCTCAAGGGCAACGGTGGGTGTGCCCTGCGCATCAGGCGTTTCAGTAGCCTGGAGCCACGGGGGTACATCGTCCTGCTCAAGCGCAACGGTGGATGTGTCCTCCGCTACTGTCTCAGTGTCCTGCAGCCACGGGGGCACATTGTCCTGCTCAAGGGCAACGGTGGGTGTGCCCTGCGCATCAGGCGTCTCAGTGTCCTGCAGCCAAGCAGGAATACCGCTAACTGGTGTTTCTGCGGCGCTTGGCGCATCCGTTTGTGCGTCTTGCATCCACGGTGGAGTCTCAGCAATGGGGCTTTCATTCGGCCCCCATGCGGGCACTGTTGTACTATCTAGCGTTGCTGCAGGAACTATCGGCTCGCTTGACTCAGCCATCCGCAGCCACTCGGGAATATCTGTTGCTTGGTCTGGCTGCGCATCGGCTGCTTCAGCCTGGGCTGCTTCACTCGACTCAGCGTTTTGCATCCAACTAGGCATCTCCGTTGGTGTCTGAGTTACGGGATGGAGATCTTCATCGGATATTTCAACAATGGGCGGCTCACTATCCAGATCTTGGAGCCACGTTGGTAGATCACCTGTGGCTGGCTTGGTAATATCAGGCGACTCAAAGCCAAGCTTATCATTTTTCGGAGCAGACACGTTGTTCTGCTCTGGCTCAAGTGCACGCACCCAGTCCGGAAGGTGCGTCCCTTGTTCGCCATGGTCTTCAGTAGGCTGCTCGTTCTCGGCTTCAGCTGAATGTGCCGCTGGTGGTGGGGTGGATTGATCGGTCGTTTCAAGCTCGCGCAGCCACTCAGGACCATCCTCGTCCATTCCGCTGCTCGCAGCTGGTTGAGTAGGTGGCGGCGTGGCCGGGGCCTCGTCGCGGAGCCAGGGCGGCACGTCGTCGCCTGCATCATCGGCGGCGGGCTGGGCCTGGGCGGCTGGAGGCGGTGCGGCCTGATCGGTAGGCTGAAGGTCGCGGAGCCAATCGGGCACATCGTCGTCCATGGTGCTCGGAGCAGGAGCCTGAGCAGCGGCTGGTGGCGGTGTGGCCGGGGCCTCGTCGCGGAGCCAGGGTGGCACGTCGTCGCCTGCATCATCGGCGGCAGTGGGCTGGGCCTGGGCAGCAGGCGCACTTGACTGTTGTAGATCGGCTAGCCATGCTGGCAGCGGCTCACTATCGCCGAGTGCAGGCTCAGGCTGACTCGGAGGTGGTGGTGTCTCTGGTGGCGGAGTTGAAGCCTGAAGCTCTCGCAGCCAGTCTGGCAGATCAGTTGGCGTGCTTTGTTGCGGCGATTGTGGGCTAGGCTGCGCCGTATCAGGCTGATCAAGCCCTTGTAACCATGGTGGCAGGTCACTTGGAGCGGAGGCTTGCGACTGGCTTGGCGGTGCAGGTGCATCTCTGAGCCAGTCGGGAGTATCACCGCTTTGAGGCGACTGAGGACTAGCCGAATCACCTGACTGATCAAGCTGTTGCAGCCAAGGAGGCAATGTTGCATCGTTGTTTGCAGCCGGGGTGAGTGGCGCGTTACAACGAACACAAAAAACCCGATCAGGGCTGTTCGGCGTGCCACATTGTGGACAGTACATTGAGGCCGCCTCCTAGCGATCTAAATATGGCCGGTCAAGACCAAGAATAATGCGAACACTGGCGACAACTGCGCCGATTGCTGCGCCAAGTGCAAGCCCGCGTAGCCCAGCCAAAGCGAGGTACTGTTGGATCCAAACGGCAGTTTCACCAACAAAAGGCAGCCATGCTGTTATGGGAAGCTGTAGCAGCAGCATGAATGTTGCTACCACTGTGACCACAACGGCCTCGCGGCTGCCGCTGCCCAAAGCACGGATAGCGGCTGTTAGCGCAAAGAATGTCAAGAGTGCCAGCAGACTAACACTCAACGGCGTGTAGACCCAGCGCACCACATCTTGAAACAAGCTTGTTTCAAGGACAATCGGCTGAGCCTCGGCAAAGTTGCTGTAGAGCGCCAACCCTGGAGGAATGAGGACGCCGATCAAGAGCGCGACGCTGTAAGGCCAGCGTGGATGGCGACGGCGTAGGCGACCTAGATGGAACCAGACAACGTTGGCGACGCCAACCAGCACGGCAAAGGCCGCCAAAAACTGTGCCAGCTCTAAAACCTGCTGGCTTGCTTCGCTGATTCCGCTGATATTGGCAAACAGGCGATCAAACAGGATCAAAATACCAGCTACACTCCCGAGCAGGATGGGAATGAGGCGCTTGAAATCACGGAGAAGTTGAAGTTGACGCATTCACAATCCCCTGTCTGGCGGGTACTCCAGGAAAACTGCTGTTGATAATTCCCAGGTCCTGCAGCGACCATAAGATGATACCTACAACAATGACCGCGATCAGTAGGTACCGAATTGCATCGTGGGTAAGCACACGCGCCAATCCAATCGGGGTTGGTGCGACATACGCCTCAGCAACGTAGATTTCTTCTCCATACAGTGTTTGATCTGCAGTGAGTATCACGGCTGCTAGCGAGGATGGGTTGGTGGTGCCAGCAATCTGTTGAATGCCTGCTTGTTGACCCTGCTCTCCAAGCAGCAGGTAGCTTTCGCCAAAGCCGCCCACAGCCACGCTGGCCTCCATTGGCTCATAAAGGTAGCGCTGACCAACACCTGCGGCAAAGGCAAGTGAATCATGATCGGCATATAAGCGCACTGACTGAGGATCGTAGTCTTCTGTGTAGCCTGCGTCGCGGTAGGTTGCATGAATTGCCCCCCGCAGTGCTAGGTGTGCTACTGCATCGCCGCTGGAGGCTGTGACAGTGCCACCACGCCGTGCTGCGCCGCTTGACACCCGCTGCGCAAGCATCAACCCAGCAAACATCGCCGGGCTGATTGTTTCCCCATGCAGAGATCCGCTTCCTGGTGTGATGTGCACTGGCTGCCCGGTTTCGGCTGCTCTGGCTAGCGCTGTATCAAGCTCATCAAGGGCTGGTAAAGGCCGTAGGTTGACCTTACGTCCGCCAGAGATGACCCGACCATACAAAAATGGTAAGGCAATAGCCATACTAATAAGCAGAATAGTTACAAGCAGATCGAACAGTGACACGCTGAAGCCCTCGTTGTAGAATCTATGAGGATCTGGTGCGAGAATTGCGCTGAGTGTAGCCCATTGACTCTGGTTTGTCAACTTTCTAGGGCTTGTAGATAGCCTATTAACTCCTGCCAGCTTGCTTCATCTTCGAGTGCAACTGCATATGTATGGAGTGCGCTGCGCCACGGTGCAATTGGTGTTATTGGCTGTAGTACAAGCAGGAGTTGGCTTGCGACGACACTTGCACCTTTTCCCATTCCCAGCAAAGTTTGGGCCACCCCGCCAAGCCGCCAACGGTGGATGTGCGCCGCAAGCTGCTGTAATGCCTGCTGCCGCTGCTCGAGATTTAGCTCATCCACGTCCTGTGCTCCACTCAGCTGTATCGAGAATCAAGGTGACTGGTCCGTCGTTCACCAGCTGCACATCCATGTGCGCGCCAAACTGGCCGCTGGCAACCTGCACACCTTGCTGCCGCACATAGGCGCAGAACTGCTCAACCATGGGTGCCGCCTGCTCTGGCGGCGCGGCCGCTGCCCAGCTTGGCCGCCGACCTTTGCGCGTCTCCGCATACAAGGTGAACTGCGACACAACCAGCATTGCGCCGACGCCATCGCTAAGACTGCGGTCAAAACGCCCCTTTGTACCAGGAAAGAGGCGTAGGCTGATAATCTTATCGGCAAGGCGGCGTAGCTCTAGCTCGGTGTCGCTGTGCGTGATGGCGAGCAGCACAAGCAGTCCTTGCTCAATGGCTCCGACAGTCTGCTCATCGACCACCACCTGCGCCTGCTGCACGCGCTGAAGCACTGCGCGCACTAGCTACGGCCTCCGTCGCGATAGGCCCCGGCGCTGCCCATCAACCGCCCAAAGATCATGCGGCCACGCTCGTTGGCCCACACGCGGTTGACCACAACGCGCACATCTTCGCCGATGTGTTCGCGGGCATCCTCGACCACAACCATGGTGCCATCTTCTAAATACCCAATGCCTTGCTCGCGCTCACGACCTTCCTCGCGAATATTGATGATCAGCATGTCGCCGGCCACAGCGGGTGGACGCACGGCATCGGCGAGCACATTCAGGTTGAGCACCTGGATCTCTTGCAGCTCGGCGATCTGGCTAAGGTTTTTATCGTTGGTGATGATCGCCCGCTCTTGTTGCATGGCCAGTGCGATAAGTTTTTGATCGACGCCGCGCACACCAGATACATCATCGTTGGTGAACTCGATCGTGATCGCCTCATCTTTCTGCATCTCGTTTAAAAGATCAAGCCCGCGCCGTCCGCGCATGCGCTTCTGATCATCGCCTGAGTCTGCCAGCATCTGCAGCTCGTTAAGCACAAAGCGCGGCACGATCAGCACGCTATCTAGAAACCCGCTGCGCACAACGCTCATGATGCGGCCATCAATAATGGCGCTGGTATCGACAAGGCAGGCGCGCCCGAAGTTAGGCATCTCGTTCCGCGCACGCCGCTTGCCACCACGTAGCTGCTGCCCAATCTGCCAAAGCTGCTCGCTGTGGCTAATCAGGGCAACCACAGCAAAATAGACCGTGAGCGTTGCGACAATCAGCGGTAGGTAGCTGCCAAACACGCCCGGCAGATGACTGAGCGGGATCGTGAGGAGTGCGCCAAAAATTGCGCCAATCAGAATCCCAATGGTTAGCCCCGCTATGTCTGTGAGCGAGGCCCCGCGCAGGCGTCGATTGATATCACGGATTGGATCAAGCACGAAGCGGTGAGTCATCAGTAGGCCAATGCCGGCCCCAGACAAAGCCAGGAGCTGTGTGGCTGTGACTTCATCGGTCGTTGGTGGATTGCTCGAGACCAGTGATCCAAACCACCAGCCAAAGTAGCCTAATCCGAGCATGCCCAGCATGCGCACCCAGAAATCAAAACTAAATAAACGATCGCCTTTCTTTGGACGACGTTCAAGCATAATCCTAAAACCTCATATACGATCCCGTGTTCAGGGGTTGCGGAAATTTGCACTTCTATAATTTAATGATGCTGTCTGCTGTTTGATGCTCGGGCCTTGATCATGCGCCTAAACGTACCTACAGCGCTAGCGGTGCGGCACACCCATGGCGTGAGCAGCAGCTACAGTGACTGACTGATGAGTTCAACTTTAGTCGAACTCATCATCGTCTGGCTCGTAGACAGTCTCGGCAGTTGATGGTTCGCCTTGGCTCGGCGCAGGCTGACCGACCAGCGCGCCGCGCACGGCCTCGCCAAGCGCACGCACGCCTTGGGTTTCAAAGCCTGCAAACTGTGGCAGTGGGTCGAACTGCGGCACAAGCGCACGGGTGAAGCCAAGCTTAGCCGCTTCGTTGAGGCGGCGCTCAAGCTGGCTGACAGAGCGTAGCTCGCCGGACAACCCGACTTCACCAACGAGCACCATGTGTGGGTCAACCCGTTGGTTGCGGTATGACGAAGCGATGGCTGTGGCAACTGCCACATCCACTGCTGGCTCGTTAATGCGTAGTCCGCCAACAACATTTACATAAATATCTTGATTGAAGAGCGGCAGGCCCACCCGCTTGGCCAGCACAGCGACAAGCATCACCAGCCGGTTTGGATCAAATCCATTGGCGGTGCGGCGGGGCTGTGCGTTTGCAGTATGGCTCGTCAGCGCCTGCACTTCAATCAGCAGCGGTCGTGTTCCTTCGAGCGTGACGGCCACCGTAGAGCCAGGTGTGCCTGCGCTGCGCTCGGCCAAGAAGACCTGTGACGGGTTGGCCACCTCGATCATCCCGGCTTGGCTCATCTCAAATACACCAACCTCGTTGGTTGACCCAAAGCGATTTTTAACCCCCCTGATCAGGCGGTACTGGTGAAAGCGATCACCCTCAAGGTACAGCACAACATCGACAATGTGCTCGAGCACGCGCGGGCCAGCAATTGCGCCCTCTTTGGTGACATGGCCAACCAAAAACATGGAGATGTTGTGCTCTTTCGCCATGCGCAGCAGGCGCATCGCACCCTCGCGTACCTGCGTAACGCTGCCAGCAGCGGAGGTGAAATCTTCGCTGTAGATCGTTTGGATCGAGTCGACAATCACAAGCTTCGGCTGCATCTGCTCAATGCTGGCTAGCGCTGCGTCGAGGTTTGTCTCGGCAAGCACAAACAGCTCATCGGGGTTGATGCCTAGCCGCGAGGAGCGGAGCTTGATCTGCTGCTGCGACTCCTCCGCCGATACATACAATACCGGCCCCACATCGTGGGCGAACTGTGCGCTTAGCTGTAGCAGCAGCGTGCTTTTGCCAATACCTGGATCACCGCCAATGAGCACGACCGAGCCAGGTACGATGCCGCCGCCGAGCACGCGCGCAAGCTCGCTTCCGCGCACTGGGAGCCGCTCAGTCTCGCCAAGCACGATCTGCGGTAGCGGTGTTGGTTGGTTGATCTGCGTGCGAGTGGCGCGTCCGCTAGTACTTGTCTTCGCCGTCACTTGCTCGACAAGGCTATCCCATGTACCACATTCGGGGCATTTTCCCATCCACCGAGGATGCTGCGCGCCACACTGCTGACAGATGTAAATTGTGCGTTGTTTGGCCATAATGAAGAAGAACAAGACCCTTTGCTGGTGTGCTGTTACAGCGGTACTAGTACTCCTTCAATTATAGCATGGGCTGCGTTGTCGTGGCGCTTGCTTTCGTGTATACTTCGGAGGTATAGATCAATGATTGGTAAAGGATACTGGTATGCCATCGACGCCCAACCGACAGCGAAAGCCGGAATGGTTGCGCAAACCAGGGTCGCTCTCCCCGCAGCTGCGGAATGTGCGTCAACTACTCCGCGACCTCAATCTCAACACGGTGTGTGAAGAAGCCTCGTGCCCGAATATCGCTGAATGCTTTGGTCGCCAAACTGCTACCTTCATGATCGGCGGCGATCGCTGCACGCGGCGCTGTCACTACTGTGACATCGCAACGGCCCGGCCTTTTCCGCTCGATCCTTCCGAGCCAGGCCGCGTCGCCGAGGCAGCGGCACGCTTGAATTTGCGCTATGTTGTGGTGACGGCGGTTGCTCGTGATGATGTTAAGGATGGCGGCGCGCGCCACTTCGCCCGCACCATTGCAGCTATCCGTCAGCGTCTGCCAGCGGCCCAGGTCGAGGTGCTCATCCCCGATTTCAAGGGCGATCCGGCGGCACTGGCCACGGTTTTGGATGCGCAGCCCGATGTGCTCAACCACAACATCGAGACGGTCAGGCGCTTGTTTAAATCCGTTCGGCCTCAGGGCGGCTACGAGCGCACCCTTGAGCTGCTGGCCCGCGCTCGCGAGCTAGCCCCAACAATCACCACAAAATCGGGGTTTATGGTTGGCCTAGGCGAGACCGAGGCAGAAGTTTTGGCCACGTTGGACGATCTGCGCGCCGTCGGCGTCGATCTAGTCACCATTGGTCAGTATCTCCAGCCGTCACTTGAGCACGCCCCTGTCGCCGCGTATGTGCCGCAGGAGCAGTATGCTGTCTACCGTGCCTACGGTGCCAAGCTCGGCTTCCGCGCCACATTTGCTGGTCCATTTGTCCGCTCCTCGTTTCATGCGGGGGAATTGCACCAACAAAGTCATACCGGGGTATCCGACCCGCATGTTCCCGCAAGTTGGATCGCTCTGGAAACACGCTAGGAGGTCATTATGACTCCTTCTCGTGAGTCTGAATTGCTGGCTGAAGGTATTCGTGCCGCAAAGCAGGGTATGCAATCACACGCTCGCGAGCTGCTGACGCAGGTCTTGGCCATGAATGTTGGCAGCGAGCTGGCTTGGCTGTGGATGAGCAGCGTTCTCGATACGCCCGCCCATCGCCGCGACTGTTTGATTCGTGTGCTCAAAATCAATCCGAACAATGAGATTGCCCAGCGCGGCTTGGCGACGCTCCAGTCACAGCTAGCGGTTGAGCCACCACCTGTCGCACCGCCAACGCCTGCGGCACCTGTTGTCATCAGCGACCCTGTAACCTGCCCGTTTTGTCAAGCACAAACCGATGCTACACAGCAAGACTGCGTCGCCTGCGGTGAACATGTGATCTTAAGCTGTCCTACATGTGACAGCCCTGTCCATCTGTGGGAGACAACGCGCTGCCCCTGCGGCGAGGGCCTGCGCCACTATATTTTCTTTCCTGATGGTATCGATCACGAGGGCCTTGGTCAGCGCTATGCTATGGCCGAGCGCTGGGAGGCGGCGGCGCGCCAGTGGGATCGTGCGCTGCACGATGGCTCGCACATCTCTATGCTGCACCGCAAGCTGGCTCAGGCCTACGATAAAATTGGTAAAACAGCGGAGGCTCAGTATCATCGGCAGGTTGCGACAACCTAGCCCAGTGGATGTGGAGAATGGCTATGGCTGGAAGTGATGAGTTGTTGGCGCAGGGTATTGCGGCGGCGAAGGCAGGTCAGCGTGATGCTGCGCGCCAGCTCTTTCAAACGTTGCTGCGCCAAGATCCCCGTAGCGAGCTAGGCTGGCTATGGCTCAGCGGGCTGCTGGATGCCCCTGCCCAGAAGCGCGACTGCCTCCAGCGCGTGCTGGCGATTAATCCCCACAATGAGCTGGCCCTACGCGGTTTGCAGCAGCTTGCCCAAAGCGAGGCGGCTTCATTTTTGGCAACGTTTGAGCCGCATCAGCCAAGCGCGCCGAAGACAATTGCACCGCCCGCCTCGGAGGTGCAGGCCCCACTCCCGCTCCCGATCACACTGGCCGCTCCCGCCCCTGTTCCTGTAGCAGCGGCTCAAGTTCAGGAAACGGCACCTGCCACAGCAGCTCCGGCGGTTGTGGATCTCCCCCCGCCATCCGATGTCGTCGATGCACCATGCGTGTTCTGCGGCGCTCCCACTGGCCCGTCTGGTGAATGTGCCGCCTGCGGCATGGAGCAGATCTTCGACTGTCCTGAGTGTGGACGCCACATCGACCTGCGCGAGCACATGGTCTGCGAGTGTGGCTTTGATATGAAGGTGTTTATTGTCAATGGCCAGCTGCGCCGCGAGCAGCTGGGCGATCTCTACCGCGATCGCGATTATCCCGCAGCTGCGGTTAAGCAGTGGAAGGCTGCCCTTGATAGCAGCTCGAGATCTGCTGATCTCCACCGCAAGATCGCTGCTATCTACCTCGACCTCGGCCTGATTGAGCAGGCGCGCAAGCACAACGATTTATCAAAAAAACGATGATTGATACACCACTGCTTACATCCACCCTCGCTGCCTGGGAGATTGCCACCACGCCAGAGCAGATCGAGCGCTTCGCTGCCTACTTGGCGCTGCTCGCTGAGTGGAATCAGCGCATGAACTTGGTTGCTGCATCCACCCTCGCGGATAGCACCCGCCGCCACCTGCTCGACTCGCTGGCGCTTGCCCCCGCCTGGTCGGCCGCTACGCCGCCTGCAACGCTGGCTGATGTCGGCTCTGGCGCTGGCTTGCCAGGTATTCCGCTGGCTATCCTGTGGCCGCAAACCCAGGTTACGCTGATCGAGTCCATTGGCAAGAAGGCGACCTTTCTTGCGCATGTGGCCACTGAGCTGCAGCTGGCCAATGTGCGTGTGCTGAGCGAGCGCGTCGAAACGCTCGGCCACGGTCCACTGCGCGAAACGTGTGCGCTGGTGACAGCGCGCGCAGTTGCCCAGCTCGCCACGTTGGCTGAGTACTGCCTGCCCCTCTGCCATATCAACGGCGTTTGGCTGGCTCCCAAAGGTGCAGCTGTCGATGCCGAGCTGGCCGCCGCTGAGGCGGCGATTGCGCGCCTTGGCGGGCGCACCGCTGGCGTGTACGATGTGCTCGTTCCCGATGAGCCGCTGCGCGCGTTGGTTGTGGTTGAAAAGATCAAGCCAACTCCCCCAGGCTATCCCCGCGCTGTTGGCGTGCCGGCACGCCAGCCGCTGTAACGTTGCTGGGAAAATCGACGTATTATCCATTGCGAGGCAAGAAACCTGTGTGCTAGAATGAGCCTCATCAATAGCTGGCAAGTCTGCAAGGAGGACCTCTATGTCGCTTTTGAGTCGCGTCCGTGATCTGGTCAGTGCCAACTTGAATTCAATGCTCGATTCCGCTGAAGACCCCGAGAAAATGGTCAACGAGTACATGCGCCAGCTCCAAGAGCAGCTGTACGAGGCCAAGACGGCTGTTGCCTCCGCAATGGCCGATGAGACAAAACTCCACAATAAAATGGTAAGCTTCCAGGCCGAGGCCGATCAGTGGCAGTCCAAGGCTGAAGCTGCCGTGCGCGCTGGCGACGATGAGCTTGCTCGTGCGGCGCTCTCGCGTAAGAACTCGGCGCAGAAGATGGCCGATACCTACCGCGAGCAGTACAAGGCCCAGGACGAGCAGGTCGAAGCCTTACAGGACGCGCTGGTCAAGCTCGAGTCCCGCATCTCCGAGGCTAAGGCCAAACGCGAGCTGATTATTGCCAAGAAAAACCGCGCTCAAACCCAAGAGACGATCCAGCGCACGGTGCAGGGCCTCGGCAACACCAGTGCTATGGATAAGCTGTCCCAAATGGAAGAGCGTGTCGACGATCAGCTCGCCCGCGCCAACGCCATGGCCGAGCTTGAGGGTGACTCGCTCGAAGCACGCTTTGAGGATCTCGAGCGCGATACCGCCGTCGACGATGAGCTGGCTGCGCTGAAAGCCCGCATGGGTAAAAATTCGTAGGCCGCTTATTCTCTACGTTCGTTACTACCGCAAGCCGAGAGCGACCAGCTCTCGGCTTTGTGTTGGCCGCCTTTTTGCTATACAGACTACGAATGTAGTTATTGGAGTAGCTGGATTATGCCATCGTTTCTGACATGTTCTGCCTGTGGCTTTGCTGAGAACTCGGTTCGGGCGCGCTTCTGCGGTGCTTGCGCCCAACCGCTGCCCCAGGTGTGCCCTGCGTGCCAAGCAGTCAACCCACCTGGATTTCGCTTTTGTAGCCAGTGCGCCACACCACTTGGCTCACAGCTGCGCCAGCAGTCCACCCGGCGGGTTGTGACAGTGCTGTTTGTCGATGTGTGTAACTCTACTGCATTAACCAATGAGCTAGGCGCGGAGCGCATGTACAGCTTGCTCGATCCGTGCCTGCGGCGGCTGAGTGAGACGGTGCGGCGCTTCGAGGGCAGCATCGATAAGTTCACCGGCGATGGTTTGATGGCGGTCTTCGGTATGCCTACCGCTCTAGAGCAGCATGCCGTCCAGGCCGCCTACACGGCCCTGGCCATGTTCGATGAGCTTAAACGCTACAATGACTCGATCCAGGGCACAGAGCAGGTCACTATTCAGCTACGCATCGGCTTGGCCAGCGGTGAAGTGATCGCTGGCCGCCTTGGCTCCGATCGCCTGAGTGATACAACCGTGATTGGCGATGTGGTCAACTTGGCTGCCCGCCTCCAGCAACATGCCAACCCAAATCAAATTTTAATCAACGATGTCGCAGCACAGCTGGCTGCTTCGGTCTTTGAAATTGAAGAGCGCGCACCAGCCAGTCTCAAAGGCTATACTAATCCGGTGGCGGAGTTCTGCTTAATCAATAAACGTAGCACGACTACGCTCTTGCGCGGCAGCAGCGCCGTGCAGGCTCCCTTGTTTGGCCGAGCCGATGAGCTACGGCAGCTCGAAGAGGCAACCCTGCTGCTGGAAAGCACAATGGGCGGCGCTGTCTGTATTGTCGGTGAGGCTGGCATCGGCAAGTCGCGGCTGACCCACGAGCTGCTAGAGCGCATATCAACCCGGGCGATCACCGTCTATGAGGGTGACTGTAGCTCGGCCACGCGCATTGTCCCCTACAGTGTGTTTATTGGGGTGGTGCGCGATATGTGCGGTATCAATGCTACCGATCAGCGCGATACCGTGCGCCAGAAGATCAACCTCGCTGTGCGCGAAAGCGGCGTCGAGCACGTCAATGCCGTTGTGCCCTATCTGGAGTACCTCCTGTCGATTGAGCTTGTCGATGAGCAGCTGCTCAAGCGCATCAAGCACTTGGAGCCAGCCCAGCTCAAGCAGCAGGTCTTTTTGGCCTTGCGCACGCTGATTACGGCGCAAACCAAGCTCCAGCCCGTGCTGCTGGTGCTCGATGATCTGCAGTGGATCGATGAGCTGTCGATTGAGGTAATTGCCATGCTCGCCGATTTGATCGATACTGCGCCGCTGATGCTCTACTTGGTCGCGCGCGATGAGTACCCCGCTGCTGTGCAGACAATGTTCGACCAGGTTGCAGCCAAGGCCGCCCAGCGCGGCTTGTCCCTCGCCCTCGGCCACTTAGATCAGCCTGCTTTGCAGCAAATGGTGCGCGCACTGATCCCCTTTGCCTCCGATAGTGTGGTGGAGCAGCTAGCCGAGTACGCCGACGGCATTCCATTCTATCTGGAAGAGCTTGTCCATCATATCCTTGAGGTTGGCGTTGATCTCCAGGCCGCCGAGGCCGAATCGCTCAGCTTGCAGCGCATTCCTCTGTCGCTGGAGGCGTTGCTGCGCGCACGCTATGATCGTCTACCGCCAGCGCTACAGGATACGCTGGCGCTCGCGGCCACAATCGGTCGGCGCTTTTCGGTGACGCTGCTGCAGGCGCTCGACTCATCGCCCGATCTGCCGCAGCGCCTGACCCAGCTGCGCGACCGTGCCCTCGTGCGCCCCCGTCGCTCAAATAGCAATGAGTGGACGTTCCAGCACCTCCTGATGCAGGAGACGGTCTACAACAGTCTGTTATCTGATCAGCGCCGCGATCTCCATGGGGCAATTGGCCTTACCTTAGAGCAGCTGGCCGGTGATCGGATCGATGAGCAAGTTGAAACACTCGCCTTCCACTTTGCCCGCTCTGAGCAGTTGCCCAAGGCGGTCTACTATGGCATCCTGTCTGCCGAGCGCGCAGCAGGCCGCTATGCCAACGATGATGCGCTGCGCTCCTATGCTAGCGTCGCCACACTGCTTGAGCAGCTCTCGCCCCCCGATTGGCACGCCCAGGCAACCATCGCCTATGGTCGCGCTGCGGTGCTGACCCACCTTGGTCGCTATGGCGAGGCCCGCGATGCCTGTATGTCTGGATTAGCCACCGTGGTTAATCTGCAGCCGCAGGATCCTAATCTGCACTCCGCTCTCGAGCGTCAGGTTGCCCTCGTGGAGGAGAAGCAGGGCAACTATGCCGAGGCGGCCGCGCACCTCGATCATGCCCGTGATGTCCTTGGCGACGGCGATTTGCTGGATCACGCCAACATTGATGCTGCCGCTGGCTGGCTTGCTTTTATGCAGGAGGAGCTGGTTCAGGCCGAACGGTTGCTGCTTTCGGCGCTGACTATCGCTGAGACCTACGATCATACGGGTTTACAAACAAAAGTGCTTAATCGGCTCGCCGGTATTGAGTGGCGGCGCGGCAATCTCGCGAAAGCCAGCGCTCTGGTCTTTCAAAGCCTCGAGATGAGCCAGCGCTTAAATGATATCGGTGCGGTGGCTCGCGCCTACAATAACTTGGGCATTCTGGCCGTCGAAGGCGCGAACTGGACCGAGGCTGTCGAGTACTATAATCGTAGCATGGCCGCCTACGTTGACACCAACGATATCAGCGGCCAGATCCAAACAGCAGTCAATCAGTCGATTGCCTTGATGATGCAGGGCCAGCTCGATGCGGCACTGCGCCTTCTGCGCATGGCCTACTCGCTCTCTCGTCAGATCGGTGATCGTCTGCATATGGCGTATGCGCTCTTTCACCAGGGGCGCATATCCTTTTTTGCCGAAGATCTGCTGCGCGCTCGACGCTACTTTATTGAGGCCGAGTGTATTTATCGCGAGATCGGCGGCCATGTTAGTAACCGTGCGGATATAGCCGAGAATCTGGCGCGCATTGCGTGGTGTAACGGGCGCAGCAAAGCGGCCCAACGCTTGCTGCAGCGCACCACGAGGCTGGCGCTCTTGTCTGGTGAGCGCATTGCTATGTACCGCGCTGAGCGTCTGCGCGCTTTCTTGGCGCTTCACGCTGGTCAACTTACTGAGGTTGAGACCGTGCTTGAGCATTTGCACACACAGCCTGCTGGTGCGCTTGAGCAGGCTGAGCTTGCGCTCGTCACGGCAATGTTCGAGCGTGAGCGCGGGAATAGCCACCTGGCGCTGGAGGCGGAAACAGAGGCGCAATATCACTATGAGCAGGCGCGCATTCCACCGCTGCTCCGTCGGTTTATTTGATTGCGTCAAACTGCTTGCCTTGACACACAGCGTGGCTCCTTGAGACTAGTACTCAAGGAGCCACGCTGTGTGCTGTACGTTTTTGTGATGTCTTAGCGCTCTAAGATAACGCTGCCAGCCCAGGAGGAGTAGCTGCCAGCCCACGAATGGTAGCTGCCAGCCCAGGAGGAGTAGCTGCCAGCCCAGGAGGAGTAGCTGCCAGCCCAGGAGGAGTAGCTACCAGCCCAGGAGGAGTAGCTACCAGCCCAGGAGGAGTAGCTGCCAGCCCAGGAGGAGTAGCTGCCAGCCCAGGAGGAATAGCTGCCAGCCCAGGAGGAGTAGCTGCTGCCGCCTACCGTCGTTGGGAATGAGAAGATGCCGGTTGCTTCGTCAAACTCGGTTGCGCCCATGTAGTGGGTGCCACTTTCTGGATCACGGTCAAGTGTCAGATCAAGCCCCGCGTTGGCTGAATCGCTTGATGTGCTGGCGAGCGTAGCAGCAAGATCAACCTTACCAGCCCCCTGCTGCCAGATCGAGTAGACCGCCTGATCTTGATCATCGACAGCGAGCTGAGCCGTGCTCAGCAGTCGGTATTTGATTTGATCATTGGTTAATGTGGGGGTTTGCTCGAGCATCAGCGCGACGATGCCTGATACCTCAGCGGCGGCCATCGATGTTCCACTCAAGTAGTAGTAATTGAGATCAGCCGATGTCTTAAACTTCGGCAGCTCCAGCTTTGCCTTGAGGTCTACGAGACCTGCTTGGCCAGCAAGTGCGCTGTTGGCCGGAAATGGCGCGAGCACACGCGAGCCAGGTGCCAGGAGATCCGGCTTGATGAATTTGCTTTCGGTTGGACCAGTCGATGAGTAGACCGCCAGTTGATCAACGCCATTGTCGGTGTAGACGCCGGGCTTGATTGCGCCAACGGTGATAACGTATGGTATGTTACCTGGAGCCATAACTGTTACAGGCTCAGGCCCGCTGTTACCGGCAGCAACCACAACGGTGATGCCAGCATCCCATGCGGCCATTACAGCTTGATTGAGCGCATCGTACCAGTAAGGGCTGGCAACTGTCGCCTGCAGCGACAGATTTAAGACTTTAACATTCAAAATGGCGTTATGCTCGATGATCCACTGGATGCCCTCAATAACGCGGCTGTACGGTGCCATGCCTTTGCTATCGAGCGCCCGAATAACCACGAGGTTAGCCTTGGGCGCAATGCCTGTGCGCGCTTCTTTCGTTGTGCCGGTTTTGCGGTTGTCGGCGATTGTGCTCAGCACATGCGTGCCATGGCCATAAGAGTCACTGCTGTTGGTGATGCGGCTGTTGGTCACCAGATCATGGAATACAATAAACCACTCATGATCGTTATAGAAGAGCGTACGATCATCGACTTGGTGCCAGTGATCCGGTTTATCCAGCGGTGGCATGCCGGAGTCGATCATCGCTACGGTCACGTTTTCGCCATCAATACCTTGTGCATGCAGCAGATCGGCTCCGACAGTCTGCGAAGGAAACAACATCGATGTTGGCTGGGCACCACCGATGCAGCCATCAGTCGCCATTTTATCTTCTTCACCATCACAACCGCCTGGTGGTGGTGGGCTTGTCTCAGAGTCTGGAATGTCGATAATTCTCAGGCCACTCTCTGGTTGTACCGCCTCGGCTTGGGTCGGCGGGCTTTTTTCAGCGCTGTTTGCTTGCAGCTGTGCGTTGACTTGAAGCTGACCTGGTGTTTCGACGCGATCATCGGCGGTGGTGATCGGCGCATCGAGCATAACGAATAGCCCGGCCTGCTCTAACGAGGGAATAGCCCCTGCTGGTACAGTGGCAACAACAGCATCGATAATATCCAGCGATTTAATAACGTGTCCACCGTAGTTCTGTACTGCCTGTGCTGCTTGCTCACTCGAAGCGCCGCGTACAATCAACTGCTGTGATTGTGCTACGGTTCTTGTAGATACACTTGGAATGAACAGCAAGCATACAGCAACAACTATGGCGATGAAGCGGTACAGCGACGTTTTGTGTACGCCCATCTCTCGACCTCCATATGCTAGTTGGGAACATTGTCATGGATAATTAGTAGCAATGGATATACCAAGAGATTTTGCTAAGCCATTGCGTATTATGAGGATTGATCGTAGATGTCAGCAGCTACTTCACCATCACGTTTCTATCACCTTCGGCCACGGGCGCGCGGCACCAGCAGCCGCTTTTCGACCGCGCATCTGTCGTACTCCTGGCGCTGGATTGCCGCTGCCGCCACCGGTGTGGCTGGGCTGGCTGGCCTCATGCTGCCTGAGCGCAGTCGGCGCTGGGGATTGGGGCTGGCCGGTGGTGCCAGTGCGCTCGTCGGTGCTGGCGCGCTCTGGGGCTGGCGTAGCATCAAGCGCCTGCACCACACCGAGCAGACGCTGTTCCTTGGCGAGCTTCCAGCGCCATTCGATGGTCTGCGCATCGCTCAGCTCAGCGACTTCCACTTTGGGCCGCACTATGCGCGCTCTGTGGCTCAGCAGGCGCTTGATGCTGTGCAGGCACTCCAGGCCGATATCATTGTGCTTACCGGAGATTTTGTGGATACCATCGACGACCTGGAGCCGCTGTGTACTACGCTGGCAGGCATTCAAGCTCCGCTCGGTGTCTATGCCTGCCTGGGCAACCACGACTACTGGAACGATCCGGCGCTCATTGCCCAGTCACTCGATGCGCTTGGCATCCATGTGCTGATCAACGAGCATCGGCTGCTTGAGCGGGATACAGCGTGCTTAGCGCTGGCTGGTGTCACCGACCCATGGTTCGGGGAGCCTGATCTGCAGCAGGCGCTGGCGGGCGTGCCGTCAGACACGCCGGTGCTGCTGCTGGCCCACTGCCCCGATTTTTTTGACCATGCGGCTGCTGCAGGTGTGATGCTCCAGCTCTCTGGGCACACACATGCTGGACACATTGATCTGCCGCTGCTTGGGCCGCTTGTGCTGCCGCGGCTAGGGCGGCGCTACTATCGCGGGCGCTACAAGCAGCGCGATTCAGCCCTCTACGTCAATCGTGGTCTAGCTGGCCTGCCGATTCGCCTGGGCACTGTTCCAGAGGTAACGCTGCTAACCTTACGCTGTGGCTAAGAGACAACTGATGATTGCGATTGAGCTGTGGGATTTTGCTGGAGCTGGAGGATGTGTTGGCGCAGCGGCAGCAGGTCGTGGGGGCGACAGTGATCGTCGCCAATGTGCAGTTGATACTTCAAAAAAGCCAGCTCGGTGAGCAGATGGTGTAGCTCACGTGTTTGCCGGTAGGCGCTCCATCCTTGGCGGGTGAGCGCCTGCCACTGCGTGCGTAGGCGGCGACGGCTGGAGTGAACGATCGCGTAGGTGCTGCTATCAATGAGGCCGTTGGAGATCTCCTCCACAAGCTCGTGCTCGATCCAGTACTGCTCACGCCGCCATGCGATCATAGCCACAAGGACGACTACGAGCACGCCGCCGCTGTTGACGATCCATGAGAGCAGCACGCCTGGAAACGGCAGGCCGGAGGCCTCGTTGTGCAGCGCATGAAAGAACATGGCGAGCAGCAGTGCGCCAGGAAATGCGAGCCAGCCGCTCCAGGAGCGCTTATTGTAGCGCACCATCCCCAATGTTACGCCGACGATGCTCGTGAAGAAGGCGTGATTGAACCCGAACAGCACGATGCGCAGCCAGAGCAGCGATGAGAGTGCGCTGCCTTCACGGTAGAAGTAGAGCGCATTTTCGGTCATCGAGAACCCAAACCCAATCAGTGAGCCATAGATAATGCCATCTAGGATGCCATCAAACTCGTAGCGGAAGAAGATAAAGATGCCTAGCAGCGCTAGTGCTTTGAGTGGCTCTTCAACAAGTGGAGCGAGCCAGATCGAGTTTGACCCTTGGCCCATACCAAGGGTGGTGGGAATATCTTGCTCTGCCACCAGCGAGATGGCGACAGCTGGCACCGCACCCCATACAAATACCGCGACTAACAGCGGCAGCGGCTCTTTCTCATAGCGATCCAGCCACCACAGCAGCCCAACATAGAGGAGTGTTGGCAAGCTGGTGAGCAGTAAAATTAGCACCATAGCATCACGGTTGATTCCAAGGTCGGGTGTCGGGTTCAGGAATGCTCAGCTCATGGAGGCGCGCAGCAGTTGGCACACCGTCTGCATCCCACATATGAATAGTGTAGTAGCGGGCCAGCATCGTGTTGAGGTCGGGCAGTTGGTTGGCGGCGGGTCCCTTGGTCAGCGGCTCAGCCACCCAGCGCTCGGGCATCGTATCCGCGTGGCCCCACTGTAAAGCCAGCAGGCGCTCGACAGTGATAATGCGCTCACCGAGCTTACCTAGCTCTTGCGGCGAGATCGTCTTGCCTAGATCGGCGCTGAGGATTGTGGCCAGCTCTTTTGGGGCAACCTGGTAGGCCAGCAGAGCCAGCCGTCGGCAGAGACCAGCGGTGTCTAGCCCAGCGATGAAGCGCTCGTGCCAGATCAACCGCTCAGCCTTGCCCTCCACCTGATGGGGGTCAGGTTGGCCAGCTTCGGACTGGAGCCAGGTAGGCGGGTTATGCAGCCACTCATACCAGGGCATCGCCGAGCGTGCATCGCCACCGATAGAGCTTGTGGCTAGGTGCAGCGCCCAGCCTTGCGCAGCACGTGGATCAAGAGGGGTTTGTACAAGCCAGTTGGCAATCGGAGCAAAGCGATCGCTATGATAGAAGACCTCGCTCATCTCACCGACACCAAGCGAAAGTAGTCCGCCAACGCCGTTTTTGGCAGCTAGCGCGTCGATAGCGTCGAGGACGCCCTGCTCGTCGCCCCACTTAAGCGGGTACTGATGGGTTAGCTCGCGCTGGTAGCACTCCATAAGAAAGGCGATTGCGTTGGCGGTAGCGTTCGGATCTAGCCCATACAGCAGGCAGCGGCGATGGGCCTCGATGATAACGGCGGTTGACTTAATCCCGCAGCGCGCCCCGAACCCGGCGATTGACTCAAGCTCTGGCCGCGGTGTGAACGTGGCCCCAACGTAGTCGCTGTAGCAGGGCATGGGGCAGCGCGGGCAGCCGTGCGGGTTGCGTGGTGCAAACTGCGCGAACTTCTCGGCCGCCAGATTTTTGATCTGTGGAACATCGGCGTCTTGGCCATTGCGCCCGGTCAGACCGCCTTCTTTGTAGGCGAGGTCGATATAGTAGGTTGACCCGTACGTGCGCATCACCGTGGCGAGCGGGTCGTGGTCGAGCCGCTCATTAATCGGGTTGAATGCGGCTAGAAACTCTTTCGGGCGTGCTGGTTTGACCATCCGCGTGCCGCGCACCACCACGGCCTTTAGCCGCTTGTGCGCCATGACTGCGCCCGTGCCTCCGGCTGGCTCGGCTAAGTAGCGACCCTCGGAAACAAGGCTTGAGTAGGGCAGAATGTGCTCGCCAGCCGGCCCAAGCGTGAGCACGCGATAGTCATCTCCGTGCTCGGCCATCAGGCGGTTGGTTATTTCAATAGTGTCAAGCCCATTCAGGTGATTAGCGGGATAAAGCTCTGCCTGTTGGTTGTCAACTACCAGGTACAACCATGCAGTGGCTTGGCCAACAATCCATATGAGATCGTAGCCTGCGCGCTTAAGTGCACCGCCCCAGTCGCCCTCCGCCCAGCTGTGGATCAGCCCACCGGTGATCGGCGAGCGGGTGGTGGCAACAAATCCGCCGGTGGCGTAAGCTGGCGTGCCACCCAACAGGCCCGGAGTGATCAGCAATGGGTTATCTGGTGAGCGCGCAGGGGTATCTGGCGGAACAAGATGATAAAACAGCCCACTGTTGAGGCCACGCCCGCCAAGATACAGCTCACGGATGAGCGCAGGAATCTCAAACGTCGACGTGGTTGCTGTATCAAGATTGACACGTAAGGCACGTCCTGCAAATGACATCGTGGCTCTCCTCGCTGGAGCAAACTATACGCCCTATTGTACCGCAGGTGACGGGCAACGGCAACGCACCCATGCTGCCGCTGCCATAGGTCCATGTTACCTGCTGGCCAGCATTGGCACGACACCAAGGCCAGGCCCCGCTGGGACTTGTAGTGTTGCTCCAGTATACATTAGGCCGCTCGTAGGGTCGTTGTTAATCAGAAGTGGCCCATCAAGATCGATCCAATCCGCCAGCCCGGCCAGCGTCAGTGCTCCGGCGACTCCAAGACTGCTTTCAATCATACACCCTAGCATGACGTGAAGGCTGTGGGCACGTGCAACCTGAATTGCAGCATAGGCGGCGTTAATCCCGCCAGCTTTCATCAGTTTGATATTCACCCCATCAACATAGTCGGCCCAGGCTGCAACATCTGCGGCTGTTTTGATCGGCTCGTCGGCGATAATTGGCACCGGATAGCGCTGCTGTTTGAGCAGGGCATAGCCTTCACGGTCTGCGCCTGGCAGGGGTTGCTCGATCAGCTCGATATCATGCTCGAGCAGGGCTGGAATGAGCCGCTGCGCGCTTGCTCGATCCCAGCCACCGTTGGCGTCAATACGGATGCGGGCTTGTGGTGCAACCTGCCGAATCGCTGCGATGCTCGCCAGATCTTGTGGCCCACCAAGCTTGATTTTGAAAATTGGATACTGCGCGGCGGCCTGCACCTGCGCCTCAACGCTGGTTGGGTCGGCGATTGGTATGGTGAAAGAGGTTTGGGGAATGCGTAGCCCCGCTAGCCCCAAGATGGCCCGTGTTGGTTGACCAAGCTGCTTGCCTAGCGCATCGTGGAGCGCTAGGTCGATTGCTGCCTTGGTTGCTTGGCTGGCTCCTTCAAGCTGGCTGAGCACCATGACAATCTGGCTTGGCTCGCTGATAGCGCTGAGCTGCTGCCGATGCTGCTCGATCCAGTCCATCACCTGGGCGGCGGATTCTCCATGGTATGCCACCGGGGCGGCCTCGCCCCAGCCATCGCCAAGCCGTAGCAGCACGTTGTTGCGCGTGTCGCTGGCTCCATGGGCGATACGAAACGTGGTACGTAGGTTCAGTGTGATCGGAATGCTCTCACAATTCATTCGGCCTCCGCATAGCGCCGAATCGCGATCAAACCAGGATCGTTTTGCTGCACAAAGCGCGCGTGCACTTCGTCGATTGGGTCGATTGTCACCGCCCAGCGTCGCTGGTTGGCGTGGATCATCTCATCGGCATTCAGCGCAATCGACACGTGGGTAATATTGTGGTGGCGCTCGGTGTCGCTGCGTGAGGCCCAGAAGAGCAGGTCGCCTGCTTGAATGTCGGCGCGCTCAACGCTGTGCCCATAGTCGACCTGCTGATCAGCATCGCGTGGCAGCTGGTGGCCCATCCATAGGTAGAATGCCTGCGCCAGCCCCGAGCAGTCAAAGCCGTAGCTGCTGCTGCCGCCCCAGAGATAGGGTACGCCGATAAACTTCTGCACCTCGGTCAGTGTCTCACGACAGCCAGTGCGCGTGAGCTGCGGGCGATCCTCAAGCGGCATCAGATCATCTGCGTTGGTCATAGATGGGGTTCCATCTGGTGCTACCCAGAAAGCCATGCCATCACGGAACTCATCAATTGGCAGCGGTGTCTGCCAGGGCAGCAGGGTGATCTGGGTGCCCTCTAACCCATAGACTGGCTGCAGCCGTGTGCTTACCACATGGGTGGCGTTGCCGCGAAAATCTCCTGCCTGGGCTGCTGCTATCAGGCCATGCTCTGAGATCCAGCCGAGATAGCCATCGCTCAGCCGCACACGCCACCATGCTTGTTCGTGGTACAGCAGCTCAAGCGCCTCGCCATACATGGCCTGCGAGACAAGCTCGTGCTGCCGACCTGGCTGCGCCCGCACATCGGCGACAGACCAGGTAACAAGGCCGCGCTGGTACTGTGGCCCATGGGTAAGCACAAGGATTTCATCTTGAATGTGCGCGCCGTGAGTGTGCGCCAGCTGGAGAATCTGCTGATGGTGGGTAGCCTCTAGCACCATGCCACGGAGAATCAGCGCCGTTGCCGTTGATTCGACTGATACATTGATGATCGACGTGCGTGGATCAAGCGTGGCACGAAAAGAGGCGATGTCTTGTTGCAGCGATTGTGACATGATCATCCTGTTCTGTTTGAAGAAAGCGGCTGGAATCCACATTCAATAAGGATGCGAGCGTGAAACGAATCGGCAGGGGCGGTTGTCCAAACATGGCTATAGCGGGCGTGGTGCAGCGCAGCAAGCGAGGCCGTGATAAGCATGTGCTCTAAACCTCGCTGCTGAAGTGCTGGTGCCACTGCTAGGTCAATCAGCCATGGCCGCTCCGCGTTGCGCACAACGATGCTGGCGGCTAGCAACCCGGCGCGCCCGGCAAACCCAAACGAGCATGCTGGTAGAAATAGCCCATGGCCACCTTGGAGCAGACTAATCGCATAGTCGATCCAGCCACCTAACTGTTGCGGCTGGTGCGCGTGGGGTAGCGTCGGCGCAGCAGAGAGCAGATGCCCGAGGTCGAGCGCGTCCTCTGGCTGAATGAACCGCAACGGGTAGCTGCTGACTGCTGGATCAGCAGCCGTTGTAGCGACAAATTCAACCAGCGTGCTCATGAATGTCTCCCATCCAGGTTTGCGTATGTCCATACTATCATATATTCGGTTTTGATGATGCTACGGAAATCAGCCTAAAGACCTACAAGATGCCTCTTGACGGTCGGTCGTAGGAGGTGCTATGCTACACCAGTATCTGTCGTTATTGGTCTAATTATCTCTAGTGTAAGGAAATGGAGGGTCTTTGATGAACACTTTCATCTACACCCAAGTGCGGCTTCTCGCACCCAACGCAGCTGACGTTGATGGTAGCAGTGCGCCCATTTCCTGCTTGCTTATGTTATAGTTCCTGAAGCAATGCGGGCCGTGGGCGAGAAAAGCGCTCACGGCCCCTTTTTTATGTAATTGGGCCGACTCCCACAGATGGGCCGTGAGCTTTGGTAGCAAAGTTTACGGCCCATTTAGTTCTGTTCAGGAGGCTCCCGGTGTTGATGCTGGATCGTGATGGCTCAGTCCTGTTCACTGAGGAACGAAAGCCCCGCCCAGTGATGCCACTTAAGCGCGGCTACGCCGAGTTGAACCACCGACCAAACGAAGATCAGACCAGCCGGATTAGCCAGCTGCTGGCCCTCGCCTTTGATCAGTTAGGCTTTCGCTGGTTGGAACTGCGCGTCTCTGATGCGAGCGATGAGTAGGTTGTCGCTCGCATTGGCCCTATATCTGAACACTAGCTACTGCTAGAGGAGTAACCAATGACTTTTAATTGCACACTGCGTTTGTCACGACAGATGCCCGCTCAGGGTATCGAGGAGTTTTGCCGATGAATGGAACGATCATGCGGGCCCAAAGTGGCTTTTTCTGGGTGCAGCTCGATGAAACAGACGAGATCCTCCGCTGTACGCTCCGTGGTCGGCTGAAGAAACAGCGCCAGTATACTGATCTTGCCGTTATCGGCGATCATGTGCGCGTGACTAAAACAGTGCCCGGCGAGGGCGCGGTTGAAGAAGTATTTCCCCGTGAGCGCAAGCTTTCGCGTAAGTCGCCCAAGGGCGGCGGCTGGTTTGAGCAGATTATTGTCGCGAATGTCGATCTTGTGCTTGTCACCTTTGCTGTTGCCCATCCAGAGCCACACGTCCGTATGATTGATCGTTTTTTGCTCGTGGCCGAGTACAATGAGCTAGAGGCTGTGGTCATCGCTAATAAGTGCGATCTTGTGATGGACTCTGCTGCCGAGGAAACCTTTGGCATCTATGCCCAGATCGGCTACCCGGTGATCTATACCAGCGCCACCACCGGTCAGGGGATTGATGCTGTACGCCACCGTATCCAAGGCAAGATCTCGGCGTTTTCTGGGCCATCGGGTGTCGGCAAATCTAGTCTCAGTAGATCACAGGACTCCCTGGGGCCAGGGTAAACGGTGTGGCGGCCGAATCGTGCGGTATCCTTTGTGGTGCCAACCAAGAAAGGAACCG
>JABXJS010000239.1 GCA_013538855.1 Herpetosiphonaceae bacterium
CGGTTCCTTTCTTGGTTGGCACCACAAAGGATACCGCACGATTCGGCCGCCACACCGTTTACCCTGGCCCCAGGGAGTCCTGTGATCTACTGAGAATAGGAGCACACCCATGACAACATCACCAAACAACCGGACAACACGCCCATCTAGCACCGCTTGGTTCTGGGTCTGGGCCGGTGTGCGCCTGACTGCAGGCGGGTTTATGGCGGGTCTCCCGCCAGCTGTATAGTTCCCGCTTCACGGTCATTCATTCGAATAGCGACTTTGGTGCCGGGCGTTCTGCGCCCGGTTTTTGTTGGAGGTTTGCATGGCTGCAAAGATACTTGTCGCGGTGGCCTGGCCCTACGCCTCGGGCCACCGCCATCTGGGCCACGTCGCCGGGTTTGGGGTGCCCAGCGATGTATTCGCCCGCTACCAGCGCCTGGTCGGCAACGATGTGCTGATGGTCAGCGGCACCGACGACCACGGCACGCCGATCACCGTGCGCGCCGAGAAAGAGCACAAGACGCCGCGCGAGGTCGTCGACTTCTACAACCGCGAGATTCGCGAGAACTTGCGCGATCTTGGCCTGTCCTACAACCTGTTCACGCGCACATCTACCGAAAACCACTATACGGTGACGCAAGATTTCTTCACGCGCCTGCTGGCCAACGGCTACATCTTTACCGATACCATGACCGGCACCTACAGCGAGGCCGACAAGCGCTTTCTGCCCGACCGCTACGTCGAGGGCACCTGCCCGTTCTGCGGCTACGACAAGGCGCGCGGCGATCAGTGCGATAACTGTGGCAAGCAGCTCGATCCGACCGACCTGATCAACCCGCGCTCGACGCTCAGCGGGGCCACGCCAATCTTTAAGCCCACCACGCACTTCTTTCTCGATCTGCCCGCCTTTGCCGATCGGCTGCGCGAGTGGATCGACCAGCAGGATCACTGGCGGCCGAATGTGCGCCGCTTCTCGCTGGGCTTGCTCGAGGAGCTGCCGGCCCGCGCCATCACCCGCGATCTCAACTGGGGCATCCCCATCCCCGTCGAGGGCGACTGGGACGACAAGCGCATCTATGTCTGGTTCGACGCCGTCATCGGCTATCTCTCCGCCGCCATCGAGTGGGCCAAGAAGGTTGGCAAGACCGAGGCTTGGCGCGACTGGTGGCAGAACCCGGACTCGCGCCACTACTACTTCATGGGCAAGGACAACATTGTGTTCCACTCGGTGATCTGGCCGGCCATGCTGATGGGCCGCAGCGATCTCGACCTGCCCTACGAGGTCGTCAGCAGCGAGTTCTTGACCCTCGCTGGCGGCGAGAAGATCTCGGCCTCGCGCGGCGGCGAGATTCCGCTCGTCGGTGACTTTTTGGCCGAGTATGATCCCGATCCGCTACGCTACTTCTTGATCATCGCTGGCCCGGAGACGTCCGATAGCGAGTGGTCGCTTGGCGAGTTTATCCGCCGCAACAACGAGGAGCTGGTGGCAACCTGGGGCAATCTGGTGAACCGCGTCTTGTCTCTGACCCATAAGCACTTCGGCGCGGTGCCCGCCGCTGGTGCGCTGACCGACCGCGACCGCGAGGTGCTGACCACCGCACGCGCCGCCTTCGAGACCATTGGCGCTGATCTCAACACGGCGCACTTCAAGGCCGCCCTCGGCGGTGCGATGGCGACCGCCCGCGCCGTCAATGAGTACCTGTCGGCCGAGGAGCCATGGAAGGTGGTCAAAACCGACCGCGAGCGCGCCGGGACGATCCTGCACGTGGCGCTGCAGGCCATCAATAACCTGCGCATCTTGTTCACGCCGTTCCTGCCTTTCACCTGCCAGACGCTGCACACCATGCTCGGCCACACTGGCGCGCTGGCTGGCCCCATCCTGATGGAGACGATCAGCGAGCCGCACGGCTCTACCCACGAGGTGCTGACCTGCTATCCCGAGACGTGGGTTGGCACGTGGGAGTGGTCCGACCTGCCGGTTGGGCGGCCGCTGGAGAAGCCACAGGTGCTGTTCAAAAAGCTCGAGCTGCCCACCGAGTAGACGCTGCGCGCGTCACGCGGTGGCGCTCAATGTGCTTCAGCTCCTGGCTGTGCGGCTGGCCACGACCAGTCGCACAGCTCTCAATGGACGCCCCGCTCGCTGTGCTGGTCGGCGCTGCTGAGCGGCGCTAGCAAGGAGACCGCTGCCTATGCTGCCGAATAATCCGCGCCATCGCTGGGATGTTAGCCCCGATGAAGCTGTCGCCATCCAGGCCGAGCTGCGCCAGGAGGTCATCACCGAGGATCGCCTCGGGCCGATTCGCACCGTCGCCGGCGTCGATGCCGGCTTTCTCGACGAGGGCGCGACTACCCGCGCCGCTGTGGCTGTGCTGGACTTTCCGGCGCTCACCTTGCGCGAGCAGGCCGTGATCACCCAGCCGACCACCTTTCCCTATATTCCTGGCTTCCTCTCGTTTCGTGAGATTCCGGCGGTGATGGCGGCGCTGAGCCAGCTCTCTGCGCTGCCCGACCTGATTCTGTGCGATGGGCACGGCATTATGCATCCGCGGCGCATGGGCATTGCGGCCCATCTCGGTGTGCTGCTCAATCACCCCACAATCGGCGTGGGCAAGTCGCATCTCATCGGCTCCTATCCGGCAGTGCCCGACGAGCGCGGCGCATGGGTGCCGGTCACCCACCGTGGCGAGACGATCGGGGCCGTCCTGCGCACCCGCGTCGGCGTTAAGCCGCTGTATGTCTCGCCTGGCCATCGCATCAGCCTGGCCACCGCCATCGACTACGTGATGGCCTGCACGCCCAAGTACCGCCTCCCTGAGACCACGCGCATCGCCGACCGCCTCGCCTCCGCCCGCGGCCAGCGGCCGCTCGACGTACAGTAGTCGGCATAGCCGCGAAACGACCAGGTGGCCAGGCATGCCTGGCCACCTGGAGCCGAGTGGGCATCCGCGACTAGCCTAGCGTGTCAACGTGGATCAGGCCGTTGGCTGCGTTGTAGAAGACGAAGCGATCCTCGTACTGGATGAAGTCGCCGCTGACGTAGGGGATCTTGAACGGCATTATCAGGCTCCAGTTGGCCGCCCAGGTGGCGTTGAACACAATATCAAAGCCGGTCAGCTCAAACTGAATGTAGCCAGACTGCACCGTGGTTGTCTCTCGGGGCCGGTATAGCTCGGTATAGCCGCTATTCTTATCGTAGCCGATCAGCACATGGCCGCTGCGCTCGAGGTGGGTGATGCCCTTCAGCAGCACGCCGTCGAAGACGTTGGTCGACGAGTTGCCGTTGAAGCGGTCGATGCGCGCCCGTCCGCTGCCTGCATCGTAGACCAGCAGGAACGGAATGCCCGCCCCGGCGCTCAGCGGCACCAGGTGCTCCCAGCCCAGCGCCCAGCTGCCATCCTTCACGTTGACCGAGCCGCTGGCGTCGTCTTTGATGCGGTCGAAGCGCACATGGCCGGTCGCGCTGTTGTACACGATCAGGTAGTTGGCGTTGTTGGGGCCGCGCAGCACCTGCACTTGGCTCCAGCCCTTGGCCCAGGTGCCAGCGTTGAGCGTCGTGGTGCCTGTGCCATCGGCGTTGATGCGGTCGAAGTGCACGCTGCCGGTCGCGCTGTTGTACACGATCAGGTAGTTGGCGTTGTTTTGCACGAAGGGCACGAGGTGCGTCCAGCCTGCCGCCCACTCCGCCGCCGCCAGCACGTCGATGCCCGTGACCTTGCGGCCACTGCTAAACGTGAAGCTGGCGAAGGTCGTCGCGCCGGTGATCTTGTTGTAGGCGATAAAGAACGAGCGCTCGCTGCTGTGGAATGGCACCAGATGTGTCATATGCTTCTGCCAGATCGTCTCCCACTCGATAGCAACATCGACCCAGGCCGCTGCCTGCGGATCGCTGCGCAGCGCGTAGTCGCCGCTGCCGCTCTTGTCGTGGCTGCCGCCCGCCGGGCACACGCCCTGGCTGCCGCCAGCGAAGAAGAGGCCCTGGCACTTCTTGCACCAGCGCCAGTTGTGCTGGCCTTCGACCTCGGCCACATTGTCGATCAGCGCGTAGTCGCCGCTGCCGCTCTTGTCGTGGCTGCCGCCTGCCGGGCACACGCCCTGGCTGTTGCCAGCGAAGAAGAGGCCCTGGCACTTCTTGCACCAGCGCCAGTTGTGCTGGCCTGCGGCTGCCGCCTGATTGTGCACCAGGCCGTAGCTGGCGCTGCCGTGCAGGTTGTGGCTGCCGCCCGCCGGGCAGTCGCCGCGGCTGTTGCCAGCGAAGAAGAGGCCCTGGCACTTCTTGCACCAGCGCCAGCCGTACTGATAGGCCGTTAGCTTGTAGTCGGTGGAGCGCTGAACAATCCAGTGCAGCGTCTCATCCATCGCCGCACACAGCGGCTTGATCCGCGCCTCATGAATCAGCTCCTGCGCGGTCTGGATGAAGGAGTCAACGTCGGACTGCTCGGTGTCGCTCGGCACCTTGGGCCAGCCAAAGCAGGTGAGACTGTTCACGCTGTTAGGGTAGTCGCCGCGCAGCATGAGGTAGCGCTCTGCGTACATACTTTTGTTTTTTTCGCCAACCACGTATGCGCCGCCAGGCGCGTGATAGATGAGCTTATCCCAGCCATGCTCGCGTGCGGCCTGCGCCAGATACTCCGAGGCGCGCGTCTTGCCCTCCGGCAGCTTGCCCCGCCGGTACAGGTCGGCCCAGGCTGCGTCGACGGCCTCTAGGCTCACCTGGTAGAAGCGCTCGGTCTCGCGCAGCGCCGAGTCGGCGTAGATCGGCCAGGCGATCTCGCCCTGCGCTTTCCAGCTATCAGGGATGATCGTGTTCCAAACCCAAACGATGCCCTCCATGCCAGCGGCCACAAAGCCAACGGCGGCGCTGCCGATGCTAAATCCAGCGACCGAGCATACACCTGCAGCAACTGCAAAGGCTTTGCGCAGATCATCGGGAACTTCGGCGTCCTGCGGACCGGCGGGCTGTGGCACTTGCTCATAGGCGGTCATGACAACCTCCTGCTGTCGTGCGGTTGTCTGGTGCGGTTCACGCCGCTTGGCGCGCTGCGGGAGCTTGGTGTGGCTCCGCTGTCGCAGCGGCTGTGCCCAGTGCTGGTGCGCTGCTTGGCTCTGGGCAACGGCGTAAGGTGCTGCCAAACAGCAGGCGAGGATGGCCTGTCCGCATGTGATCGCATACGGCGATGGCTGTGGCGCAGGCGCGCTGGGCTGGCCGTGAGCAGGCATGGTACCGCTGCCAGCTGTACCTGACGTGACGTTTGCCTTACTCGTTCCAATTCCAGTATCTTCAGTATCAGCCATTGGCTAGGTGCCCGCGTGGTCGCTTCACCACCTGGCGTTGCAGCTTCACCACGGCTTCCGCGCGCGCCAGAGCCTGCGTGCGCGGGCCAGCTACGGCGTTTACGGTGGCACGTTGTCTCCGCCGTGCCTGGCGCTGCGCTCAATCACCCGCAGTCCACGCTCGCGCTCGGATACTCGATCTGCCATCGGTGAGCGGTCGCCTGCGCACCAGCGCCGCCCGAAGGGCACCCGCTGTTGTCTGAGCCGCACGCGCTTAAGCACGACGCTTTTTTCATCAACATACGATGTTTGAGCGCGCGCAGGCCCCAGCGCAATCACGCTGGGCCTAGGGGCTTGTTAGGTGTTTATTGATGTTAGGATAGTCCTGACTGGCCGAGCGCGCTGCACGCTGATGCGCCTGCGGCTCAGCGTCCCCGCCGTTGGTTTCCCACACACTTGCGTGGCTCGGCCTAGCACTCGCGTGCGATGGACAGAGCAGTGGGCTTACTCTGCATCTGGCAGCGGGGTGCGCTGCTCACACAGCCACTGTAGCGCCGCTGGCGAGCGAAACAGCGCGGCGATGGGCGGCGAGGTCGGCTGGCCCTTGCGCTTCTCCAGGCTGAAGTCGGCACCGTGCTTGAGCAGCAGGCGATTGGCCTCGGCCATGCTCGAGTGCGCTACCACAACCAGCAACGGCCCGCCTGCGGACCGCTGCAGCTGCCGCAGCGTGTCGAGCACTTTATGGCCGTAGGTGCGATCAAGAAAAAAGTCTAGCAGCAGACAGTCCGGTAGCGTGGCTGGGCTGGTTCGCAGGCGCAGCGCGAACGCATCGAGGCACGCCTGGGCCTGCACAAAGCACTCGATCTCCATCAAGGCGCGCGATTCGGGCGGGATGGAGCGCAGCACCATCCCGCTGTTCTCCGGTCGGTCGTCGAGAATCCATAGGCGAAACGGCGTGGGCATTGTCTGCTCCTTGGGCTAGGCGGCGCAACGTGCTGCAAGTATAGCTGCTCAGTGCGCAGGCCAGGGTTGTGTGCTGGGTGGTGCCGCTGCGGCAGGCCCGCCAGCCTGTGTGTAGCCCGCGCCTGCGGCTCAGCGTCCCCGCCGTTGTTTTCCACACGCTGTGTGGCCCGGCCTAGCGCGTACGTGCGATGGCTTGAGCAGTGGGCTAGCTGCTGTGCAATGTGCCGCTGCGGCAGGCCCGCCAGCCTGTGTGCAGCCCGCGCTTACGGCTCAGCGTCCCCGCCGTTGTTTTCCATACGCTGTGTGGCCCGGCCTAGCGCGTACGTGCGATGGCTTGAGCAGTGGGCGAAGCTGGCGGCGCGTGCTAAGATGAGGCACAACGGCGTTGGCCAACGCTAGCATGGTGGTCAAGCGCCGCAGCGACTGAGTGCAAAGGAGCAACCGATGACGTTAATTCTATTAGGTATTCTCGTGGTTGGGCTGATCATCGCCTTGATCTACTGGCTGGCCAGCAGCTGGGGCGCGGGGCCGCGTCTGCCCGATCCATCCAGTCCGCAGTATCAGACTCCCGTGCAGCCCAGCGGCGATATGGCCGCCGATGTGCGCGCCATGCTGGTGCGCAAGCAGAAGATCGGCGCGGTCAAAATGGTGCGTGAGCGCACCGGCTGGGGCCTGAAAGAGGCCAAGGACTATGTCGATACGATCGAGACCACGGGGCTGCCGCCAGCCGTCATGACCTACAGCAATCAGGCGTCCAGCCCAGTTGCGCCGCCGCGTGCCCGGCAGGACGAGCGTGCGCTCGATACCCTGGTGCGCGACCTGCTGGCGCAGGACCAGAAAATTCAGGCGGTCAAGCTGGTGCGCGAGCGCACCGGCTGGGGCCTGAAAGAGGCCAAGGACTACGTCGATGCGCACGAGCGCGGCCGACCGCTGGTCGATCTCGGTAGCGCGCCGACCGCTGCGCCAGACGGCGACCTCGCGGACGATGTGCGCGACCTCGTCAGCCAGGGCCAGACCATCCACGCCGTCAAGCTGGTGCGCGAGCGCACCGGCTGGGGCCTGAAAGAGGCCAAGGACTACGTCGATGCCATCAGGGCCGAGCGCGGGCTGTAGCTTCAGCGCCACGCTGTGGGCTGAATCAATGTTGCTTTGCGTCAGGTATGCCACTGGCGGCACTGTACCAAAGGACAGGTGCGCAACCTGTCCTTTGTGCATGGCTGCAATCCCCGCCTCTGGCCGAGCCGCCTAGGCGGCTTTTTTTGTACCCTGGAGTCAGGAGGAACACCTGATGGAGCGTACATCGCTGACAACCTGGATCGAGCGGCTGGGCCGGGCTTGGGAGCAGCGCGACGCTGCTGCGGCGGCGGAGCTGTTCAGCGCCGACGTGATCTACGCCGAGAATCCCTTTGACCAGCCGCTGCGTGGGCGCGCCGCTGTGCGCGACTACTGGCAGGCCGAGCTAGCCCAGCACGACCAGGTGCAGTTTCGCTTTGAGATTATCGCCACCACCGCTAGCGGCGGCGTGATCCACTGGCACACCACGCTGCGCCGACCACTTACAGGCGCGCCGGTGGCCCTCGATGGAATCATCGTCGTGGAGTTGGACGCGGCCGAGCAGTGCCGCTCCCTGCGCGAGTGGTGGCACATCCAGTAATAGCTTTACATAGTGAGGAGCACATACAATGACACGCACTGCCCTGATCACCGGAGCATCACGCGGTCTCGGCCGAGCGCTCGCGCGCCAGCTAGCCGCCGACGGCTGGCACCTGATCATCGACGCCCGTGGCGCTGACGCGCTAACGGACGTGCGCCGCGAGCTGGCGCAGCACACCAGCGTCCAGGCGCTGGTCGGCGATGTCCGCGACGCGGCACACCGGGCGGCGCTGGCCACGGCGGCGCAGGCAAGCGGCGGGCTGGATTTGTTGGTCAACAATGCCAGTACCCTTGGCCCCAGCCCGCAGCCCACCCTGCTTGACTACCCGCTCGACACGCTGGCTGAGGTCTACGCGGTCAACGTGCTCGCGCCACTGGGCCTGATCCAGGCCGTGCAGGGCCAGCTCAAGCCAGGCGCGCGCATCATCAACATCAGCAGCGACGCAGGCGTGGAGGCGTATCCCGGCTGGGGCGGCTACGGCTCCTCTAAGGCGGCGCTCGACCACCTGAGCGCGATCTTGGCCGCCGAGCGGCCCGACCTGCGCGTGTACGCCGTCGATCCTGGCGACATGAACACCCAGATGCACCAGGAGGCTTTTCCCGGCGAGGATATCTCCGACCGCCCAGCGCCGGAGACGAGCGTGCCAGGGCTGATCGAGCTGATTGGCGGCGCGCTGCCCAGCGGGCGCTATCAGGCGCGTAATCTGCCGCAGCCGCGCCAGGGTGGCGCGCAGGAGCTGCGCGTGGCGCTGACTGTGGCCGACTATCCCGCCGCCGTGCGCCAGTATCGCGACGGCCTGGGCTTGCCGGAGCTAAGCGCCTGGGATCGCCCCGACGGCCGCGGCATGCTGCTCGATGCTGGCCACGCTGTGCTTGAGCTGCTCGACGAGCGCCAGTCCGCCAGCATCGACGCCATCGAGGCTGGCGGAGCGCAGGCCGGGCCGCTGCGCCTTGTCTTCAAGGTCGCGGACCTCCAGGCCAGCGGCGACAGCATGGTCGATCACGGCGCTACCGTTGTGCGCGATCCGGTGGACACGCCGTGGGGCCACCGTAACCTGCGCCTGCGCTCCAACGCGGACCTGCCGCTGACCCTATTCATCGAGCGCAACGACACCGACGCTTAGCCAGTCGGCGGCGGACGCCCAGCCGCGCCCGCCGCCGCTAAGGATACCGTGATGACTCTGCCGACACTGACAACCAACCCGCTGTTTAACCTGCCCAGCTTGGACTTCACCCTGCCGCCGGAGCTGGAGGCGACCGCTCCGGCAGAGGCGCGTGGCTCGACCCGCGACGGCGTGCGCCTGATGGTCTCGGAGCGAGCGACCAACGCGATCACGCACACGCGCTTCGATCAGCTCGACCGCCATGTGCGCCCAGGCGATGTGCTGGTGATCAACACCAGCGGCACGCTGCCCGCCGCCCTGCCCGGCCACCGCGCCGACGGCCAGCCGATCCGCGTGCACCTCTCAACGCATCTGCCTGGCGATATCTGGCTGATCGAGCTGCGCCAGCTGACGCACAAAAGCACCGCGCCGCTGCGCAGCGCACAGAGTGGCGAGCGCATCGCCCTGCCGGCTGGCGGCGCGGCCACGCTGCTTGCGCCCTATCAGGCCGATCGCTCGCAGCCGCTCGATCCTGCGGCCGGCGTGCGCCTGTGGATGGCGACGCTGGCGCTGCCTGAGCCGCTGCTGGACTACCTGCACCACTACGGTGCGCCGATACGCTACAGCTATGTGCAGCAGGAGTGGCCGCTGGCGGCCTACCAGACTGTCTACGCCACCGAGCCAGGCAGCGCTGAGATGCCCTCGGCTGGCCGCGCCTTCACGCCTGAGCTGATCACGCGGCTGGTGGCGCAGGGCGTGCACTTCGCCCCGCTGCTGCTGCACACCGGCGTGGCCAGCCTAGAGGATCACGAGCCGCCCTACGAGGAGTGCTACAGCGTGAGCGCCGCCACAGCGCAGACGATCAACAGCGCCCGCGCCGCTGGCGGCCGCATCATCGCCGTGGGCACCACCGCCATTCGCGCCTTGGAGACCGTCACCTCGGCCGCTGGCGTGGTGCACCCTGGCGCAGGCTGGACGCGGCTGGTGATCACGCCACAGCGCCAGCTGCGCGCCGTCGATGGCCTGATCACCGGCCTGCACGAGCCGCGCGCAACCCACCTGGCGATGCTGGCGGCGCTGGCGGGCTTCGAGCACCTGCAGCTGACCTACGCGGCGGCGCTGCACAAGCGCTACCTGTGGCATGAGTTCGGCGACCTGCATCTGATCCTGCCGTAGCCAGGTCATGGCACGAATCTTCCAGAGGCATACATGGACATAATGGATGCACAGGAGGATGCTATGCAGTTCAACCGCCCTGATATGATCAACCATCGTGATGCCACTGGCGACGATGTTTCCGAGCACCCGGTCGAGACACCGGCCCAGCTGGAGCCGCTGCCGCCGCAGGACAACGAGAAACGCCCGATTGTTGACAGCGACATCGACCGCGGCTCCAGCGGCCAGACTGGCCAGCCCTACAGCGTCGGCCAGGCCCTGGCCCAAGAGAAGGGCCGCGAGCAGCAGTAGCCCAGCGTAGCAGTCGCCTATGCGCGCACAGCCCATGGGCGACTGCGTGTACAATGGTCGCCTAGCGCAGGAGGTGCACCAATGGAGTGTCGGATCGGCTGCGGTGCCTGCTGCATCGCCCCCTCAATTTCTTCGCCCATCCCAGGCATGCCCAATGGCAAGCCCGCTGGTGTGCGCTGTGCTCAGCTCAGCGCCGATAACCGCTGCCTGATTTTTGGCCGCCCAGAGCGCCCGCGCGTCTGCGCCAGCCTGCGCCCGGACCCCGCGATGTGCGGCTCCAGCGCCGCCGAGGCCATGGCCAACCTCATCACGCTCGAGCTGCTCACTGCGCCTGCTGCGCAGGGCTAGCCCGGCATCCACCAGCCCCGTGCTCCGCTCTGCGCCTGATTCTCACGCCGCTGTTGGCTGCTAAGCTGCGGCAACAAACCTGCTACAATCAGGGCAGGAAGGCAGGAGGATCAAACGAATGCATCATATTTGGACCGCCAACGAGCTGCGCGATCTGCTGATCGCGAGCTTTTTATGTACGCCGCGGCAGCAGCGCATCGGCGCGCGCCGCACCATCAGCACGTTGCCCTGCGTGCACTACGAGTATGTCTGGCAGGGCACGCCGGTGAGCGCCGACAATGTCTTTGCGCTCGGCAGCGATCCCGCCGCCGCTGTGCTCGACCAGATCGCGCCCAGCGTCGAGGCCGAACACCAGCTGCTGGTGCTGGATCTTGACGCGCAGCAAACTAAAACATATCGGCGTGGCGGCTATGCTGTCACAAGCGTCGATTATTTGATGGCGCTTGCGCTGCCTACAACGGTGGTGCCGCAGCCGCATACGACGCCGATCAGCATCCAGCGTGGCAACAGCAGCGATCTCTTGGCGCTGTGGAACGGGGTGCGCGCTGCTGAGCCGTACCCAGCTGAAGATCGCAGCAGCACTGATATTGTCTACTATGTGCTGCTCGTCGCTGGCCAGCCCGTCGTGCGCGCCAATACCGTGCGCTTTAGCCCGGCGCTGATCTGGGTGTCGAACGTCTTTACCGACCCAGCTCAGCGGCAGCGCGGCCTGGCCCGTCAGCTGATGCAGCAGGTGCTTGCCGATAGCAACGCCAGCAACGCCAGCGTGAGCATGCTGCTATCGACCAAGCTCGGCCAGCCGCTCTACACGCAGCTGGGCTATCAGACGCTGGCCACAGTGAGCTATCTCAAGCCTGCTAAGTAGAATAAGGATCATGAGCGAACAAGAACTCTCCGCCGATCTTTCCGTCGCTGAGCTGCTGCGCCAGGGCAAGGCCGCTGTGCGCGCCAACGACTATCCGACCGCCCGCCGTCTGCTCAGCCAGGTCGTTCAGCGCGATCCGCGCAACGAGCAGGCGTGGCTGTGGCTCAGCGGCACGCTAGAGGACAGCGAGCGCATGCGCTACTGCCTCCAGCGCGTGCTGCAGCTCAACCCGCACAACCAGGCCGCCGCCGCCGCCCTCGAAGACCTCGACGCTGGCGCGCTGAGCATGCCGAGCGCGCTGCCTGCCAGCGCCGACCAGGCTGCGCCGCGCCACCTGAGCCACCGCCGCCCAGCCTCGATGATTGAGGGCGAGGCTGTGTCCGAGCTGGTTCAGGGCCACACGCGCATCGCCTGGAGCTACATTGGTATCTGGGCCGTCATCGTCGGGCTGCACCTGATGCTGCTACGCTCGCGCGCTCCCGGCCCGCGCATCAGCGGCGGCCAGATTTGGTTTGGCGCGCTGCTGCTGGCCGGAGTTCAGCTGCTGCCGTGGATGCTGCTGATTGGTATGCTCAAGCGCGCGATCTCGCAGCACTCGCTGGGGCGCACCAGCCTGCATGCCGCCATCAGCGCTGCGATCTGGCCGAGCGCCCTAACGGCTCTCGCCGGCCTTGCGCTCGGCGCGCTGGTGGGCAGCGCGAACCCGGCCGCCGGCGCGACCAGCGACCTTGTGCAGGCTGGCTTAGGTGCAGCGAGCCTGCTGCTGCTGCTGCGTGGCCTGCTGGTCGAGTTGACCGGCAGCCACCTCTATGATCGCGCTGCCCGCCGCCAGATCGGCGTGGCCTTTGCTGGCTTCATAGCCGCGTGGCTGCTCTGCACCATCGTCGCTTGGAACATGGTGCGCTAGCGCTGTGCGCACCTGCGCCGCATCGTCCGGCTGCCTAGCGTCCGCAAGGGGGCCTGTATGTGGTTGTGGCACGCAACATTTCGGCACCGCGTGCGGGAAACATTCCGTAGAGCGCCGCGCACCGGCGCAGCGGTTGGTGATGGTCGGTCGGCTGCGCGCAGCGGGTGCTGAGTGTGCGCACCGGCGCAGCGGTTGGTGATGGTCGGTCGGCTGCGCGCAGCGGCTGCGGGCGCTGTGTGTCGGCACTAGGCAGCGGGTGCTGAGTGTGCGCACCGGCGCAGCGGTCGGTGATGGTCGGTCGGCTGCGCGCAGCGGGTGCTGTGTGTGCGCACCGGCGCAGCGGTCGGCACTAGGCTGCGCGCATAGGTTGGATTGCTGTGGCCGGGACTAGCGCATTGGCGGCACCCAGAAGCCCTGGCTGCCGTCGCTGAGCTGCTGGAGCTGGCCGCTGGCGACCTCCAGACTCCACACGCCGGCGCTGTTGGCGTAGATCAGCCGCGTGCTGTCTGGCGACCAGAGCGACAGCGAGGTGGCGTACTGGTCGAAGTACGGCAGCAGGCTTAGGAAGTCGTCGCTAGGCACCCACGGATCGAAGCGCTGCGTCGTGCTGCTGGCGAGGTCGGTCACCTCCCAGTGCACTTGCGGCAGGGCGGGCTGCGCTGCGGCGGCCACACGGTACACGCCAGCGTCAGCGCTCGGGCCGGTGATCACCGGCTCGGGCACGATTGTGGCAATCTGGCGACTGTCCGGCGACCAGAAGAAGGCCAGCGGCAGCGGTGATTCGAGCACCTGTGTCGTCGAGCCGTCGGCGGCGATCACATGCACAAACGAGCGCTGGCTGCTGCCGAACGTCACATAGGCGAGCCGCTGCTGGTCGGGGGCCATGCTGAAGAGCACGGCATCGCTGGTTGGGGCCATCAGCGGTGTGGTCTCGGCGGCGATGGCCGTAAGCCGGTTGCGCGCGCCCTCGCGGATGACCGCGTAGAATACTGCGCCGTCGTTGTTCCAGGCTGGTGTCTGAAAGTCGCCAGGCTGCTCGTGAAGCCGCTCGAGCTGCTTGGTGGCAGCGGTGTAGATGAACAGCTCGCCGCGTGGAGCCGTGCCGCCGATGTGCAGCAGCATGCGCGCGCTGTCGTTGCTCCAGGCGAAGTACGAAGGGCTGCCAACGGTGATCTCGTGGGCTGTGGCGGAGCCGTCGGCGGGCACGATCAGCAGGTGCATTTGCAGGTCCGAGGCTAGAAACGTGATCCAGCGGCTGTCTGGCGACCAGGCGAGGTAGAACGGTGCCAGGCTTGGCTCGTCGTACACCGTGGTGCGTGTACCGCTGGCGATATCCTGCACGATGAGCTGCTGCGTGCGTCCCTGCTGCTCGATGTAGGCGATCTGGCGTCCGTCGGGGGCGGCGGTAAGCTGCGTGCGTCGTGTGCCTGCGCTTGCCGCCGTGAGTCGGCGCGTGCTGCCGTCAGCGCTGATGAGCAGCACATCGCTGTTGGCGTCGAGCGCGACCACCTGCTGGCCACCGCTGGGCGCTGACTGCCATGGTTGCCACCACAGCAGTGCCGCCGCTAGTCCGATACCGACAATCAACACCATGATCCAGCGTCGCATTGTGCACCTCCTGTGCTCCTTGGCGCTTGGCATAGTGCGCGCAACATTGCCAAGCTGTAAATCGTTGTCATCGTTGGCCTAGCGGCTGTGGACGCAGCGCCTTTGCGCTACAACAGCCTCCGGATATGTACTGCGCTAGCCACCAAGCGACCGTAGTGTTCATCTGCGCCGACCTGTGCGCTCCGCAGCGGCGAGGGTGGGCGCAGCGCGGCCTTCGGAGTTATCCGCGGCCACACATCACTTGTGTTTATGCTCGCGCCACTAACGGCGTACGGTGGAGCGGTGTACGCGTGCGCAGGAGCCGTGATTCTGCGGCCCGTTTCTGAGCGTTGGGAGCGTGGCGTTTGACCGACTGCGCGCGGTGGTGTGGCGCGCCGTCGCTGGGCCATGCGCCTTGGCGGGCGGTGGGGAGCCGCGCTGGGCGCGTGGCGGCGACGTTGGCGTGCCGCTGGGCCGCTGTGCCATGCCCCACCCGCAGCGATGAGCTGCCAACGGAGAACGGTTGAGCGCGCACCAGCGCTGGCCCCAGCCTAGATACACCTGGCCGAACCACAGACGCGGCTTGGCCCAGCTAGCGGCTGTAGCAGTTGGCCGCCGTGCAGCTGGCCGGCAGAGCGCCGAGTGCAACGTTACGTCTAGCGTGTGCGTATACCATTTGTGAGAGTTAGGCTCCTCAAAAAGTGAATCGCAGGAGGTCAACCATGGCAGTGATCTTAACCTTTGTGCTGTTGGTTGTTGGCCTGCTTGCACTCGCACCTCAAGGAACACGGTCTGTTCCATCCGTATCAAGTATCGACACGGCCAGCGGTCGCGGTTGCGGCACGACCATCATGTTGTTAGTGATTTGGATTTTGTTACTGCTCCTCCGCTTGAGCGTGTAAGGACAGTCTGGACTGGGCGGTTGCTGTTATTAGCAACCGCCCTTTGTGTTGACACATTCCGCGCTTGCGACTACAATCAAGCATACTATTGATACTGAATATCATTTATTGGGAGGCGCTATGCGGCGCGTACTCTATGGACTGCTGCTGCTGGCGCTGGTGGGCTGCGGCAGCGCAGCGCAGGACACCAGCGAGCCAGCGAGCGGCAACAGCGTGCAAGCTGTGACGACGATGAATATTCTGGCCGATCTGATCAGCCATGTTGGCGGCGAGCGCGTGAGCGTTAAGAATATCATTCCTACGGGGGCGGGTCCGGAGGACTACCAGCCGACGCCTGGCGATGCGCAGGCCATCGCCAACGCCCAGATCATCTTCTACAACGGCCATGGGCTAGAGGACTGGCTGCTGCCGCTGTTTGCCAACGCCGCGCCCAGCCAGCCGAAGATCGAGCTATCGGCGGGCCTGCCGAGCATCGACGGTGCCGAGGGCAATCCGCACTTCTGGCTCGACCCAACCTACGCCATCTCCTACACACAGACCATCCGTGACGAGCTGAGCACGCTTGATCCGGCCGGAGCCGCGACCTACGCGGCCAACGCCGCCGCCTACATCGAAGAGCTACAGCAGCTTGATGTCGAGCTACAGGCCGCGGCGGCAAGCATCCCGGCGGAGCGCCGCGTGCTGATCACCAACCACGACGCCTTCCCCTACTTTGCGCGCCACTACGGCTTCGAGGTGCTTGGCGTGATTCTTGAAAACCCGGAGGCCGAGCTATCGGCCGGCGAGCTAAACCAGCTGATCGAGACGATCAAGGCGCACAACGTGTCAGCGATCTTCGCGGAGGCGCAGTTCAACCAGCGCACGACGCAGCTGCTGGCCGATGAGGCTGGCGTCAAAACGATCGCCGTGCTCTACACCGACAGCCTGGATGCGACGGTATCGACCTATGCGGCGATGATGCGCTACAATATGCGCACCATCGTGCAAGCACTAAAGGAATAACTATGGCAATAGCAAGCGCTTCTCCATCGGCGGCGTATGCGACTGCGCCCGCAGCGCTGCACGTCGAGCATCTATCCGTCAAGTACGAGGATCGGCTGGTGCTGGATGCTGTATCGTTCGAGGTTGAGTCCGGCGCGCTTGTCGGCATCATCGGCCCCAACGGCGCAGGCAAGACGACGCTGCTCAAGGCGATCTTGGGGCTGACGCCGGCCAGCGGCAGCGTGCTGGTGAGCGGCCGCGCGCTGCGCCAGCGCTCGCGCCGTGTGGCCTACGTGCCGCAGATCAACGCCGTCAACTGGCGCTTTCCCGCCACGGTGCTTGATGTGGTGGTGATGGGGCGCACGGGGGTGCTTGGCTGGCTGCGCTGGCCGGGCAAGCGTGACCGCGAGCTGGCGCACGCCGCGCTGGAGCAGGTGCACATGGATCATCTGGCGCAGCGCTCGATCGCCGATCTCTCCGGCGGCCAGCAGCAGCGCGTCTTTCTGGCGCGCGCCCTGGCCCAGGAGCCAGACATCCTGCTGCTTGACGAGCCAATCAGCGGCGTCGATGTGCCAACGCAGGAGGTTATCCTGCACCTGCTGCGCGACCTGAGCGCGACCGGCAAGACGCTGCTGCTGACCACGCACCACTTGCAGCACCTCGAGCACCACTTCGATGCGCTGCTGTGCCTGAACCATCGTCTGATCGCCTATGGCCCGCCGAGCAAAGTGATGACACCAGCGGTTGTGGAGGCCACCTTTGGCCGCTCGCTGGTGCTTAGCCCGAGCAGCGAGCAGATTATTTTGGAGTGTGGCCACCATGACCTGTAGCGGTGTGTGGAACTGTATCGTGGTGCCGCTGCAGTTTGGCCCAACGCAGCGGGCGCTAATCGCGGCCATCCTGATCGGCGCGCTATGTGCGGTGATCGGCGCGTTTGTCGTGCTGCAAGAGCTGTCGTTTATCGGCGACGCGCTGGCGCACGCCTCGTTTCCCGGCGTGGTGATTGCGGCGCTGCTGGGCTTCAACATCGCGCTTGGCGGCGCGATCTTTGGCGTGGCGACGGCGCTGGGCGTTGGCTGGATCACGCGGCGCTCGAAGGTGAGCCTGGACACGGCCATCGGCGTGCTCTTCGCCGGGATGTTCGCGCTGGGCATCTTTCTGCTCTCGCTGCAGCAGAACTACATCAAAGAGCTGTTTGGGCTGCTGCTAGGCGATGTGCTGGCGGTGCAGAGCGGCGACCTGTGGATCATCTGCGGCGTGGGCGGCGCGATCCTGCTGCTGGTGCTGGCGCTGTACAAAGAGCTGGTGCTGATGACGTTTGATCCGACGGCGGCGCAGGCGCAGGGACTGCCGACCGGCGTGCTGCACTACCTGCTGCTGTGCCTGATGGCCGTGACGGTGGTGATCTCGATCCAGAGCGTGGGCATCGTGCTGGTGGTGGCCATGATCGTCACGCCGGCGGCGACGGCCTCGCTGGTGGTGCGGCGCTTCGCCTCGATCATTGTTTGGGGGGTGGTGCAGGGCATCATCGCCGCAACGGCTGGCATCTACATGTCGGCCTACATCGATGGCGTGCCGACCGGCTCGTCGATTGTGCTGGCGCACACGGCGATGTTTTTGCTGGTGCTGCTGGTGTCGCCACGGCCCGGCGCGCTAGGCGGACTGTTTCGGCGGGCCTAGCGCCGCCAGCGTTGATTTTGAGCCTCAATTATCAGCGCACAGCGCGCCACAGGGCCACGCCTGCGGCGCGCTGTGCGCTTCGGTTTGAGTCTTGCTAGCTGGTAGGACAGTCTGATCATAGTCTAGTCTTGATCAGCCGTTAACGATGATCTTTGACCATCCACTAAACGGCAATGCAGCAACACTTAATGGAGGCAAACAGTGGAACTTTTGATATTTGGGCTGGGGCTGCTGGTTGGCGGCCTCGGCGCGATGCTGGGCATCGGCGGCGGCGTGCTGCTGGTGCCGCTGCTGATGGGCGTGTTTGGCGTGCCGATCAAGGTGGCGATTGGCGCGAGCATCGTCAGCGTCATCGCCACGTCGTCGGCGGCCGGCGCGGTGTACGTCGGCGGCGGGATGTCGCACACGCGGCTGAGCATGGTGCTGGAGATCGCCACCACACTTGGGGCGTTGGCTGGCGGCATCACAGCGGTGTTTCTCAGCCCGCGGCTGCTGCAGGGCATCTTTGGCCTGATCCTCGGCTACGTGGTGTACAGCATGCGCCACCTGCCGCGTGACGAGCGCATCGCCCAGACCACCGGGGTGCTCGACACGGCCTACACCGATCCGGTCAGCGGCGCAGAGGTGCGCTACGGCGTGCGCAGCCTGCCGGCGGGCATGGGCGCGAGCTTCATCGCCGGCAACATCTCGGGCCTGCTGGGGATCGGCGGCGGCATCATCAAAGTGCCGATCATGACGCTGCTGATGGGCATGCCGCTGCGTGCGGCCATCGCCACCAGCAACTTTATGATCGGCATCACCGCCGCGACCAGCGCCGTGATCTACTACCAGCATGGCTACGTTGATCCGCGCATTGCCATCCCCACCGCGCTTGGCGTGCTGATCGGCGCGCAGGTCGGCTCACGGCTCGGCGGGCGCTTCCGCACCGCAACGCTCAAGACCCTGTTTCAGGGATTGCTGGTGATTTTCGCGCTGCAGATGCTCTTCCAGGCGGTGATCGGATGACTGAGCAGCAGCACGAGGGGCCGACTCCAAATTCGCCGCCCAAGCAGGATGCAGCAAAGCCGATGATGGTGCTGCCGCTGGAGGCGCGTCAGCCGAGCGCAGACCAAGCACAGGCGGGCCAGCGCGCTGGCGTGACGGTCAACAGCGCGGTGCTCGATATGGTGACTGGCCGTCGCGTCGTCGCCGATGAGGCCCACATCCAAGCCGAGACGCGCGACCTGAACCACGTGGTGCACAAGGTGCTGATCGCGGGCCTAGCCGTGAGCATGCTGCTGATGCTCACCGGCGTGGGCCTTGATCTGCTGTACCACCGCGAGCTGCCGACGGTTATTCCGTCGCCAACCGAGGCGCTGCGCCGCGCCCTGGCGCTGCGGCCGTCGGGCTTTCTGGCGCTGGGGCTGCTCACGCTGATCGGCACGCCGATCCTGCGCGTGGTTGGCTCGCTGATCGCCTTTGTGATCGAGCGCGACTGGCGCTACGCGGCGATCACCGCGATCGTCTTAACCGTCACTATCATCAGCATTGCCTTTGGCGCAGGCTAGGAGGAACATATGGAACAGCAGGCTACGCTGCCACCCGAGGTGCGCGCGCTCTACAGCATCATCGCCGAGATATCGTCGAGTCGCGATGAGCAGGCGCTGCTCGATACGATGCTCAAGCAGCTCGTCACCGAGCTGCCGTACAAGGCGGCGACGCTGCGGCTGCTCAACGAAGAGGAGCAGGTGCTTGAGCTGAAGGCCGCCTATGGTCTGAGCCAGGAGTATCTGAGCAAAGGCGCAGTTGAGGTCGCCCGCAGCGCGATGGATCAGCGCGCGCTGGCCGGCGAGTGTGTGATCATCGCCGATATGCGCTCTGACGACCAGGTGCAGTACTCGCAGGCCGCCAGCGCCGAGGGGCTGGCCAGCACGCTGGTGGTGCCGCTGCGCACCCGTGATCGCGTGATCGGCGTGCTGCGCGTCTATACCGCCGAACGACAGACGTTCGATCACGGCGAGCAGGCGTTGCTTGAGGCTGTCGCCGCGCTGGGCGGCCAGGCGATCATGCGGGCGCGGCTGTACCACGCCTTTGAGGCGCTGGCCAGCAGCATCAACTCACGGCTCGAGCTGTCGAGCGTGCTGCCGACGCTACTGATCAGCATGGTGCAGGAGCTGCACATCAAGGGTGGCTCGATCCGCTTGCTCGGGCCGACCAAGCGGCGGCTGCATCTGGCCGCAGCCTATGGCCTGAGCCAGGATTACCTGCACAAAGGCATCGTCGAGGTGGCGCAGAGTCCCATCGACCAGCGCGTGCTCGCCGGTGAGGTCGTCGCCATCGAGGATGTGACCACCGGCGGCGCGTTTCAGTACACGGCGGCGGCAGACCGCGAGGGTATTCGCGCCGTCCTCGTGCTGCCGCTGCGGGTTCAGACGCAGCCGATCGGCGTGCTGCGCATCTACTCCGGCCAGGTGCGCCGCTTCAGCGAGGAGGAGCTGGCCTTTGCCTGCACCGCCGCCGACCTCGGCGCGGTCGCCATCGAGAACGCGCGCCTGCACGAGGCGCTCAAGGCGCGCCTCGACTCGCTGCGCGAGGATACTGACGGCTGGTATCGCTTTCTCGGGCTGGGCTAGGCCCACAATCCGCTGCGCAGGCGTGGGTGATGCAGCAGCGCGGCGGCTAGGAGCCACGGCGCTGGCGCAGATGAGCGGCGCTGCTCACAGCGGGAGCAGCTCGGCGCTGCCGTTGGACAGCTCGACGATGGCCGCCGCGCAGGCGTCCCAGCGATCAAGCGGCAGCGCCACCAGCAGCGTCACGGCGGCGGCGAAGGTTTCCTCCTCGATCAGGGCATCGTACTCGGCGAGCAGGCGCTTGAGCTGCTCGTAGAGGCTGTAGTCGACCTCGATCAGGCCGCTGCGGCGGATGACCTGCTCGCTGGTTGGCAGCTCGTTGAGCGCCTTCTGCAGCGTGCCGCCGTAGGCGCGCACCAGCCCGCCGCTGCCGAGCTTGATGCCGCCGTAGTAGCGCGTGACCACCGCCGCGATGTCGCCGATGCCGCTGCCCTGGAGCACCTGGAGCATGGGGCGGCCCGCCGTGCCGCCTGGCTCGCCGTCGTCGGAGGAGCCGATGGCCGCCTGCGGGCCGATGCCGACCAGGAAGGCCCAGCAGTTGTGGGTGGCATCGGGGTAGCGGGCGGCGATAGCGCTGATCGCGGCGCGGGCGGCATCAACGCTGGGCGCGTGCACCACGCTGGCGATAAAGCGCGAGTGCTTAATCTCCTGCTCGAACTGGTGCTCTCCAGCCGGAATCGGATAGCGAACCGTCATTCAACAGCCTCCGTGATATCTTCTATAGCTCAGCGAGCATCGGCAACTACCACACTGTACCACGAGCTGGGCGGCTCTCAGGCAGGCGTCAGGCGGTGCTCATTGCCTTGGCGCTGGCGGCCCAGCACAATCCAGCCAGGAGGAATCTATGGACTACACACACCTGCTGCGCTTGGCGCAGCGCTATCGGCTGCTGGGGCTGCTGCTCAACACCGCGCTGGTGGTGCTGCTGTACGACAGCTACCGCTGGCTGACCGGCGCGCCGACCTACGGCTTTCTGCTGTGGAACGTTTTTCTGGCCTGGGTGCCGTATGCGGCGGCGCTGCTGCTGCTGGCTCAGCATACGCGCAATCCGCAGGCGCGCTGGGCGCTGCTGCCGCTGGGCGCGCTCTGGCTGCTGTTTTTGCCCAACGCGCCCTATCTGATCACCGACCTGATGCATCTGGCGACGATTGAGGCGGGGCCGCAGCTGTACAACGTGGCCTACTTCGCCGCCTGCGCCTGGGTGGGCTGCATGCTTGGCGTGCTCTCGCTGCAGATGGTGCAGCAGGTTGTCGCGCAGCTGTATGGGCGACTGTGGAGCTGGCTGGTGATCGCTGCGGTCAGCGGGCTGTGCGGCGTCGGCGTGTATCTGGGCCGCGTGCTGCGCTGGAACAGCTGGGATGCCGTGCTCAACCCGCAGGCGCTCTTGCACGACGTGCGGCCGCATCTGCTCAGCCCGCACTTTCTGGCGGTCAGCGCGCTGTACGCCGGGCTGCTGCTGATCGTGTATCTGGCTGTGCCGCAGCCGCAGCCGCTGAGCGCCAGCAAAACCTAGCCAGATGCGGGGCATGATTCGCTCAAAGTTGTGCTATGCTTAAATCACGCTGGCGCTCGCCCTTGCACATGACGCTGCGCGCCAGCCACCCCGCCCCCACCTCGCTGCCAACACCAGCGCCGGGGCACGTCCGTCTCGTCCCCTCTCTGAGTTAAGGAAGAAACCATGGAGCAAAAACCGACTGATGCGGTTAAGCAGTCGCTCGCCGACCAGCGCTACATCGCCACCGAGCAAATTGCCACAGTGCTGTTTCTGGCCGATCGGCTGGAGAAGCCATTGCTAACCGAAGGCCCCGCCGGCGTGGGCAAGACCGAGCTGGCCAAGGCCTGGGCCGCCGCCACCGGACGCGAGCTGATTCGCCTCCAGTGCTACGAGGGCCTCGATGAGACCAAGGCGCTCTATGAGTGGGAGTACGCCAAGCAGATGCTCTACACGCAGCTGCTGCGCGACAAGCTCAACAACCTGCTGGCCGAGGCCGAGTCGCTCAAGTCCGCCGCTGATCGCCTCGCTGGCGAGGAAGATGTGTTCTTCTCGCAGCGCTTCCTGCTGCAGCGGCCGCTGCTGCGCGCCATCCTCAACGAGAAGCCCACGCTGTTGCTGATCGACGAGATCGACCGCGCCGATGCCGAGTTCGAGGCGTTTCTGCTCGAGGTGCTCTCGGACTTTCAGGTCACGGTGCCCGAGCTAGGCACGCTGGCCGCCAAGCATCGCCCGCTGGTCATCCTCACCAGCAACAACACCCGCGAGCTGTCCGAGGCGCTCAAGCGCCGCTGCGCCTATCTCTTCATCGGCTATCCCAACGTTGAGGAGGAGCTGCGCGTGGTGCAGCTCAAGGTGCCCGAGCTAGCGCCCAAGCTGGCGCGCCAGGCCGTCGAGTTTGTCCAGCGCCTGCGCGGCCTCGACCTCAAGAAGTCGCCGTCGATCTCCGAGACGCTGGACTGGGCGCGCGCGCTCGTGCTGCTCAACGCCAAGCAGCTTGACCAGGCCGTGCTCGACCAGACGATGACCGTCCTGCTCAAGCACGAGAGCGATCTGCAGCGCACCCAGCGCGCGATGCAGACCGGCCGCAACCGCGGCGGCGACGATGAGCGCCGCTACCGCTAGCTGCGCACGCCGTCGTTGTGGCTGGCTGATGACTCGTCGATGGGTGCAGCTACGCGCTCAGCGTGCTCGTCGGGCGTTTGTCCAGCAGCGCTGGCCGCGAATGCAGCTCAACGTAGCCACACGCTGATGCTGGGCGCGCAGTTGCTGCAGCTGGCTGATGACTCGTCGATGGGTGCAGCTACGCGCTCAGCGCACTGGTCGGGCTGGTGTGCAGCAGCACAGGCTGTCGGTACAGCTCAACGCAGCCACACGCTGATGCTGCACGCGCAGTTGCTGCAGCTGGCTGATGGCTAGTCGATGGGTGCAGCTACGCGCTCAGCGCACTGGTCGGGCTGGTGTGCAGCAGCGCAGGCTGTCGGTGCAGCTCAACGTAGCCACACGCTGATGCTGTGAGCGCCGTCGTTGGCCTGCACGACCAGGGCTGTGTGCCAGCCGCCGATCTGCGCTGCTGCGGGTAGCACCGCTGCGGCACGCCAGCGCGATTGCCGTTCGTCACCAATAGGAGCCGCCGCAGGCTCCCCGTGAGGTCCACATGCAAGATCGAATCGTAGCCTTTGTGAAGGCGCTGCGCGCCGCCGGCGTGCGCGTCTCGCTGGCCGAGAGCATCGACAGCTTCAACGCCATCGAGGCCCTTGGCATCACCGACCGCCAGCTCTTCCACGATGCGCTACTGGCGACGCTGGTCAAAGACGCCGCCAGCCAGCCACAGTTCGAGGAGCTGTTCCCGCTCTTCTTCGGCACCTCCGATGTGCCGATGACGCCGGGCAGCGCTGGCCTCGACCAGATGACGCCCGAGGAGCTGGAGCAGCTGCGCCGCGAGATCGCCCAGCTGCGCGAGCGCATCCGCGAGCTGATGCAGCGCCTGCTCGATGGGCGCAATCTGTCGCCGGAGGAGCTGCAGGAGCTAGCCGAGCGTTCCGGCATCAACAGCATGAGCATGAATCAGCGCCGCTGGGTCGAGCGCCGCATGCAGCAGCAGCTCGGCCTGAATGAGTTCAAGCAGGCGCTGGAGGAGCTGCTGCAGCAGCTTGAGCAGGGCGGCATGTCGCCCGAGGCCATGGAGCAGCTCATGGCGCTGATGCAGGGCAACGCCCAAGCCATGCGCGACCAGATCGAGCAGTACGTCGGCTCGGGCATCGCCGAGCGCATGAGTGATGAGTATAACCCGCAGCAGGGCGACGATCTGGAGCACCGCCCGTTCAACTCGCTGAGCGACCGCGACGCCGAGCGCATGCGCCAGGAGGTGCGCCGCCTGGCCGCCTTGCTGCGCTCACGGGCCGCGCTGCGCCAGCGCCGTCAGCGCGTCGGCCAGGTCGATGTGCGCCGCACGCTGCGCAACAACCTGCGCTATGGCGGCGTGCCCATGAAGCTGGAGTATCGCAAGCGCCAGCAGAAGCCCAAGCTGGTGATCATCTGCGACATCTCGACCTCGATGCGCCCGGTCGCCGAGTTCATGCTGCGCATGATCTACGAGCTGCAGGATCAGGTCAGCCGCACGCGCTCGTTCGCCTTTATCAGCACGATCTACGACATCAGCGATCAGCTCGCCGCCAGCCATGCCAACAACTCGATTCAGGAGGTGCTGACCTCCATCCCGCCGGGCTACTACAACACCGACCTGGGCCACAGCCTCGACCGCTTCCTGCACGACTTCCTGTCGGACGTCGACTGGCGCACCACCGTGATCATCGTCGGCGATGGCCGCAACAACTTCAACGACCCGCGCCTCGATGCGCTGCGCACGATCAAGCGCCACGCCAAGCGCCTGATCTGGTTCACGCCCGAGGACACCTGGCAGTGGGGCACCGGCGACAGCGACATGCAGCTCTACGCGCCGATCTGCGACCGCGTCCACCTCGTCACCAACCTCGCCGAGTTGACCGCCGCCGTCGACCGCCTGCTCGCCAACTAGATCGCTGTACTCAAGCAAAGCGCCGCTTGATGTTTGTTCAAGCGGCGCTTTTGGTGGATTTGGCTATGCCTACCGCACGCGGTAGTGCAGCAGCACGACGCCGCTGGGGTAGGGCTTGGCGCTCAGCAGCTCTAGGCTGTGGGGCGCGATCGGCGCGGCGAACAGCGGCACGCCTGCGCCGAAGAGCAGCGGGTTTTGCTTCACGATCAGCTCGTCGACCAGGCCCGCCGCCAGCAGCGCGGTCGCCAGCGTGCCGCCGCCGCAGAGATAGATCGCCTGGCCTGGCTGGGCCTTCAGCGCGCGCACGTGCGCGGCGGCATCGCCAGCCACGAGCTGCACCGCCGGGTCCGGCGACTCCGGCAGCGTGCGCGAGAACACGTACTGCTGCATCCACGGGTAGGGGCTGGTTACGCCAAACTGGAGGCCGAACTCGTAGGTGCGGCGGCCCATCAGCGCGGTGTCGTAGTCGCTGCGCAGCGCGGCGAGATAGTCGTCAACCACCGCGCCCGCGCTCACAAAGCCCTCGACGCTGTGGTCGGCGCGGGCGATGAAGCCGTCCACCGTGGTTGCAACGTGATAGATAACCTTACGCATTCCAAACCTCCCTTTTTCTAAAATGATAGTGCGCACCTAACAAGTGTAGTCAGCGTTGGGGCGCTGCCCCAAGCCCCTAGCAGGGGTGTACCCTGCACTCGCCAACGCTGCATTGGCTTGGCAGAACCTAGTGGCATCCTAGCACGTGTGGTCAGGACTGAGGTGTAGCCTGCACTTGCTGGTGGTCGAGTTGGGGCGCAGCGCCCAGCTTTTGGTAGGGCTGTATCTTGCAGCGCTCAATAGTGGTTGGTATAAATTTGACATAAGAATTTACCGCTGTTCACTCAAGCGGCAGCGCTCCAGAAAAAGCGCTGCCGCTGCGCTGCTGGCGAGCCTAGCGGCCGGGCTGGCGGATGGGTCGGCGCGGCAGAATGGGCTGCTTGTTCATCGACGGCTTGGGCTGATTCTGCGGCTGGTTGCGCCGCTGCTTGGCTGGCGACTTGCGCTTGTTAGCCATAGTCTCAACTCCTTGAAAATTTGCTCGCTGGATCGACGGACGCACGCTCAGCTCAATATCGTGGTGGCGAATTCCCATTGCAGCTCCTTTATTGTGATCGCGGCGCTCGGCGGCTTGGCGGACAGCGTGGTTGGGCGCGGCAGGCGCAGGCGTTTTGCGGCGAATAGACATACGGGAGCCTCCTTTGATTGCTCAGGTGCTTAGCGGCCGGGCTGACGGATCGGTCGGCGCGGCAAAATCGGCTGCTTGTTTGTGGCGGGCTTGGGCTGGTTGTGCGGCGGCTGATTGCGCCGCTGCTTCGGTGGAGACTTGCGCTTCTGGGGCATGCTGTCCTCCTGCTTGGCTCGTGCACGTCGATAGCGGATCAGTCTGTGCGGGGCTGCGGCAGGCGTTGACAGGCAACACAAAGCCGCAGGCGGGTGCCTGCGGCCGATGGTGTTTTATAAAAAAGAAGCTTAGCTTAGCAACACATCGATCGCAGGCGCACTGCATAGCAGCAACTCAGCCCGCAGTCGGGGCCGGTATGTGCTATACAGCATGGCGCGCAGATCGATCATCGTTGCAGAAAACTCCTTGAAGTGGTTGCTATCGTGCTGCGAGTGTAGCACAGCCGCGCCGCCGCCAGCCTCAGCCTCTAGACCGATCTACGGTGGCTAATCCGGACCAGCGCTGCTTACACGATAAGCGCTGGCGCTCGCAGCGGCTCAGCCGTGGGCAAGCGCTGGTACCCGGACAAGCGCTCATGTTCGCTACGGCCTCGGTGCGCCGCCCGCCAAACCGGTGCGCTGGCGCGAGCCGTGGCATGTGTTTGATCGATCAGCGCCGGAGTTGGTGCGCAGCGGCTCAGCGGTGGGCGAGCGCTGGTGCCAGGACAAGCGCTCATGTTCGCTACGGCCTCGGTGCGCCGCCCGCGCACCTTGGTGCGATTGGGTACAGCGTGCGCTAAGCTGGCTACTTGAGCAGGCCAGCGCTGCGCAGGTTGGCCGTGAGCTGCTCTCCGACCGGCGAGCCAGCGCGGTAGAGCACGGCGGGCTGGCCGATGGGCGCGGGGATGCTCACGCGCCCGCCCTGGCGCGGATCGCCATAGGTCTGGCCGCTCCAGACATTGACCCACTGGCCGGCGGGCAGGTAGGCGCTGACGCTGGTGACGCCAGGGTCGAGCACCGGCGCAACCAGCAGTTCGCTGCCAAGCATAAACTGCGTGCGCAGATCATAGACGTTGGGATCGCTGGGAAACTCAATGTACATATGGCGCACGACCGGCACGCCGGTGGCGGCGGCCTCGTCGACGAGCTGGCGGCGGTAGTCGCCCCAGGCGGCGTACACCTTGGCCATGCGGCTGAAGTGGTCCAGCGTCGCCGGCGTGCTGTAGATCTGCACATTGTTGTCGGGCTGGTTGCCCTCGTGGGTGCGGAAGATCGTCGTGAAGGCGCACAGCTCGGTCCAGCGCTCCAGCAGCTCGGCCGAGCGGTGGTAGTCGGCGATCGGGCTGGTGATGGTGGTGTAGCCGCCGATGTCGCTGTGGTTGAGGCTGAAGCCGGAGAAGCCGCCGCTGAGCAGGCCGGTGACGGCGCTCTTGAGGCCGTCGTACTCGTCCCAGCTCACAAGCTGGTCGCCCTCCCAGAAGAGCGTGGCCGCGCCGGGGCTGGCGCGATAGCCGGAGCGCATAAAGAACACGAGGTCGTCGCCGTTGGGCTGGCCGTCCACGACGGCGCGGTTGAGCTTGGCCCACTCCTCCGGGTACTGGTTGTGGTAGCTCTTGGCGCTGATGGCCTGGTTGAGCACGGCGTCGTAGGGCAGCGCCTCGCCGAAGTCGGCCATCCAGCCCGACGCGCCGACGGCCAGCACCTCATCGCGGATGACATCCTGCATCCACGCGCGCGCGGCCGGGTTGGTCAGGTCGAGCAGGCCAGCGGAAAAGCTGGTGTTCTGAATGAGGTAGGGCTGGCCGTCGCTCTGCATCACGAGGAAGCCCTGATCGCGGGCTTCGGCGAACAGATTGCGGCGGGCGTTGGGCTTGTCGCTGACATCGACGAGAAACGGATTGATGTAGGTGAGCGTGCGCACGCCAGCGCTGCCGAGGTCGCCGACGAGCTGCTGCCACTGCGGGTAGCGCTCCGCGTCCAGCTCCCAGTTCCACCAGAGCTGCTTGCCAAACGAGGTCGTGCGCTGGCCGACCCAGTCCTGCAGCCAGAAGGCGGCGACTGGTGTGTTGCGGCTGCGCAGCTCCTGCCAGACCTGACGCACTTTTTCCGTGCCGCCCTGCATGCCGATGATCGCGCCCTGCAGAATCCAGTCGGGCAGGCGGCGCATGCGCCCGGTGCTGGCGGTGTACAGCTCGATGAGCTGCTTGGGCGAGTCGCCGATGAGCAGCTGGCCAGTGAGCCGATTGCTGAACAGCGTGATCTGGAGGCGGCGCGGATCGCGCATGTCGAACACGCTGTACTCGTAGGTCTCCAGAAACAGGCCGCGATGTTCGCTTGAGATGTACTGCGGCACGCCGGCGTAGGAGGTGTGCCAGCTGCCGCCGGCGCGGGCCTGCACATCGGCCCCGGCGGTGATCGGCTGCGCGCCGCGCCCGATGCCCTGCTCCATCACGAAGATCGGCAGGCGCTTGCCGCGCATATCGACGTAGGTGAACTGCTCGCCGAAGCCGAAAAAGTGCTCGTCGGGGCGACTGGTGTAGGAGAAGTAGGTGCGGTTGAAGCTCGGATTGTAGACGTGCAGATCGAAGTGCAGCTGCTGGTCGCCGAGCGCGGCGAAGGTGAGCGAGTAGCGCTGCGACCCAGCGTCGGGCCGCTCGCAGAGCAGCTCGCCGCTGACGGTGAGCGCCGTGCTGGTGGCCGCGATGCCCGTGATCTGCTGGTGCGGGCAGATCGTCGTCAGCGCATCGGAGACAAAGAACGAGCCACGTGACTCTGCGACGCGCTCCTGGCCCTGCGCGGCGGCCACGAAGCTCTGGCCGGGCACGCTGCTCCAGATCACGCGCTCGGGCTGATCGGCCGGGGTGATGCGCAGCTGGCCGAGCGTGCTGTCCCAGCCAACCTCGAAGCGCCCGATGGTGGCGTTGAAGCTGGCGAGCTGCGCCTGGTCGAAGCTCAGGCGGCCCCAGATTTGGCGCTGTGCGGCGGCCTTGTGGGCGGCGCTCCAGCCCCAGGCCAGCAGCAGCAGCGCGATCAGCGCCAGCAGCCCGCGTCCAAGCCAGCGACCAGTGCGGCGTAGCAGTTGCATGCAGTGCTCCTCATCTGTAGCGGTGGGATTTCTGGCGACCATTATAGCGGAAGTGCGGCGCGCGCTGTGCTATAGTTCCTGGCAGAGCAAGGCTGTGTGGGCGCGGCTCTTCGTGTGGAGCGCGCTGAAGGAGTGAGCAGTGGCTGATCGACCGAACTATCGTGTGCCGCCGGATCGCGGCGACATCATGCGCGGGCGCTCGCGGCGCTTCGGCGGCCTGGTGGCGGTGCTGATCGGCGCGCTGCCGCTGCTGCTGTGCGGCGGCGTGTGGCTGCTGCTGGGCATGGGCAGTTTCCGCATGGCGTGGCTGAGCGTGGCAACGCTGCTGGCGCTGATCGCGGCGCTAGTCCTGGCGCTGACGTTTGTGGCCCAGGGCCGCGTGTGGAGCGAGCGCGCGCTGGCTTGGCGCGCCGCCGTGGTGCTGCTGGCCGTCGCGTTGCTCGTCGTGCGGACGCTGGCGCGGTGATGCGTGAGGCGGACAATTATGAAAAGTACATAACTCCTGCAATAAGTTTATAGTGATTGTTGTTTTGTTCCTTAAAAGGTAAACCTACCGAAAGGCTGAGATATACATCACTATACTCAGATAGTATATCGTTGTTTTTTAAAAATCTTTCCTTAAATTTAGGATCAGTTATGCGTAAATCATATCTTACTGAATTAAAATCAAATTCCATATTGACGTAAGTTTTTCCATCTCTAATGATAGAATACAATCTAATTATTGCTTGTGGTTTGATAAGACAAAGTGAATGATCTAAATCAATCACTTCCTGTTCTGTAAGGAAATGGCGTTCATTGTTGAATAAATACTATTCTTTATATAGTAGGTTATCAGTCAATAAATCTTTATTTTGTGATCTTTTACCGACAATTTTCATACTATCTTGATTTAATAGATAGTTTTCTGACTGATAGCCTTCGGGTTTATGATATATATTTTCTAATGTGAGGATATCTAGTAGTTTTATTGGTTCTGCTAAATCTGTAGGGATACTTCCTTTAGAGTGATCTGAAACTGGTCTCAGTAGATCACAGGACTCCCTGGGGCCAGGGTAAACGGTGTGGCGGCCGAATCGTGCGGTATCCTTTGTGGTGCCAACCAAGAAAGGAACCGTGC
>JABXJS010000240.1 GCA_013538855.1 Herpetosiphonaceae bacterium
CGGTTCCTTTCTTGGTTGGCACCACAAAGGATACCGCACGATTCGGCCGCCACACCGTTTACCCTGGCCCCAGGGAGTCCTGTGATCTACTGAAGCTGGCGTCACCGATAGCGGGGCCACATCCTTGCAGCTGACCGTCGATCATACGATTGTGGCGCGGCTGGTTGATCTGGGCCATGTGACGCCGGAGGAGGCGCTCATCCACCCGCGCCGCCATGTGCTGTACCGCTCGGTCGGCGTCGAGGCCACCGTCGAGAGCGATGTCGAGGAGCATCCGCTGGAGCCAGGCGACCGCCTGCTGCTCTGCTCCGATGGCGTAACTAACGAGCTTTCCGACGCAGAGCTGAGCCAGATTATCCTGAAGGCGAAAACTCCCCAGCAGGCCTGCGAGCAACTTATCACCACAGCCAACCAACGTGGAGCGCGCGATAATGTCACAGCGCTGATTATCAGCACCGGCGATAGCTGAAACAAAGCGGCTTGTCCTGCCGTCTAAGCAGTGATCATGCTATAATCGGAACGATAATTCAGGCACAGGGGATCGGCATGAACGACCAAGACTTTTCTCAATCACGACCAACTGGCGCACTCCCTCAGCTCACTGTGCTTGAGGGTCGCTACCGCGTGGAGCGACGCTTAGGCCAGGGCGGCATGGGCGCGGTCTATCTCGCCTACGATGAGCGCCTCGATATTCAGTGCGCCATCAAAGAGATGAGCACCGCCCTGCTCAAAACTGACGCTGAGCGCGAGCATGCGCGGCTGGCCTTCCACGAGGAGGCGAAGCTCTTGGCCCGCTTGAGCCACCCCAATCTCCCACGTGTTAGCGATCACTTCAGCTCCGCTGGCAAAGAGTATCTGGTGATGGAGTTTGTGCCCGGCGAGACGCTGGCGCAGGTGCTGCAGCGCAACCCGCCACCCTGGCCCATGCGCGATGTGCTGGCGGTCGCTAAGCCGCTCACAGAGGTGCTGCACTATCTGCATACGCGCACGCCAGCGATTATCTTCCGCGATCTCAAGCCCGCTAATGTGATGCGCACGCCCGATGGCGAGATTAAGCTGATCGATTTTGGTATCGCCCGCTTGTTCAAGCCCGGCCAGGCGCGCGACACCCAGGCCTTCGGCACGATTGGCTACTGCGCCCCCGAGCAGTACGGCGAAGGCCAAACCGATGCGCGCTCCGATGTGTATGCGCTCGCCGTGCTGCTGCACCAGCTGGTCAGTGGGCACAACCCGGTGTCGCAGCCGTTTAATGTGCCCGCCGCTATGCGTATCAATCCCGCTGTCCCCGAGCAGTTTAGCGCTGTGCTGGAGACAGCGATGAGCAGCGATCCAAGCGCGCGCTTTGTATCGATGCAGGCGTTCTGGCGCGCGCTGAGCCAGGCCGCCGAGAGCCGCGCACCGTCGCAGCCGTTTGTGGCGGCTCCTAGCCCGACGCTGAACTATCCGCAGGTGCAGGGCATGGCCCGCCCGCAGTCGGGATACCATCCGCCAACGCCGCCGCAGCCGTTTGTTGGCTACGGCCAAGGCCCGGCGACGCCGCAGCAGCCGTTTTACGGCCCTAACCCGCCAACGCCGCCGCGCCCGCTGACGAACCCGCAAGGGCCGCCAACGCCGCAGCAGCCGTTTGGCTATGGCCCGAGCCAGCCAACCGCGCAACGCCCAGTCAGCTATCAGCCGAGCACGCTGCCGCAGATGAACTATAGCCAAAATCCCATGGTGGCCCCGGCAAACTACCAGGTTCCGCCGTATGACCCGCGCCTCTCTGGCCCCATCGCCGAGTCCACGGGCTTAGCCAAGACCGCCCGCCTGCTCGGCTTGATCCCAATGTGTGCAGTTATCGGCGCACTGTTGTTTGTCGATGCTGCTCCGGCTGCCAGCAACGCTATTGCTGTGCTCGCACTTTTGACGGTGCTCGCTGGCCTGATTGTTGATATTGTCGCGCTATCGGCCCGCCGCACCCATGAGACGCTCAAAGGGCGCAAGCACGCGGTCATTGGGCTGCTCAGCTCGATTGTTACCTTGGTCTTAGCATGTATTGTTATGGGTATTGTTAACTAGGATCAATTTACGCTGAATACCACGTAGTATAGCGTGGTTTGGGGCTGCCCAAGCTTCCGGCAGAGTGTTACCCGGCAGCGTCATGGGCGATCTCTGCTCTCTATCGAAGCGATCTACTGTGGCTTATAAGGAGGAACGACTATGCAGTGTCCCTCATGTGGACATTCTAATGATCCAGGGAATCGATTCTGTGAGTATTGCGGTGCGCGGCTTGAGCCTAGCGTTGTGCAGGAAGCAACGGTTCCAGGGCCTCCTCCGTTTGCCACCGACGCCAGCTACGATGCCCCGACGATGTTTGTGCCCACCGATCAGTCCGCTCCCGCCGCTGAAGCGGCCACCCCAGCTGCGCCTGCCGAAGGCGCGCCTGTCTGCGGTGTGTGTGGCTACACCAATCAGCCTGGTGATCGCTTCTGTGATCAGTGCGGCGCTTCGCTGCAGAACGCTCAGCCCGCCCCCGCCGCCCAGTCGGCTCCCGCTGAGGCCGCGGCTGAGCAGCCCGAGCAGACTGGCTCGGTCGAGCCGCCGCCGCCGATTGCCATAAGCAGCGATCCCCGCGCTAAGGCCGCGGAGGAGCCGCCGGTGGATGTCGCCGCTGCGGTAGCACCCGATACGTCGTCCGATGCGCCCACACCGCCTGGAGGTACGCCCATGCCCAACTACGATGCGCCCGCCGCTGTTGCCGAGCAACCTGCTAGCGAGCCAACCGCCGCCTCCGATCAGGCCGTGCTTGAGGGCATGGTGCTCGAAAGCGCGCCAGCCGATGCTAGCGCGCCAGCCGCGCCAGCTGCGCCCGCCGATGCCGATGCCGATGCTGAGCGCGCCCGGCTGGAGGCCGCCATTCAGGAGCACCGCGATAACCTGGCGATGTTCGAGCAGATGGCCGCACGCTACGACGGCCGCGATGTGCCCGCCCATATCCAGACTGGTCGCGATGAGAGCCAGCGGGCGCTGGCCGATGCCGAGGCGCGCCTCGCCGACTTCGATGCGGCGCAGAGCGCAGCCGCCCTGCCTGATCCCGCCGAGGTCGAGCGCCTGAACAATGCTATTCAGGAGCACCGCGATAACTTGGCGATGTTCGAGCAGATGGCCGCACGCTACGACGGCCGCGATGTGCCCGCCCACATTCAGACTGGCCTCGATGAGAGCCGCGCTGCCCTCGCGCAGGCCCAGGCCGATCTGGCTGCACTCCAGGGTGAGCCAAAGGCAACGCCGACAGAGCCAGCGCCAGAGCCGCACATCGAGCAGCAGCCCGAGCCAGCGCCAGAGCCGCACATTGAGCAGCAGCCCGAGCCAGCGCCAGAGCCGCACATCGAGCAGCAGCCAACCCCGGAGCCACACATGGAGCAGCACGAGGCGGCCCAGCCCGCTGCACCAGCCGCTGAAGCTGCACCGACTGTCGAGCCGGAGCCGATTCAGCCGCCGCCAGCGGTGCCAACTCAGCCCGCCGCCAGCCAGGCGCACCTGCTGGTTGAGTCCTCGGGTGCGACGCTCAATCTGCCCACTGATAAGGCCGAGATTATCATCGGCCGCGAGGACCCGATCAGCGGCATCTTTCCGGATATCGATCTCACCAGCCACGGCGGCGAGACCGGCGGCGTCAGTCGCCAGCACGCCCGCATCTTGCACCAGGGCACGACGTGGCAGCTCGAGGATTTGAACAGCACCAACTACACCCGTATCAATGGCACTAAGCTGGCCCCGCATACGCCAGCCGAGATCAAAGCCGGCGATACGCTCACCGTTGGCCGTGTCAACCTGAAGTTCAACCCTGCCTAACTACCTCGGATCGACGAAAAACACAGCGGCCGGACGATGTGCGTCCGGCCGCTGTGCGTGTTAGGGTAGGTTGCCGTGGCTAGTTTGCTGTCGTGTCGTCGATGTACCACGTGCCGTCGATCTTTTTGAGCGTGGCGTTCTGATTGTTGCCGGTGAGGCCCGCGTCGGCAAGGTCAAGCTCTTGCGTCTGGCCGAGCATGGTCATGCTCATTTTGCCGCTGACAATCTTGACCTGTGCGGTGTCGCCTTCCTCAGAAACCTTCTCGACCTTGACGTTCTCGATTTTGACATCGCCTGGCTTGATCAGGCTGCCCATCTGCGAGAATGATTCCTTCAGGCTCTCTTTTTGCTTGGCCTGCTGCTCGGGGATAAAGTACTTCGAGAGCTTGTCCGCCCACTCTTCCTGCTTGGCTGCATCTTTCAGATTGGCATCATTGAAGGCGCTGTTGACATCGGTAAAGAAGCTTTGCACGCGCTCCTCTGGACCAGCACCTGCGCTTGAGCCGCCGCAGGCAGCTAGCAGGCCCAGCATAAGCGCAGTCATCAGCATCATCAAGCCGCTACGATACAGTCGCTGTCGCATGTGTTCGTGTCTCCTTGGAATATGGGCATCGCGCCCGTAATCAATGTTCAACAAATGCATGTACTTGTTGATAGTGTCGAATTTACACTATTAATTTGTACTTGTCAAGAGGGAGTTTGGGCATTAGACAAGGTTGGCTGGATGGGCTACAATACAGCGCGGAAAGCAGCTATCGAAGGAGCAGCGCATGTCAAATCGTCCCCATCGTCGGTCCTTGAATGATCGAGGGCCAAGCTACTCGCGAATTGGCACCTTTTTGGCCATTTCGCTGGCTGTGTTTTGCTTTGTGGTTGTTCCGATTAAGCTCGCCGCCGATGCTTCGCCATACGCCGCTGCGGTGTTTTTTGGCCTTGAGTGCGTGCTGGCGCTAACAATCTTCTTTGCGTTCAAAGCGCCTGTCACCCAGCGCGAGCGGGTTCAGGAGAAGATGCAGGCCCCCATGGAGCTTGATGCTAGCGCGTACAACCCAACCAAAGATGGTGTGCCCTGGTAACACCCACAGCCACATAGAGCTTGTTTGCAGCCCGCTGTATGGAAAGCATACGGCGGGCTGCCGCTTTAAATCTCAAGCGGTATATCCCAGGTGTTGTTGTAGGCCAGGGCCGCCGTGCGCTTGCGCTGCGAGGAGGTCCAGTCGATCGTTGGCCGCCGCGCATCGCTGCTGAGGTAGCCCAGCCGGTAGAGCACCACGAGGTCGTGCTCCGCTGGAATGTGCAGCAGATCGACGATGCGCTGCCACTGGCCCTCCACCTCCATCGGCGTTGAGATGAACTGCATGCCCATGCCCAGCGCCGTCGCTGTCAGCCAGATCGTCTGCATGACTGCGCCGAGCGAGATCAGCGAGTACATGCCCGATAGGTCGTCAGGCGTGTACTCGCTGCGGTCCAGCGTGATGCCCAGGAGCAGCGGCGAGCCAGCGACAAGCTTGCGCGCATCTTTGCCAAGCACCTTGGGCACCTGAAAGCGGTTCATCATCTCGCCGCCACGCTCGGTGAAGATGTACTTGGCAAAGGGCTTGAGCACGCCCGGTATGTTGTCGATATAAATGCCATCGCCGCGCTCGTCGATCTCTTTCTGCGAGAAGCGAAAATACTTCTTGTAGCGCTGCCAGAAGCGGCCGCCCGCCATCAGCTGGCGCATAGAGTCGCCGGCGATATCGGCGATCTGCTGGCGCAGCCCTGCATCTTGCACCACCACGAAGCGCCAGGGCTGCGAGTTGAAGTGCGACGGTGCGCAGGCCGCCATCGCTAAGATCTGTTTGAGGTCGTCTTGGTCGATTGGGCGATCAGCAAATGGCCCGTTGGTCGTCCGCCGGGCGCGGATTGCATCAAATAAATCCATTAATCCTCTGTTCGTCTTCTAAGGGTAGGCCCCAATTCTTGGCGTTCATGGCCAGCACAGGCTGCTTGTTTGATGCTGGAGCGCTGTGTGCTTGCGCCGTTTCTGCTGCCTAGCTCACTGGTCGCTAGACCGGCGGCCAGGGCATCGCGCGCGAGCCACGCGGGCCGGGAAACGCACCACGCTTGATCAGCGCATTGAGCCTGCTCTGCAGCGCCGCAATCTCGCGCGGAAAGAGCAGCTCGGCTAGCGCCTGCGCCAGCGGCTGATCGTCCTGAAGCTGCTCCTGAAGCTGACGCAGCGCCGCTTGCTCATCTTCGGCCAGCGCCTGCCCCACGTACTCCCAGATCACGGTGCGCAGCTTGTACTCGTCGTGGAAGGCGATGCCGTGGTCGATCGCCCAGACGTGCTCGTCGTCGTCGAGCAGCACATGGCCGCCTTTACGATCAGCGTTGTTGATCACGAGATCGAACAGCGCGATGCGCCGAAACTGGTCCGGGTAGCGCTCTTTGAGCGTAAAATAGTGCTCGTCGTAGTCGGCGTTGATAAACAGCTGGGCTGAGCCGACTCCGTGCGGCCCCGAGCGCGCTACGGTGGGCGGCACTAAGTTCCAGCCCAGCGCGGCGCTCACCAGATAGGCCGCAACTTCGCGCTTGTACAACGAGCCTTCCGGAAAATCCCACAGCGGACGCTCGCCGCGCTGCGGCTTGTACACCACAGGCACGGCCACGCTGTTGGCGCTGATCGTGCCCAGAAATGTGTAGTTCGAGCTCCACGGCATCAATCCTTCAAGGGCTAGCTCGCCGGTTTGCATCACCTCCAGCAATGTGCTCAGGTCGATGCTCACTGGTGCTTGATCTGGCTGCTCGGAGTCGGTCATCAGCGCCTCGCTTTCGCTGCCTACTTAGAGTTCTGCGGTTGGTTTATTGCCATGCCCGTTCTTCTTCACACACATGTGCCCGCTGGCCTCCATTGGCTGCAAGCACTGCGGGCAGATTGGACGGCCGCCGGTGACGATAATGTCCATGGCGTAGCGGCTGAGGCCCTGCATCTGCGCGCGCGTGGCCGAGAAGCGCACCCGCTGCGCCGCTTTGGTCTGCTCAGGCGCTTCCGCGCTCTGCTTCAGAATCGGGTCCACCTCCTCTTCCTCAGTCTCGACCTGCATCTCCTCGGCCTCGATAACCATCAGGTCGGCCTCGGGGTCGTAGGCCAGGCTGAGCTGGCCGATGCGAAACAGCGACTCGAGCGGGCCGCGCAGGCTCAGCTCGGCCGGTGTTGGCTCCTCGGCCTGCTGTGGGCGCGGCGTTCCCCGCCGCTCTAGCTCTTCGAGAATTGCTTCGACACGTAGGCACAGCGCTCGAATATATTCTTTTTCGGCGACAAGCGAAACCAGGTCGCCGTGCTTTTGCGCTTGTAGATAGAACACCCGCTGACCGGGCGGGCCGACCGCCGCAGCTGTGATATGGCTCACTCGGCGGAGGTCATAGGTGTAATCGGCCATAGGGAATCCTTTCCAAAAATAACTACTAGCCGACCGGACGCTCTGTTTCCGGGGTGATCTCTTGGTCGGCGGCGTTGGCCTCGGCGGCGGGCTTCGGCTCTTCGAACGCGGGCACCTCGCCTGTGTCGTTGACGCGCAGGACGTGCGGGCCGTTGTCGTTGACGCTGATAATCGACACCGAGGCCGGGCTGATCACAATGCGCTGGAAGAGATCTAGGTGCACACCTAGATAGTGCGCAACCATGGCTTTGATCACGTCGGCATGGGCGAAGACGGCGATAAGCCCCTTGGGCTGCTGGATGCGCAGCTCCTCCAGCGCACCAACCACCCGGTACTGCATCTCGCGCAGCGTCTCGCCGCCAGGAATGCGCGTGCCCGATGGGAAGCGCTGAATATTGCCCCAGGTCGGTGTCTCGGCCAGCTCCTTGATCGTGCGCCCGGTCCACTCTCCGAAGTCGATCTCGCCAACGCCGCGCAGGATCTGGACCTCCAGGTTGCGCGCCTGCGCCAACGGCTCGGCTGTCTCGACGGCGCGCTCCAGCGGGCTGCTGTAGATGGCGCTGATCGGTAGCTGACCGAGCCGCTCAGCCAGCCGCTTGGCCTGCCCTTGCCCTTCTTCATTGAGGTGCACGTTGGGTGTCCAGCCGGCCAACGACTTGCCAACCATGGAGTTGGTGGCATGGCGAATCAGGAGAAATGTGGTCATGAGTTCTTCCTTCGCAAATGATTATGCACTTTATTATAGTACGCGTTTTGAGATATGCGGGGCCTGCGTTGGGCTTGGCGCGGTTGAGGCGGTGGCGGATGCTGCGCTGGTGATTATCAGCCGTTATCAGTGTAGCATAATTGCGCCGCCATACTCGCAGAGCCTAAAATCTGCTAGGATTGAAGGCCGAATATCCCAATGTTTACGCTCAATGCTACGGAGCATTGCTCCAGGAGGATGACTATGCGCTGGCTGCGCTTGACAGCCTTGATTGGATTAGTCGTGGCCCTGGCTGGCACCGTGCCAGCCGCCCAGGCCGCAGAGCTGTGCTTTCCCGAGACCGGGCAGTGCATCAGCGGGCGGATTCGTGAGTACTGGGAGCAGAACGGCGGCCTGCCGGTGTTTGGCCTGCCGCTCAATGCGCCCAACCAGGAGCTAAACCGCGATACGCTGGAGGTGTATCAGACACAGTGGTTCGAGCGCAATCGCATGGAGCTGCACCCCGAGAACGCCGCGCCCTACGATGTGCTGCTCGGCCGCTTGGGCGCGGAGTCGCTGCCCGCCGATCTGCCCAGCAGCGCGCTGGCGCGTGAGGCGGGGCCACAGGCCGGCTGCCGCTGGTTTGAGGTAACTGGCCACAATGTGTGCAATCAGCAGGGCGCGCTCGGCTTTAAAAGCTACTGGGAGGCGCACGGCCTGCGCTTCGATAGCGATCCGGCGGTGCGCTTCGACGAGAGCTTGGCGCTGTTTGGCTATCCGCTGACCCAGCCGACGCAGTACACCAACTCGTCGGGCGATACGGTGCTCACGCAGTGGTTCGAGCGCGCGCGCTTCGAGTGGCATCCGAGCGAGCCAGATGCGTTCAAGGTGCTGCTCGGCCGTCTCGGCGCTGAGGTCTACGATCCCAACACGGCCACTGGCGCGGTGCAGTACCACAGCGTCAGCAGCCCCGGCTGGCCCTACCCGCTGGAGGTGCCGCTCGGCTTCGATATTAAAGAGGTGGCCAGCGGCATGGTCGGGCCGCGCTTCATGGCCTTTGATCCCGCCGATCATAGCCTGGTGGTCGCCGATAACAAGGCCAACAGCATCGAGCGCCTGCGCGACACCAACGGCGATGGTGTGTTTGATCAGCGCCAGCGTGTGGCCGATGGCTTCGATGTGATGCACAGTGTGGCCTTTGTCAACGGTGCGCTCTATGCCGCCGAGGAGCGCCATCTGTGGCGCTTGGACGACTTCGGCCCCGATGGCCGCGCTCAGCGCAAGACCAACATCCTCGACCTGCCCAGCGGTGCGACCGACCTCTACGGCCATCGCACGCGCACCGTGGCCCAAGGCCCCGACGGCCTGGTGTATCTGTCGGTTGGCTCCTCCTGCGATGTGTGCGTGGAGAGCGATCCATGGCGCGCCGCCCTGCTGCGCATGCCCCCCGATGGCTCGAACGTGCAGGTGCTGGCCAGCGGCCTGCGCAACACCGTCGGCTTCGCCTGGCGGCCATACACCACCGAGCTGTGGGGCGTCGATATGGGCCGCAACAATATTGGCGCGGATCGCCCGCCGGACGAGCTGAACCTGATCGAGGCGGGCAAGAGCTACGGCTGGCCCTACTGCTACGGCGATAACCAGCTCAACCCAGAGTTCAGCGATCCGGCGCTGTGTGCCACGCCGCAGCGGCCAGCGCTGAACCTACCGCCGCACTGGTCGCCGCTGGGCATCGTCTTCTATGCACAGCTTGGCTTTCCGCCCGCCTACCAGGGCGACGCGCTGGTCGCGTTCCACGGCACCGGCGGCGAGCAGGTCGCCAATCAGCTCAACGGCTATCTAGTGTCGCGGGTGCGCTTCAGCCAGGGGCGGCCGGTGGGCCTGCAAGATTTGGTGCGCGGCTGGAATCAGAACAATACGATCTGGGGGCGGCCGGTGGGCCTGCTCGTTGATCGCGACGGCTCGCTGCTCATCTCCGACGACTTCAGCGGGCGTGTCTATCGCCTGAGTTGGACGCGCTAGTGGGCACGGCGCGGGCGCTGCTGCCGCTGACGGCTGTGCGCCCGCGCCGATGATCTATGCTAAACTACGCCGAGATGGTCATCGAGCAGTCAAGGATAGAGCATGGCACATAATGAATCGATTGTGGTGCTGGACTACGGCTCACAATACAGTCAGTTGATCGTGCGCCGGATTCGCGAGGCAGGCGTGTATAGCGAGCTGCTGCGCTTCGATGTTGATGCGGCGGAGGCGCTGGCGCTTAACCCGCGCGGAATTATCCTCTCTGGTGGCCCCAACAGTGTGTATGCGCCGGGCGCGCCGCACCTGCCAGAGTGGGTGCAGGCGAGCCAGCTGCCGGTGCTTGGCGTGTGCTACGGCATGCAGCTGCAGGCCCATGTGCTCGGCGGGCAGGTCGAGCCGACTGATCGGCGCGAGTACGGCCCCGCTACCATCACTGTCACCGCCGAGTCGTTGCTGTTCAAGGATACGCCTACGAACCAGAAGGTTTGGATGAGCCACGGTGATCGGCTGGTGTCGCTGCCGCACGGCTGGCGTCCGCTGGCGATTAGCCATAACTCGCCCTACGCCGCGGCGGTCAACGAGGAGCTGCGCTGGTACGGCCTCCAGTTCCACCCTGAGGTTGTGCACACGCCATTTGGCGAGCAGATTTTACATAACTTTCTATATGCGATCTGCGAGTGCGATGGCACGTGGGAGCCAAACCAGTTTATCAACGAGGCCGTGGCGCGCATCCGCGAGCAAGCGCCGAGCGGCCAGGTCATCTGCGCCCTGAGCGGCGGGGTGGACTCGGCGGTGGCGGCGCTGCTGGCGCACGAGGCGGTCGGCGATCGGCTCACCTGCATCTTTGTCGATAATGGGCTGCTGCGCTTGGGCGAGGCCGAGCAGGTTAGCCGTACCTTCCGCGATCACATGCACATCGAGCTTGTCACCGTCGATGCCGCCGAGGAGTTCTTGAGCGCGCTAGCTGGTGTGGCCGATCCTGAGCAGAAGCGCAAGATCATCGGTGAAAAGTTTATCCGCATCTTCGAGCGCGAGGCGCGCAACCTCGATGACGCTGCCTATCTGGTGCAGGGCACACTCTATCCCGATGTGATCGAGTCGACGGCTCCGGACCGGACGGTGGCCGCGAAGATCAAAACGCACCATAACGTCGGCGGGCTGCCGGCGGATATGCGCATGCAGGTTATTGAGCCGCTGCGCATGCTGTTCAAGGACGAGGTGCGCACCGCCGGTTTGGCGCTGGGCCTGCCCGAAGAGTGGGTCTGGCGGCATCCGTTCCCTGGGCCGGGTTTGGCCGTGCGCGTGCTGGGCGCAGTCAGTCGCGAGCGGCTCGATGTGCTGCGCCAGGCTGACGCGATTTTCTTGGAGGAGCTGCGGGCGTCTAATCTGTATCGCTCGACACAGCAGGCCTTTGCGGTGCTGCTGCCCATCCAGAGCGTCGGCGTGATGGGCGATGGCCGCACCTACGCCGATGTCATCGCGCTGCGCGCCATCACCACCGAGGACTACATGACCGCCGATTGGGCGCGTTTGCCCGATGATGTGCTGGCGCGCGTGTCCAACCGCATCGTCAACGAGGTCGCCGGCGTGAACCGGGTGGTCTACGATATTTCCTCGAAGCCGCCAGCGACGATCGAGTGGGAGTAGCTGCGGCGCACGGTTAAGTATGGCGGCCAGGGCATCTTGCCCTGGCCGCTGTATTTTCGGCGCGCGCCAGCCTGTGCGCACCAGCAGCCAGCAGCGCTGGCCGGTTCGGCTACGGCTAGCGGCAGCCTTTGCGCACCAGCGGGAAGAAGAGCTTGAACGGGCCGTTCAGCTGCGGCGGCTGCACGGTGGTCGGCGATGGTCGGACATACTCGGCGCGGCGGGTGTTGTCGTGGCGGCTGGTCGGCCAGGGCAAAAAGGCTGGATCGGCGATGCCCGGCGTGCGCCAGGCGTACAGCGCGCCGCCGCGGCTGTGGGCCACAATCTCGACGCGGCAGTCCTTGTCGATGTCGGCCAGCGTTGGCGCGGCCTGAAAGCCCCACGAGGTGCCCGCGTTTTCGGCGGTGACATGCAGCGGGAAGCCGCTGAGGTGCTGGCCATTGGTGGTGATCGCCTCGATGCCCACCGCGCTGTAGGCGCTTGAGTCGATGGCGTAGGTGCCAAAGACCAGCTCGAACACACCGTCGCCGGTGATGTCGCCAGCCACAACCTCGCTCGCAAACATGCGCCGCCCCTGCGCATAGTTGTAGGTCCAGAGCTGTAGACCGTCGTCGCGGAAGGCGCGGATGGTGCCGTCGTCGAAGGTCACGACGATCTCGAGATCGCCGTCGCCATTGAGATCAACCAGGGTCACCGGGTTATTGGGCGGATAGTTGGTCGAAAGCGGCGCGCCAACCGTCTTGCCAACCTCCCAGCCAGCGCGACGTGAGCCATCGGCGTTCAGCACCAGCAGGGCGCTGCCGATCTGCGGATGGTCCCAACCAGCCAGTGGATCGCGCACCTTGCCAGCGATCACCACCTCGGGCGCGCCGTCGTGGTCAAGATCGCCCACGGCGGGGCCGGAGCGCGTGTACTCAATGTACTTGTCCTGGCCCCAGACGCGCTTGTTCTGATCGAGGTAGGTCTGTTGCGGCCAGCCAGCCACAAACTGGCCGTTGGCCTCGTAGGCCGAGGTGTAGATGTGATCGCGGCCGGCGATGATCTCCGCTGAGCCATCGCCGCTCAGGTCGCCGGCGGCGATGTGGCCAAAGATGCCCGCGCTGTGGCCAGGCGCGTAGCCGTTGGGAAAGCCCGGCAGCGCCGAGCCGTTGCCGTTCCAGGCGTACAGGCTCACCGCATCGCCGCTCTCGTTGCTGGTGCCAGCGAGCACCTCGTAGTTGTTATTCCCAGTGACATTCGCCAGGGCCACCGAGTAGACCTCGGGCTGATTGCCGGTGCTGGGCCAGTTCCAGGCCATCTGCTTGGGCCAGCCAGCGGCGACCGCGCCGGTCCAGTGCCAGACCCAGACTTTGCCGAACGTGCCATTGCTGGTGTTGCCGCGGGTGCCTGCGACGATCTCGGCCCAGCCGTTGCCGTCGAGATCGCCGACCGCCAGCGAGTTGTTGATGCGCTGGCCGCCGTTGCAGTTGTTATTGCCGTTGGTGTACCAGGGAAAGCCTGGCAGCGTGTTGCCGTTGGCATCGAAGCCCCAGACACAGCCGGCGCTGTCGCCGGTCAAAATAACATTGCGATTGTTGTGGTACAGATCAAAGACCGTTGGCGATGAGAAAAAGCTCCCCTGGAGATTCGTGCGCGGAAACCCTGGCTGATATGGGTAGGCGCTGGGTGCTGCTGGCGTTGATGTGCTGCGAGTAGGCGTTAAGCTGACCACACAGAGCAGTAGCAGGACCAGTGCCCACCGAGTGTACGATGTGTGCATGATTGAAGCTCCCCTTCCATAGCGAAAAGACCGACATACAAATAGCCTCTCTCCATGAGCTAGACCAGACCTTCATGGGCGAGGCTAAGGCAACAGTGCGCTTTGCCACCAAAGCATAGATTAAGAAAAGTATATACTACCCTAGGTCGTTAGTCCAGATTTTTGGGATGTGACGAATTCTTCACCAGCAGGCACGGTTTGTTTCCCTGGCTGGTGGCTGTGCGCTCTATGCTTAGAGCTAGCTGTTCATTTGGCGCTTAACCCATGCACTCAGTGAGGAGGCATTCCCATGACACAGCTAGCACCTCAATGGGTTTATTTGTTTCGTGAAGGCTCCGCGTCCATGCGTATGCTGCTTGGCGGCAAAGGTGCCGGCATCGCCGAGATGACCCGCATCGGCATGCCGGTCCCGCCTGGCTTTACCATCAGCACTGACGCTTGCCGCGCCTTCCAGGCCGATGGCGAGCTGCCCGCCGATCTCTGGCCCCAAGTGCTCACCGCCCTGCAGGATGTCGAGGCGCTGACCGAGCGCCGCTTTGGCGATGCAGCCAACCCGCTGCTGCTGTCGGTGCGCTCCGGCGCGCCGCTCTCGATGCCCGGCATGATGGATACGATCCTCAACCTCGGCCTCAACCCGGATACCTGCGCGGGCCTCGCTGCGCAGACCAATAATCAGCGCTTCGCCAACGACGCATACCGCCGCTTTATCCAGCTGTTCAGCAAGATCGTGCTGGGCCTCGACGGCGCGCTCTTTGAGCACGAGCTTGATCTGCTCAAGGGCAGTGGTCCGGCCGCCCGCAGCGACACCGATCTGTCCGCCGCTGAGCTGGCCGACCTGATCACGCGCTATAAGGAGATCGTTGTCGCCCGCACTGGTGCAGCGTTCCCCGATGATCCCTATGTTCAGCTGCGCATGGCCATCGGCGCGGTTTTTAACTCGTGGAATGGTCGGCGCGCTGTTGACTACCGCCGCATCAACCACATCAGCGACACCATGGGCACTGGCGTGAATGTGCAGGCCATGGTCTTTGGCAATATGGGCGCGGACTCGTTCACCGGCGTCGCCTTCACCCGCAACCCCACCTCCGGCGTCCGCGAGCTGTACGGCGAGTATCTGATCAACGCCCAGGGCGAAGATGTCGTCGCTGGTATTCGCACGCCGCTGCAGATCAGCACGCTCAATGAGACCGATCCTGCGCTCTATAATCAGCTCTGCGCCATCGCCGATCGCCTCGAAGAGCACTACCGCGATATGCAAGATGTCGAGTTCACCGTCGAGCGCGGCAAGCTCTGGATGCTGCAAACGCGCACCGGCAAGCGCACCGCCACCGCCGCGCTCAAGATCGCCCTCGATATGGTCGAGGAGGGCTTGATCGACCGCATCACCGCTGTGCGCCGCATTGACCCGCACCAGCTCGATCAGCTGCTGCATCCGGTCATCGACCCGCAGGCCAAGCTCACCAGCCAGCCCTTCGCCGTCGGCCTTGCCGCCTCGCCTGGCGCTGCCGCTGGCCAGATCGTGCTCGACCCCGATGTGGCCGAGGAGCTGGCGCAGCAGGGCCAGGCCGTCATCCTGGTGCGCAACGAGACTGCGCCCGAGGACTTCCACGGCATGGTCGTGGCTCAGGCCATCCTCACCGCACGTGGCGGTAAGACCTCGCACGCCGCTGTTGTGGCCCGCGGCATGGGCAAGCCCTGCGTCGTCGGCTGCGGCGCGCTCGAGATCGATGAGGACGCCGGCACCGTCTCGGTCAAGCGCACCGTGCTCAAGGTCGGCGACTGGATCAGCCTCGATGGCTCCACCGGCGAGGTCTTCGTCGGCCAGCTGCCCACCATCGAGCCAGAGCTAACCGACGACTTCCGCACGCTCATGGAGTGGGCCGACGAGATCCGCACCATCGGCATTCGCGCCAACGCCGACACGCCCCACGACGCCCAGGTCGCGCGCCAGTTTGGGGCCGAGGGCATCGGCCTCTGTCGCACCGAGCATATGTTCTTCGAGGGCGATCGCATCGACTATATGCGCGAGATGATCGTCGCCGAGACCCGCGAGGAGCGCGAAGCAGCCCTGGCCCTGCTCGAGCCGCTCCAGTACGCCGACTTCGTCGGCATCTTCGAGGCGATGGACGGCCTGCCGGTCACCATCCGCACGCTCGACCCGCCGCTGCACGAGTTCTTGCCGCATACCAACGCCGAGATTCGCCTGCTGGCCCGCAAGCTCAAGACTAGCGCCGAGCACCTGCGCCACGTCATCGACGCTCTGCGCGAGGCCAATCCGATGCTCGGCTTCCGTGGCTGTCGCCTCGGCATCGTTTATCCCGAGATCACCGCCATGCAGGTGCGCGCGATCTTCCGCGCCGCCGCCGACTGCCAGGCCCGCGGCATCGTCGTCTATCCCGAGGTGATGATTCCGCTGGTCAGCACCCTCAAGGAGCTCCAGCTCCAGGCGCAGGTTGTGCGCGAGACCGCCCAGGCGGTGATGAGCGCCACCGGCCAGACCATCGAGTACGCCATCGGCACGATGATCGAGCTGCCACGCGCGGCCCTCACCGCCGATCAGATCGCTCAGGAGGCCGAGTTCTTCTCCTTCGGCACCAACGACCTGACCCAGACCACCTTCGGCCTGTCGCGCGACGACAGCGGGCGCTTCCTGCCCACCTACGTCGATAAGCTCAAGGTGCTTGGCGCTGATCCGTTCCAGACCATCGATGTCGAGGGCGTCGGCCAGCTTGTCCAGATCGGCACCGAGCGCGGTCGCCATACGCGCCCCGACCTCAAAGTTGGCATCTGTGGCGAGCACGGCGGCGATCCCGACTCGGTCGCCTTCTTCGTGCGCACGGGCCTGAACTATGTGTCATGCTCGCCGTACCGCGTCCCGCTGGCGCTGCTGGCGGCGGCCCAGGCCGCAACCGGCTACATCGACCGCGATAAGTAGTCATTCCCTATCGCGCTAGCGCCGCCCCGTCCCGTGGTCGCCCACGGCGGCGGGGCGGCCGTTTTTGCGTGGACAATCGCCGTAGCTCGGCCACGCTGGCGGTGCGACAACAGCAGCACAGCGCACATCCCGTATACCCCGTGCCGCGCTCGCCC
>JABXJS010000241.1 GCA_013538855.1 Herpetosiphonaceae bacterium
CGGTTCCTTTCTTGGTTGGCACCACAAAGGATACCGCACGATTCGGCCGCCACACCGTTTACCCTGGCCCCAGGGAGTCCTGTGATCTACTGAAGCTGGAGAATTTTATGGCACTCAAGACACGCTTTCGGGCGTTTATGATCAAGCGCCTGCTGGATAACCCAGCGGCCAAGCAGGGCTACGCTGAGCTGGAGGATCGGCTGCGCTGGACGGTCGAGCAGATTGATCAGCGGATCGCTGCCGTCGATGATACAGCCGCAAATCGCAAGCGCGTGGGCCACATCATCGCCATGGAGCGCTGGGGCCAGAATCGGCTGCGCATGGCGCTGGGCGCGCCGTTCGTGCGCGATGATAGCGACGACTACCTTCCCAACACCGAGCAGCCGATGGCCGAGCTGCGCCAGCTGCTGCAGCAAACGCGCCGCGAGACCGTTGCCCTAGCCGAGCGGCTGCGCACGGAGCAGCGCGGCAGTACGAACGTTGAGCACAATGACTTTGGCCCAGTCTCTGGCCTCGGCTGGCTGCGCTACCTCGAGCGCCACGCCGTGCTCGAGAGCAAGCTCTTCAAGCGCTAAATTCATCACTCGCGCGAGGTGCCACAGCCACCCATAAAGCCTATTGACAGCCGCTGTGTCTTCTCGCTATCGTGGGAGCACTGATACTAGCCACCGCAATGAGGCAGTCGCATGCGCAAAAACATCTACATCGATCAGCAAACCTTCGACCGTCTATCCGCGCTCGCCGAGGTGTATGGCAGCGATAACCAAACGCTGCACACGGCGATCAATCAGCTCTACGCCGCTCACTTCCCCGGCGCAGCCGATGCTGCGCAGCCCGAGGAGGAAGCGTCGGGCGCTGATGATCAACTGCGCGAGGGCCTAGTGGTTGTCGAGACAGAAGTTCCACTCGAGAAAGCCCGCCAGGCCAGCCATGGAGCCGCACGGGTGCTCGCTGGCCAGACCTACATCAAGTCGAACTATGGCGATTTCTATACCGTCACCGACGGCGCGAAGTCGCGCGCGCTGGAGGGTCGCTTCTGCGAGCAGACGCTGTTTCCGGTCGCCGAGCGCTTCGCCAGCTACGGCGGCACCTGGACGTACTACTACGACGAGGCGTCCGGCTCGTTTCACGGCATGGCCTCGATCAACGGCGAGGATCTGCCGGAGAGCGTCACCAACGGCTGGTACGCGATGGTGCTCTATCTTGATCAGCACCACCCTGAGGCCGGCGAGGAGCTGCCCCACGATCCGCATCCAAGCTACTCGGGCGATTCGTAGCTGCCCGCCTCCATAACGCATCCATCGAAAGCGGCCCCGCCAAACATGTGGCGGGGCCGTCGCTATGCGATGCTGTCTGCGCTACTGGGCCAGCGCGGCGGCCTGCTGCACCAGCGTAACGAACTCGGCCACGTTGATGTCGTCGGGGTAGCCAGCTGCGCCGCTCAGCGCCAGGCTGATCACATCCTCGATTGACTTGGCGCGCGACCACTGCGAGTGGCGCAGCAGCTCGGCGTACTGGGCGACGCTGGCAGCCAGCTTGAAGCGCGGTGTGGTCTTGGCGACGTCTGGCTGGGCATCGGCGCTGCCGAAGGTGCTGCTGCTCTCGATCACGTCGCCGCCATCGGCGGGCTGGTAGCGAATGCGCGTGGTCAGCAGCGGGCCGCTGGCGTTGGGCTGGAGCTTGATCTCATACAGCGCGGTGACGCTGTGGCCTGCGCCGACCTCGCCGGCATCAACACTGTCGTTGCGGAAATCAACATCAGCCACATCGCGGTTTTCGTAGCCGATCAGGCGATAGTGGGCCACGTTGGCTGGATCGAACGCGACCTGAATCTTGGCATCGCGGGCGATGGTCTGCAGCGTGCCGGTGAGGTTCTCCACAAATACACGCTGCGCCTCGCTGGCACTGTCGATGTAGGCGTAGGCCCCGTCGCCGCCGTCGGCCAGCTGCTCCAGCAAAATGTCGTTGTAGTTGCCCATTCCGAACCCGTAGGTCGAGAGCTGAATGCCGCGCTCGAGGTAGGGCTGGTAGGCATCCAGCAGCGCCTGTGGGTCGGTGACGCCGTTGTTGGCCACACCGTCGGAGCAGAGGATGATCATGTTGATGCCATCAGGCTTGTAGGCTTCGTCGGCGAGGCCAAAGCCCACGCGCAGGCCCGCCTCAACGTTGGTCGAGCCTTCGGACATAAGGCCGTTGATCGCCTGCTGGATGGCGGCTTTTTGATCGCCGCTGGTCACGTCGAGCACAGCGCGGGCGTTGGAGCCGTACACCGCGATGGCGATGCTGTCGTCGGGGCGCATCTGATCGACCAGCGTGATGAGCGCGCTCTGCACTGCACCAAGCCGATCCTCGCGCGCCATCGAGCCAGACACGTCGATCACAAAGGTGAGCGCGGCCGGCTTGCGCTCGGCGCTGGCGATACTGCGCCCCTGGATGCCGATCTGCACAAGCTGGTAGCCTGGCCCGCCGAACGGCGACGGCGCGGCCTCGGTGTAGATGGCGAAGTCGCCCTGCTCCGGCTGCGGATAGTCGTAGTTGAAGTAGTTGAGATACTCCTCCACGCGCACCGAGTCCGGATCGGGCAGCTGGCCGCGCTTGATATACTCGCGCATCAGCGTGTAGGAGGCGGTGTCAACATCCATGGCGAACGTCGAGAGCGGATCGTTGCTGGTCGCAATGAACGGGTTGACGCCGTAGTTTTGGAAGTACATCGAGTCGCTGCCCTCGGGCGCAATCGGCTCCGGATCAATTGGCAGCGGAGTTGGCAGAACCTGAACATCTTGGGCCGGGGCGCGCAGCTCGCTGCTTGTCGCGCCATCAGCGGGCATCTGTGCATCTGGGGCCGGAATCGCCATATTCAGCGAATCCTGGGTTGGCGCAAGTGCTTGTTCTTGCGGCGCTTCGATAAGCTTCTGCGACTCTTGCGGCACCGACGGCTGCTGCTGTGGCTGACGGGATCGGGCTACATCAACGGGGCTAACGCTGGTGGACTGGCTCATCGAGCCGCCGCATGCTGCAAGCAGCATGGCGAGCAGGCTCAGCACGGCAAACCTTCTTGCTCGTTGCATGGTTTTGCTCCTAACTAAACGTTGAACTAGAGACTCGCGAGCTATCTCTCTCTGTGAAGCGCTTGTGTGTATAGATGGCGCAGATGGTGTTTTTGTTCCCGGTTGTGTAATCAATGGCCACAATTCGTGCGTGTGACTTTTGTCGCTGCCTGCATGGGCTGCTCTGCGCTAAGCTCAGGTGGGCGCTGATGAAGTGGCACGCTCCTTGCTGGCACTACGTTTTGAAGAAGCACGACCTCACTCTATCCGCCCTACGCTCTCGACGTACCAATAGCTTGTCATGGAGGTGCTATGACCATCCGGCCAGAAGTCCGCAAAGCCCTGGCCTGGGGCACGCTAGTGACGGCCCTGCTCGCTGTGATGATCGTGGTTGGCTCACGGAATCTGGCGCACTTTGATGCGGCGCTGGTGGCCTACACGTTTGCGACGCTGTTTGCGGCCTTCGGCGTAACCTATCGCTATGCGATGTGGCTGCAGCGTCCGCCCACGGCCATGTACTGGCGGCGTGGCTGGCGCTTTTTTTTACAGCCGCAGCGCCTGCTTGGCAACCTAGGGCGCCTAATCAGCCGCGCTGGCAGCGATGTGGCCGCTAACCGCTTTATCTGGCGGCGCGGGCGGCTGCGCTGGCTGGCGCACTGGCTGCTGATGTGGGGCTGTATCGCCGCCTTCGCGATCACCTTCCCGCTGGTCTTCGGCTGGCTCCACTTCACCACTGTGCCCAACAATTTTGGCTGGTACCAGGCCTACCTATTTGGATTTCCGCTCTTCCGCTTTCCGCTCGGCTCGCTGTTTGCATTTATCGTCTTTCACGGGCTGGTCTGGTCGTCGTTTTTGGTGATCGGCGGCGTGATGCTGGCGATGTGGCGGCGCATGCGCGATCACGGCGCGGCGGCGGTGCAGCAGTTCGTCGAGGATATGCTGCCGCTGATCCTGCTGTTTGCCATCAGCGTCACCGGCCTCATGCTAACGGCCAGCTACACGTGGATGCGCGGCTACGCCTTCGACTTTATCGCCATTTTGCATGCAATCACGGTGATCTTCACGCTGCTGTATATGCCGTTTGGCAAGTTTTTTCATATCTTTCAGCGTCCGGCGCAGCTGGGCGCAAGCTTCTATAAGGATGCTGGCGCGCGCGGTGCGAGCGCGGTCTGTCGCCGCTGTGGCAGCGCGTACTCGTCCCAGCAGCATATCGAGGATTTGATCACCGTCGAGCGCCAGCTTGGCTATGACTACCGTGTCGATGGCCCTGTCGAGCACTATCAGTGGATCTGCCCGCCCTGTCGGCGGGCCATGGTGGCGCTGGCGCAGTCGCAGCTGTGGCTCGGCCAGCGCGCCCCACAGATGTTTGGCGTCGTTGATGCGCCTGCGCCGACACCACAGTTCGGCAATGCCGCCATCAGCGAGGGACCACTGGGCAGCGAGGACAAGGCCAATCTTCATTTTTGAGCAGTATCCATCTAGTGCATTGAGGCAGCTACAATGGCAACTCTTCCCCGCAACGAGCAGGACATCATCGCGCAGTTCGGTCCACAGCGTGCCTACGCGCATGGCGAGCGCCTGGAGACCGATGTTGTGCCCGATAGGCTCGTGAAAACACACTGCTGCTTCTGCGGCCAGCAGTGCGGCATCCAGCTCAAGGTCAAAGATAATACGGTGATCGGCTTCGAGCCGTGGTACGACTTTCCGTTCAACAAGGGCATGCTCTGCCCCAAGGGCGTCAAGCGCTACCTGCAGGGGGCGCATCCCGATCGACTGCTGACGGCGCTGCAGCGCGATCCCGCCAGCCCCGGCGGCTTTCAGCCACTGGCCTACACCGCCGCCATCGAGCGCGTCGCCGCCGAGATCGAGCGCATTCAGCATGAGTACGGCAACAACGCCTTCTCCATCATCTCCGGTGCCAGCTTGACCACCGAGAAGACCTATCTCATGGGCAAGTTTGCGCATATGTGCCTGAAAACGTCGCACATCGACTATAACGGTCGTCTGTGTATGGTCAGCGCTGGCGCGGCCAACAAGAAGGCGTTTGGCGTGGATCGCTCGGCCAATCCGTGGCAGGATATGCTGCACACCGATGTGGTGTGGATCAGCGGGGCCAACGTCGCGGAGTGCGCCCCGATCACCACCAGCTATGTCTGGCAGGCGCGCGAGAACGGCGCGAAAATTATCGTCGTCGATCCGCGCATCACGCCGATTGCGCGCACCTGCGATCTGTTTCTGCCGATCAAGCCCGGACGTGATATCGCCTTGTTCAATGGCATCCTACACCTGATGATTAAGAACGATTGGCTCGATCACGACTTTATCGAGCGCTCCACCGTCGGCTTCGATGCCCTCGCCGCCCACGTGCAGGAGTGGACGCCGAAGCGCACCGCCGAGGTCACCGGCATCGCCCAGCGCGGCATCGAGCAGGCCGCCGAGTGGTGGGGCCAGGCTAAGACCTCGTTTTTGATGCATGCGCGCGGCATCGAGCATCACACCCACGGCGTGCAAAATGTGCTCGGCGCGATCAATATGGTGCTGGCCTCTGGGCGCATCGGGCGGCCAAACTGCGGCTATGGCACGATCACCGGCCAGGCTAATGGCCAGGGCGGCCGCGAGCACGGCCAGAAGTGCGATCAGCTGCCTGGCGCACGCGATCTCGCCAATCCCGAGCACCGCGCGCACATCGCCGATGTCTGGGGCATGGATGTGGCCGCGATGCCCCAGCCGGGCGTCGATGCCTACGAGCTGTTCCGCAAAATCGAGAGCGGTGAGATTCGCGGCATGCTCAGCATCTGCTTCAACCCCAAGGTCTCGCTGCCCGACAGCGATTTTATCGCCCGCATGCTCGATAAGCTGGAGTTCTACGTCGCTATCGACTTTTTCCTCAACGATAGCGCCCGCCACGCCGATATTGTGCTGCCTGGCTCGCTGCAGGAGGAGGACGAGGGCACTGTTACGCAGGTCGAGGGCCGCGTGATCAAGATCAACCGGGCGCTGGATTGCCCCGGCGAGGCGCGCCAGGACTGGCGCATCATCCAAGATATCGCCAAGCAGCTTGGCCGCGAGCGCGGCTTTACCTTCACCAGCCCCCGCGAGATCTTCGATGAGCTGCGGCGCGCCTCGCAGGGCGGCATCGCCGACTACTCCGGCATCACCTACGAGAAGATCGAGCAGCAGGGCGGTGTGTTCTGGCCCTGCCCCAGCGTCGAGCACCCCGGCACGCCGCGCCTGTTCGAGCCTGGCTCGTGGAATCCGGTGGCCAAGGGCGCTGGCCCGTTTTACTTTCCCGATGGCAAGGCGCGCTTCAATGTGGCTCCCTACACGCCACCCGCCGAGGATGTCGATGCCGAGTATCCGCTCATTTTGACCACCGGCCGTGTGATTAGCCAGTTTCTGTCGGGCACCCAGACGCGGCGTATCGGCCCGCTGGTCGATCAGTATCCTGTGCCGCGCATCGAGCTGCACCCGCAGCTGGCCACCCAGCTCGGCATCGGCGACAACGACTGGATCACCGCCGAGTCGCGCCGCGGCGCGATCACGCTGCGCGCGCAGGTGGTGCGCACGATTCGCCCCGATACGGTGTTCGTGCCCTACCACTGGGCCGGCCGCAAGAGCATCAACCGCCTGACGATCGCCGCCCAAGATCCAATCTCTAAAATTCCCGAGTACAAAGTCTGTGCTGTGCGTGTCTTCAAGGCCGCTGGGCCGCCTGCCTACGCCGATGAGCTAGAGCCGCAGCAGTAGTAGGAGGTGCTATGCCTGTTCCTGAGCAGTATGAGTTTTTTATCGATCCGAGCCGCTGCATCGGCTGCCAGGCCTGCGTGCAGGCGTGTAGCGAGTGTGATACCCACAAGGGCCAGTCGATGATTCACCTTGAGTATGTCAACCGCGCCTATACAACCCAGACGGTGCCCGTGGTCTGCATGCACTGCGATTCGCCAACCTGCGCCGAGGTCTGCCCCGCCGATGCGATTAAGAAGACAGGCGATGGGGTTGTGCAGACGGCGCGCAAGCCGCGCTGTATCGCCTGCAACAACTGTGTGCTGGCCTGCCCCTTCGGCGTGCCCAAGATGAACACCGGCGCGGAGCTGATGATGAAGTGCGATATGTGCTACGACCGCACATCCGAGGGCAAAAAACCAATGTGCGCCTCGGTCTGTCCCAGCGGCGCGCTGGCCTATGGTACCCGCGCGGAGATCATGGCCCAGCGCCAGCGCTCGCGGCCGACCAACCAGTTTCAGTTTGGTCGCCAGACGATCAGCACGAAGGTCAATATGCTGCTGCCGCGCGAGCAGCACAGCGAGTATGTCGATGTGCTCAGCGCCATGGAAGACCAGGGCAGCGGCCAGGATATTTTCTTGATGCTACACCAGGATTAAGCTTGCTCGGAGGAGCCATAATGCCCAAGACTGATCCCGATGCGCTCTCGCAGATGCCCGATGGCCAGCCCTACGCCGATCAGCCCCGCTGGCGGCAGGACTTTCCCGTCGATGTGCCGCAGGATACCTATATCTCGCGCCGTGAGTTTGCGAAGTTTTTGGTGCTCACAAGCGCCGCCTTCACCACCGGCCAGTTCTGGATTCTCTGGGAGAACTGGCGGCGTCAGCAGGAGCCAGCCGCGCCTGTGCTGAAGATCGCCGAGCTGGCCCAGATTCCCGTCGGTGGCTCGCTGGTGTTTCACTATCCCACGCCCGATGAGCCATGCTTGCTGATTCGGCCCGATGCCAACACGCTGCGCGCCTATAGCCAGAAGTGCACCCATCTCTCGTGCGCGGTTGTGCCCGAGGTTGAGCGCAATCTGCTGGCCTGCCCCTGCCACCACGGCTACTTTAGCCTCGCCACTGGCGAGGTGCTTGAGGGGCCGCCGCAGCGCCCGCTGCCGCAGATTGTGCTGGAGGTGCGCGAGACCGCTGTGTACGCGGTAGGAGTGGAGCTGCGCACATGAAACGCCGCTTTTCCCGCGCCCAGCGCCAGATTATTGTGCAGGGCATCGTGAGCCTTGTGCTGGTTATCGACGTGCTCCAGCTTTGGCTGCTGACCGCGACTATGAACTCGTTTCTCGGTGGCGATGCTGGCGTGCCGCTGCCAGCCGCGATCTTTAGCCTCGTCTGTCTGCTGCTCAATCTGGGCCTGCTGAAATTTTTGTACGATCTTGATCGATCGCCAAAGGAGCCAATCCATGAAGACCAACGTCCCCCCGATCACTGAGCCGCGCGGCAACGCGCTGCAGCTGACGCTGGCCACTGGTGCGTTTGTGGTGTGCTTTGCAATTTTTGGCTCGGTCTCGGCGATGATGCCGGTGCTCAAGACGCGCCTGGCGCTCTCGCCGGTGCAGGTCAGCGTGGCCTTGGCGGTGCCTGTGCTGCTCGGCAGCCTCGGCCGCATTCCGCTGGGCATGCTCACTGATCGCTACGGCGGTCGGCTGATCTTCGCGCTAGTGATGCTGGCCTCGATTGTGCCTGCGCTGCTGCTCGGCTGGGTGCAGGCCTACTGGCAGCTGCTGGTTGTCGATTTCTTTGCTGGTGTGTCGCTGGCGAGCTTTGCCGTGGGCGTTGGCTTTGTCAGCCGCTGGTTTCCGCCACAGCGGCAGGGCTACGCGCTCGGTGTCTATGGCGCAGGCAATATCGGCCAGTCGCTGGCCGCCTTTGGCGCGCCGGTTATTGTGACGGCCTTTGGCTTTCGCTGGGGCTTCTGGACCTTTGCGCTGATCGCGCTGGCATGGCTTGCGATCTACGTCGCGCTGGCGCGCAATGCGCCTGCTCCCCGCGTCACCAAAACCTTTGGTCAGATGATCGCACCGCTGCGCGAGCGCAAGAGCTGGGTGCTGAGCCTCTACTATTTCCTCACATTCGGCGGGTTTGTCGCGATGTCGGTGTACCTGCCAACCTTTCTGACCGATGTGTTTAAGCTGGAGATTCGCGACGCTGGGCTGCGCACTGCGGGCTTTGTGGTGCTGGCCACGCTGATGCGTCCGATCGGCGGCGTGCTGGCCGACCGCGTCGGCGGCCTAACCATTCTGCGCTGGGTGTTTCCTTTTACGGCCGTGATGGCGCTGCTGATGGCGACCATCCAGATGGTGCCGTTTACGCTTGGCGCGCTGGGCATGGCGGCGGCGATTGGCCTGGGCAACGGTGCGGTCTTTAAGCTGGTGCCCGAGTATTTCCCACAGTCGGTCGGCAGCGTCACCGGCTTGGTCGGCGCTGCTGGCGGCCTCGGCGGCTTCTTCCCGCCGCTGCTGCTTGGCATTATCAGCGAGATGTTTGGCAGCACCATGTTGGGCTTTGTGGCGCTGGCGCTGTTCGCGCTGCTCTGCTGGTGGGTGGCGCACGTCGCCACGCCACGCCGTCCTGGCGGCTCTCTGAAACCAGCGGCGTAGGTGCGCGGTTGTTTTATAAAGACGCGCACGTGGTTGCGCGCCAGCTGTGCTGCGGCAGAGTCCACGCAGGTGCACAGCGCCCGTGCCCGCGTGGGACTGCCGCAGCTGCGGGTGGCTGACACTGCGGCAGGTGTGGAGCCTCTGGCCCGAGGATGGATGTAAAGACGCGCACGTGGTTGCGCGCCAGCTGTACTGCGGCAGAGTCCACGCAGGTGCACAGCGCCCGTGCCCGCGTGGGACTGCCGCAGCTGCGGGTGGTGATCGTGGCAGCCCTACGGAGTATGTGTAGACGGATCGTTGCCTGACGCGCTGGCCTGCGGCTGGAGCAGCTGCTCACAGAGCGCAATCACCGCCGCGTGGTTTATGATCAGCGTGTGAATCGCAGGCACTTGAATGAGCGGGTAGTCTGGGCCGAGATCGGCCTCGCACAGGCGCACAATCCCGTCGTTGGGCTGGCTGCCGAACGGCAACCAGCGCCCGTACAGGCCGCGGGTGCCAGCGATGATCGTCGTGGGCACCTGCGGCAGCGGCAGGCTGGCGTAAAACTGGGCATCGGCGAGCTTCTGACCGCAGTCGCCGGTCAGCTGGCGGTAGAGCCATGTGTGGCGTAGGCGCTGGGCGATCAGCGCCGGATGGTTGGGCGGGCCAAGCATCAGCAGGTGCAGTGGCGGATGCGCAAGCTGTGCGAGGCTGGCGCGCGCGATGATGCCGCCAAGCGAGTGCCCGACGATGACATAGGGCCGTGCGCCGATACGCTGGTTAATGTGGCGCTCGAAGCGCCGCTGAATACGCTCAAACGCCTCGCAGGCGACGAAGTAGTCGAAGTAGTGCGGTCGATGCCCGCGTCGCCGCAGCTGCCAGCCGAGCCAGCGCAGCGAAAGCGACGAGCGCCCTTGCCCATGAATCAACATCACATCCATCAGTGCGATCTCCCTGTCTATGCTGTTGAGCGTCTGCTAGCAGCTGTTGATGCACTGCCGCTGTCGTCTGGTAGCTGGGCGGGCCGCAATGGCGCAGCGTGCAGCGCAGGCCATCAGCGGGTGGCGGGCAGCACACGCGGATAGCCTGCGACGCTGGCAGCGCTGCCGATCACGCGCTCAAGGCGACCGCCGACCATGGAGCACTAGCCATCAGCAAAAAATGGCGCAGCGTGCAGCGCAGGCC